>NZ_SZZM01000003.1:302710-605421 GCF_005281615.1 Rhodoligotrophos defluvii | reverse complement strand
GCGCGGGCCCTGCCGTCGCGGCCGGCGCGCTCGTCTCCGGCGCGGCCATGCGCCGGCCGCGGCGTGCCTCCAGGCGCGCTTCGAGGCGTGGCCCCCAGCGGTCGATCGCGGCGAAGAACAGCGGATTGGCCAGGATGGAGAGGATGGCGCCGGCCAGGATCAGATCGCGCCCTTCTTCGGGCAAGAGGTTCAAGTTGACGCCCAAGGCCGCCAGAATGAACGAGAATTCCCCGATCTGGGCGAGGCTGGCCGAGATCATCAGCGCGGTCGGCACCGGATAGTTGAAGACGCGCATGATAGCGAAGGCGCCGATCGACTTGCCGAGCACGATGATGAGGAAGGTCGCGATGACCGGCAGCGGGTCGCGGATGATGATCATCGGGTCGAACAGCATGCCGACCGATACGAAGAACAGCACCGCGAAGGCATCGCGCAAGGGCAGCGTCTCTTCCGCCGCCCTATGGGAGAGCTCCGACTCGCTCAGCACCATGCCGGCAAAGAAGGCGCCCAGGGCGAAGGACACACCGAACAGGGTGGTCGCGCCATAGGCGACGCCGAGCGAGATGGCGAGCACCGCCAGCCGGAAGAGCTCGCGCGAGCCCATATGCGCGATGCGGTGCAGCAGCCAGGGCACGGCGCGCCGGCCGACAATCAACATGAGCGCCACGAAAGCCGCCACTTTGCCCAAGGTGATCGCGACGGTCTCGAGAATGTCGCGGGAGCGCAGCGGGGCGCGCGCGCCGGTCTCGCCTCCTTCCAGGCTGATCAACAGGCCGGCTATGGCGGGCAGCAGCACGAGGGTGAGCACCATGGCCAGATCTTCGACGATCAGCCAGCCGACGGCGATTCGGCCGCGTTCGGTTTCGATCAATCGGCGCTCCTGCAGCGCGCGCAGCAGCACCACCGTCGAGGCGACCGACAAGGCCAGCCCGAACACGAGACCGGCGCCCAACTTCCAGCCCATGAGACTGCCAAGGCCAATGCCCAGGAGGGTTGCGATGGCGATCTGGGCGAGGGCACCCGGGACCGCAATGGCGCGCACCGACATCAGGTCCTTGAAGGAGAAATGGAGGCCGACACCGAACATCAGCAGGATGACACCGATTTCCGCCAGCTCGGTCGCCATCTGCAGGTCCGCCACGAAGCCGGGCGTGAACGGGCCCGACATGATGCCGGCGATGAGATAGCCGACCAGCGGCGACACCCTGAGCCTGTTGGCAAGGGCGCCAAGCAGGAAAGCCAAGACAAGGCTCCCCACGAGCGTCGTGATGAGCGGCGTGTGGTGCACAAGCATCCTTGTAAAATCGCTTTTTGGCGGGAAGGGCAGCCGTGACAAGGGCCCTCTAATCACCATGCAATATGGCCTGGGAAAATGGCAAAAACAAATTCGTCTCTCGGGGCGCTCTGGTTAATATGCGGCCCATGACTGCCGAGCCTGCCGCCGTTCCCTTCGTCCATCTGCGTGCGCATTCCGCCTATTCGCTGCTCGAAGGGGCGTTGCCGGTCAAACGGCTCGCCGGTCTGTGCAAGAGCATGCGGATGCCCGCACTGGCGCTGACCGATAGCAACAACCTGTTCGGCGCGCTGGAATTTGCAAGCGCCATGGCGGGCGCCGGCATCCAGCCCATCGTCGGCATCAGCCTGAATGTCGACTTCGAGGACGCGTCCGACCGCGGACCGCGCGGCAACGGCATGGCCAAGCCGCTGCCCATCCTGGCGCTCCTGGCCAAGAGCGCCGAGGGATATCGCAACCTCATGGTGCTGTCGAGCCGCGCCTTCCTCGATACGGCGGACGCCCATAGCGCGCACGTGAAGCTCGCGCTGCTGGCCGATCACGCGGAAGGGCTGATCTGCCTCACCGGCGGGCCGCGCGGGCCGGTGAACGAAGCCTTGGTGGCGGGCAATGGGGAGCTCGCGCAGCAGCGGCTCGACCAGCTCGTCGCGATGTTCGGCGATCGGCTCTATGTGGAGCTGCAGCGGCACGGGATGGACGAGGAGCGGATCGCCGAGCCGGACCTCGTCGGGCTTGCCTATGATCTGGACCTTCCGGTGGTGGCGACCAACGAGCCGTTCTTCGCCACGCCGGACGATGCGGCGGCTCATGACGCGCTGATCTGCATCGCCGAGGGCACGGTGCTCGTGACCGAGGACCGCCGCCGCCTCACCCCGGAGCATTATTTCAAGTCGCCCGCGGAAATGGCCGCCCTGTTTGCCGATATCCCTGAGGCGATCGCCAGCACCGTGGAGATTGCCCGCCGCTGCGCCTTCATGCCGAAAGGGCGTGCGCCGATCCTGCCGCGTTATTCCACGGACAGCGGCGAGGTGAGAGACGAGGCGGAGGAGCTGCGGGTCCAGGCGCGGGCAGGCCTGCGAAACCGGCTCGCGCGCCATGGGCTCGCGGAGGGGCACACCGAGCAGGAATACTGGGAACGCCTGGAGTTCGAGCTCGACGTGATCGTGGGGATGCAATTCCCGGGCTACTTCCTGATCGTTGCCGACTTCATCAAGTGGGCGAAATCGCGCGGCATTCCGGTCGGACCGGGCCGCGGCTCGGGCGCGGGCTCGCTCGTGGCCTGGGCGCTCACCATCACGGACCTGGACCCGCTGCGCTTCAACCTGCTGTTCGAGCGCTTCCTCAACCCGGAACGCGTGTCGATGCCGGATTTCGACATCGACTTCTGCCAGGAGCGGCGGGATGAGGTGATCGCCTATGTGCAGCAGAAATACGGTCGCGATCAGGTCGCGCAGATCATCACCTTCGGCAAGCTGCAGGCGCGCGCCGTGTGCCGCGACGTGGGCCGCGTGCTGCAGATGCCCTATGGGCAGGTCGACCGGCTGTGCAAGCTGATCCCCAACAACCCGGCCAATCCGATCAGCCTTAAGGATGCGATCGACGGCGAGCCGCGCCTGCAGGAGGAGCGCGACAAGGACGAGACCGTGCGCGCCATGCTGGAGATCGGTCAGAAGCTCGAAGGCCTCTATCGGCATGCCTCGACCCATGCGGCGGGCGTGGTGATCGGCGACCGGCCCTTACAAGAGCTGGTGCCGCTTTACCGCGATCCCCGCTCCGACATGCTCGTGACCCAGTTCAACATGAAATGGGTGGAGCAGGCGGGCCTGGTGAAGTTCGACTTCCTCGGCCTCAAGACGCTGACCGTGCTGCAGAAGGCATGCGCGCTCATCCAGCGCCGCGCGCCCGATTTCGACCTCGACCGCATCCCCTTCGACGACACCAATACGTACCGCATGCTGAGCCAGGGCGATACGGTCGGCGTGTTCCAGCTGGAAAGCTCGGGTTTCAAGGACCTGCTGCGCAAGGCGCAGCCGAGCGTGCTCGAAGACATCATCGCGCTGGTGGCGCTCTATCGGCCGGGGCCGATGGACAACATTCCGAAGTATCTCGCCGCCAAGCACGGCGAGGAGGCGCCGGAATTCCTGCACGAGACCGTGACGCCGATCACCGCGGACACTTACGGCGTCATCATCTACCAAGAACAGGTGATGCAGATCGCCCAGGTGCTCTCCGGCTATTCCCTGGGCGAGGCCGACCTCCTGCGCCGCGCCATGGGCAAGAAGATCAAGGCGGAGATGGACCAGCAGAAGGCCCGCTTCGTCGAAGGCGCGGTCGCCAAGGGCGTGGACAAGGCGCAGGCCGAGTTCATCTTCGAGCTGGTGGCCAAGTTTGCGGGCTATGGCTTCAACAAGTCCCATTCCGCCTGCTACGGGCTGATCGCCTATCAGACCGCCTACCTCAAGGCGAATTATCCCGTCGAGTTCCTCGCGGCGTCCATGAGCCTGGACGTGGGCAACACCGACAAGCTCGACCTGTTCCGCCGGGAGGCGCAGCGGCTGAAGGTCAAGATCGATCCGCCCGACATCAATGAATCGGACGTGGACTTCGTGGTGAAGGACGGCCGCATCCGCTATTCCCTCGCGGCGCTCAAGAATGTCGGCCGCGGGGTGGTCGAGCATATCGTGCGGCTGAGAAGCGAGGGCGGGCCGTTCACCAGCCTTGCCGATTTCGTGCAGCGCATCGACCCGCGGGTGGTGACCCGGCGGGCACTGGAGAGCATGGTCCGCGCCGGCGCGCTCAGCGTGTTCAATCCGAACCGCGCGCAGCTCCTGGCGGGGCTCGATGCGATCATGTCCATGGCGGAGCGCACCGCGGAGGATGCGGCTTCCGGCCAGAATGACCTGTTTGCCGGCGGCGGGGCCGATGCGATCGACGTGCCGCTGCCGCAGGTCGAGCCGTGGCTGCCGATGGAGCAGCTTTCCCAGGAATTCGACGCGGTCGGCTTTTATCTCTCAGGTCATCCGCTGGACGACTACATGGCGCCCCTGGCGAAGATCGGCGTGGAGACGTGGGTCTCGTTCGCGGAGAAGGTGAAGACGAAGGGCGCGCCTGCGGGTCGGCTGGCGGGCACCGTCACCTATCGGCAGGAGCGGCGCTCGAAGAGCGGCAACCGGTTCGCCTTCGTCGGCTTTTCGGACCCGACCGGCCAGTTCGAGGCGGTGGTGTTTTCGGACCAGCTCAGCCAGATGCGCGATTTGTTGGAGCCGGGAAGCGCGGTGCTGCTGCGGGTGGAGGCGGAGTCCGACGGGGACGACTTGAGGCTGCGGCTGCTCGCAGTCGAGCCGCTGGACAAGGCGGCGGCGAATATGAGCCTAGGGCTCGAGATCGCCGTCCGGGAGACCGTTTCGGTCGATAGCCTGGCAGCGCGATTGACCAATGGCGGGCGGGCGCCGGTCCGTCTCAGGGTGCTGGTGGATGCCTCGCGCGAAATCGAGATCGCGCTCGGCAACCGGTTCACGGTGACGCCCCAGATCAAGGCGGCGATCAAAGCCATACCCGGGGTGCTCGAGGTGCGCGACCTCTAGAGCGCTTCCGCTCTTCTTCGAATCGCGGAAGCATTCCAGGTTTTGCCTGGTCGCGTTTTCTTCACGCGAACCGGTACCCACTTCGCTCGAAAATACTCTAAAACGCTGTCGCTCTTGAGCATTTGGTTCGAAAACGCTTGGAATGCGAGTCGTTGCAAGGCCTTGGCACGGGACTTTCAGAAACAGAGTCGCCGTGTTGAGAAAGTGAATCCGATATCCCGAGCAACCGCGCAGTTCGCCGTGGAGATCAGCGCCCGGCGCGGGCCAGCAGGCGCTGTGCATGCAGCAAGTGCGGCCGGTCCAGCATCTCGCCGTTGAGCCCGATCACGCCGGCATCGCCGGCCGCGGCAAAGGCATCCACAATGGCTTGGGCGCGGGCCACCGCTTGGGGCGAGGGCGAGAACATCTCGTTGATGATCGGCACCTGGTCGGGGTGGATGGCCATCTTTCCGGTGAAGCCGTCGCGCAGGGCTTCATCGCATTCCTGCTTGAAGCCGGCTTCGTCGCGGAAGTTGGGAAATACCGTATCGATGGGCTCCACCCCGGCGGCAACGGCGGCAAACAGGCACAAGGACCGAGCGAGGCGAAATGGCTCGGTATGCCGCCCATCGGGGCTGCGGTTGTCGCGGGCGCCGATGTCGGCGCGCAGATCCTCAGCGCCCCAGGTCAGCGCCGCAAGCCGCGGGCCGGCGCTGGCATAGGATGGCAGGCCGAAGATGGCTTTCGCCGTCTCGGTCGCGACCACGATGATCCGGGTCGCCCCGCGGTGGTCGGAGGGCTCGACGCCGCCGATCATGGCCGAGAGGCGGCGCACGCAGCCGGCACCCTCGGCTTTGGGCAGCATGATGCCGTCCACCCGCAGGCCGCGGAGGCATTCGAGGTCGGCCGCGGTGAGGCCGGTATCGAGCGCGTTCACCCTGACGTAAAGTCGGGGCATCTCCGCCTGGGAGCGGTCGGCGAGGCCCTGGAGCGTCTCGCGGAGGAGCTCGCGCGCCGCTGGCTTTGCGGCCGCAGCAACAGAGTCCTCGAGGTCGAAGATGATCACATCGGCCCCGCAGGCCAATGCCTTCTCGATCTTGCGGGTGCTATCGGCCGGCACGAACAGCAATGAGCGCATGGGTCAAGCCTCCGGGCGCGGCGCCTTCCGCATGAAGGCCTGTCGCCGACAGGTGGCGACCAGCACGTCATTCTGGTTATAGGCGCGATGCTCGAATTCGATTATGCCAGCATCGGGGCGCGACTTACTTTCCCGCTTGGCGATCACCTCGCTCTGCACATGAACAGTGTCGCCGTGGAACAGCGGGTGAGGGAAGCGCACGTCGGTCATGCCCAGATTGGCGATGGTGGTGCCGATGGTGGTGTCATTGACGGAAATGCCGATCATGAGACCCAGGGTGAAGAGGCTGTTGACCAGGGGTTGGCCCCACTCGGTCTGCGTCTCGCAGAAGTGCCGATCGATGTGCAGCGGCTGTGGGTTGAGCGTCATGTTCGAGAACAACATGTTGTCGCTCTCGGTAACCGTGCGCCGCAACAGATGATTGAAGACCTGGCCGATCTCAAACTGCTCGAAATATAGTCCACCCATTCCCGTCCTCTTGCAGGCGCGCAGATGCGCGTGAGTCGTCGCTTCCTTGGCGTTGAGTCGAGGGCGAGTATGAGCACCTTGCCGCGACTTTTCCACATTCGTGTTTTGCACAGATTTTTAACCACGCCACTATCGTTTTGAATTTAAAGAAAAAATATCGCGTCGTCTCCTGTGGATATGCCGTTAACCTTTCATTAAAGAGGCAATCCCTAGGACTCGTCCCGGGCGTTGAGGTGCTGATGTTAGCGTCTTGAACGCTCGGGGAGCAGGTGAATGACCCATTGCTTGATCATCGCAGGCACGGCGAGCACTCGGCACGAACTGGCCTCGATGCTGAGCACGTATGGTTTTTCGCTGGATTATGCGGAAACGCCGGAGCAGGCGCTTCTGGCTTGTCTGCAGCGCATGCCCGATCTCATCATGCTTCCCGACGCGCTCGGCTCCATGAACAGCGTGGAGTTCCTTCAGCGCCTGCAGCGCATTCGCCGCGGCAGGTCCCCGGCCGTGCTGGTTTGTGCACGTGAAGCGAGCGCATCTTCGATCGGTCAGGCGATCTGGGAGGGCGCGGCCGAGTGCCTGCTGCAGCCATTCGACGCCGATATTCTTGACTTCAAGCTCCGTCAGGTCGGTATCGTGCGCCGCGATGTCGCGGCTTAGAGGCAGCTGTCGCAGCCGGCAGCCGCTTCCGACAGGGGAAGCGTCGGTGGTATCGAAGCAGTTCGGGGGCATCTGCGCAATTCGATAGCTTGGCCGCAGCAGCGGATAGGTTTCACCCGGGAAGACCCAATGTTTCTGGACGGTGTACGCTCCGTTTGGGCGCTCCTTCTCGGGGTGGCGCTGCTCTCGCTCGGCAATGGCTTGCAGGGCACGCTGCTCGGCGTGAGGGCTTCGATCGAGCATTTCGGCCCGGCGGTGACGGGCGTGGTGATGTCCGCTTATTCCGTGGGGCTGCTGATCGGCTCTTTCTTCACCCCACGGCTGATTTCCTATGTGGGGCACATCAGGGTCTTTGCGGCCTTTGCGTCCATCTCCTCGACGGCCGTGCTCATGTTCCCGGTGCTGGTGGAGCCGCTTTCATGGTTCATTACGCGGGCCGCGGTCGGCTTTTGTGTGTCCGGCCTGTTCATCGTGGCGGAGAGCTGGCTCAACGCGGTTTCCAACAACCGGAACCGCGGCCAGATCCTTTCGGTCTATATGATCGTGAGCTATTCCTGCATCGGGCTTGGCCAGTTTCTGCTGAATATCGCGAGCCCCAGCGGTTTCGTGCTGTTCGTGGTGGTCTCGGCGCTCGTCTCGATCGCCATGGTGCCGATGACCCTGGTGCGAATCTCCGCGCCCGACATTCTGCGCCCGCGCGGCGTCGGCATTGCCGAGCTCTATCGCCGGTCGCCGCTCGGAGTGGTCTGCGCCTTCGCCAACGGGCTCGGCCAGGGAGCTTTCTTCAGCATGGGCGCGGTTTATGGGACGCTGTCGGGCCTCACCGTGGCGCAGGTCTCCATTCTGATGGCGCTGCCGCCGCTGGCCGTGATCCTCTCCCAGTTTCCCATCGGCTATATTTCCGACCGCAGGGATCGGCGGACGGTGCTCACGGTGCTGGCCTTCGCCGCGGCTGCGCTCGCCATCGCCTGCTTTCCCGCGGCGCGTGTCGGCGCCGACCTGCTGATCGTGATCTTTTGCCTGTTCGGAGCGCTGGCCCTGCCTCTCTACTCGGTGGCCTTGTCTCACGCCAACGACAATCTCGATCCCGATCAGATCCTCGGGGCAAGCGGCAAGCTGGTGCTGGTCTATGGGGTGGGGGCCATTACAGGACCGCTGGTGGCGGGCCAGGTGATGGGCACGTTCGGGCCGCAAGCCTTTCCAGGGTATCTGGCGGCGGTCTACGCGGGCATCGGCGCCTTTGCCCTCTATCGCATGTCGCGCCGCGCCGCGCCGCCGCCCAAGAGCGAATTCGTCCTCGTCAACCCGCGGGGTGAGCCGCTCACGCGCGGCAGCATGGCGGCTCAAACTCAGGAGGGCGCATGACCCGGGGCACGCGTCGCGGCCGATGCCCCATGCGATGAGCACTTTTCGTTAAGGTAAACGGTTCCTTAACACTTGCTTGCAATCATCTTCTCCCAGTGCGGATGAACTTACCGAAATCAGGATTTCTCCTGGGGGATGCGCATGTCGAAAAAGAGTGCCATCGGTTTGGACCTCGATTTCTTGACACGCGTGGCGGAAGATCCATCGCCCTATCAGCGGATGAAGCTTGCGACCGAGCTTGCGGCCTTCGTCTGCAATCACGCCAACACCAAGGCGGAACGCGATGCCGTGCTGCCCATTGTGCTGAAGCTCGCCAATGACGAAGCCATTACGGTTCGCCGCGCCATTGCCCAGGAGCTGGAACTTGCGCCCAGCGTGCCTCCGGATATCGCTTTTGCGATTGCAGCGGACGAGGACGAGATCGCACTGCCTTTCCTGTCGTCCTGCCCGGGACTGAGCGACGGCACGCTGGTGGCCGTCGCCCGGATTGGCGATGACGCGCGCCTGTGCGCGATTGCGCGCCGCCAGAACTTGCCGCGCCATGCGCTTGCCGTGCTTATCAAGTTCGGCTCGGCCAAGGTCTGCCGGGAGCTTCTGAAGAACGACAAGGTCACTATTCCGGTGGAGGGCTACCGCACGATCATGGCGCGCTTTGCCTCGGTGACCTCCGTGTGCGAAGCGATGCGGCGGCGTCAGGACCTGCCGGTGGAGATCCGCATTAAGCTCGCTCAGATCAACAACGACCGGGTCAAGGTGGTGCTGGCGCGGCAGGGCTGGGTCGACGACAGCCGTTTGGACGAGCTCGTGTCGGAAGCGGAAGACCACACCTTCCTGCAGATCGCCCATGGGCTCGATGCGGCCGATCTGGAGGCGATGGTGCGCTATCTCTCTGCCAACCGGCTGTTGACGGGGTCGCTGGTGTGCCGCGCGATCTGCCATGGCGAGATTGATTTTGTCATCGAAGCACTCACCCAGCTGGCCGGCATGCCGCGCCGGCACGTGGCCAATGTGCTGGCCACGGGCAATGCCGCCGGGCTTGCAATCATATGCGAGCAGGCGCAGCTGCCCGATCCTTGCCGCGAGCTGCTGCAGCTGGCACTGGAATGCGGCATCAGCGGCGATGGGGACGGCAACGCCTTCGCCCACGAACTGGTCGAGGCGGCGGTGCGGCGCGGCAAAGGGCGCATGAGCGAGGATCTCGCCGCCATTCTCGCGCTGATCGGCAATTTCGGGCCCGAGGAGATCAAGCCGATTACCGAGCGGCTCATCTCTTCTCCGCCACGGGCGGCGTAGATTCGCACGCGCTGCAAGGACTCATAGATCCTTGCACAGCCTGAGCGCATCATAGATGGCGGCGTGAATATTGCGGGAGGCGACCGCATCGCCGATGCGGAACAGCTGAAAGGATCCCTGTGGATTGCTGCGGATCGCCTGCGGGTGACCGGAGATCAGCGCATCGTAATCCACCGCACCGCGGTTCACGGAGCGGTCCTTGAGGGTGAAGTAGAGCTCGTCGAGGGGCAGGGTTCCATGCTCCACGACCACCTGGTCGACCAGCCGCTCGCCAATGTCCTGCTCGGCATAGTCGCTGGCGAGGGCCACGGCGAGCTTGTTGCCCTCGCGGCGGATCGCGCGGACGGTGGTGCCAATGGTCAGCCGCGCGCCGTGCCGCTGCAGCGCGGCGAGATAAGGCACGAGATTCATGCCGCCCACATCGGGGAAGAACATGCGCTCCGGCGTCACCAGCTCGAGGGATGCGCCCTGCTCGACCAGGAACTGGGCGGCGGTGAGCCCGGGATGGGCGCCGTTGTCGTCGTAAAGCAGCACCTCTTCGGCCGGTTTCACGTCGCCTGACAGGATGTCCCAGGTGGACACCGCCAGGTCGCCGCCTTGTTCGATCGGCGGGTGCTGGGGCAAGCCGCCAGTTGCGACGATCACGAGGTCGGGGTCTTGCGCCAGAACATCGACAGTATCGGCCAAGTGGTTGAAGCGCATGGCGATCCCAAGCGCCTCCAGGCGAGCCATGCGCCAGTCGACGATGCCGATGAATTCCTTGCGGCGGGCCAGCTGGGCGATGAGCCGGATCTGCCCGCCCGGCTTGTCGGCCGCCTCGAACAGAGTGACGGCATGGCCGCGCTCGGCCAGCACGCGCGCTGCCTCCAGGCCGGCAGGACCTGCGCCCACCACCACCGCCTTCAGCCCGCGTTTTTCGGCTGGCGGAATGACGTGAGGCATGGTGGCCTCGCGGCCCGTGGCGGCATTGTGAATGCACAGCGCTTCGCCGGCCTCGTAGATGCGGTCCAGGCAGTAGGTCGCGCCGACGCATGGACGGATCTCGTGCTCGCGGCCCTGCTCGATCTTCCGCACGATGTGCGGATCGGCGATATGGGCGCGAGTCATTCCGACCAGGTCGAGCTTGCCCGAGGCCACGGCGTGCCTGGCCGTGGCCACGTCGCTGATGCGGGCGGCATGGAAGACTGGGAACTTGGTTGCTGCTTTCACCTCGCCGGCAAAATCGAGATGGGGCGCCGCGCGCATGCCATGTACGGGGATGACCTTGGTCAGGGCGGGGTCGCTGTCGATATGGCCGCGGATCACGTTGAGGAAATCGATCTGGCCGGTGCCGATCAGACGGCGGGCAATCTCCAGCCCCTCCTCGCGGGTGAGGCCTTGGCGCCAGTCCTCGTCGACAACCAGCCTCAAGCCGACAATGAAATCGGGCCCGACCGCCTCGCGCACGGCATCCAGCACCCGGTAGGTGAAACGCAGGCGGTTGTCGATGCTGCCGCCATAATCGTCATGGCGCTTGTTGGTGGCGGGCGACCAGAACTGGTCGAGCAGATGGCCATAGGCCTCGAACTCGATGCCATCCAGGCCAGCGGCCTGCATGCGCTGGGCGGCGCCGGCGTAATCGGCGATGATCCGTTCGATGTCCCAGTCCTCGATGGTCTTGGGGAAGGCCCGGTGCGCCGGCTCGCGCACGGGGGAGGGGGCGAGCACCGGCAGCCAGTCCGCCTTGTTCCAGCCGGTGCGGCGGCCGAGATGGGTGAGCTGGATCATCACCGCGCAGCCATGCTCGTGACAATCATCGGCGAGCCGGCGCAGATGGGGCACGATCTCGTCCCTGTAGGCGAGCAGGTTGCCGAAGGCGGGCGGGCTGTCGCGGGCGACGGAGGCCGAGCCCGCGGTCATGGTCATGGCGATGCCGCCCTTGGCCTTCTCCACGTGATAAAGCCGGTAGCGCTCGCCCGGCATGCCGTTACCATCGTGGTAATTGGGTTCGTGGGCGGTGGAGATGATGCGGTTTTTGAGGGTGAGGTGCTTGAGCTGGTACGGTTGTAGGAGCGGGTCATTCGAGCGGACGAGCGTCGTTGCCATTCTTTGTCCCTCGCCATCGGCTGATTTGAACGACAGTTTAGCGAGGCTCGTGTCGCTGGGCGAGAGCGGCTGAGGCGTTCCGTCAGCGCGAGAGCTCGCGCATGGCTTCGTCCAGCCCTTCCAAGGTCAGCGGGTACATACGCTCGCCGAACAGGCGCTGGATGAGGCTGATGGATGGCGTATAGCCCCAGTAGTTCTCGTTCGTCGGATTGAGCCAGACCGCCTTGGGGTAGATGTCGAGCACCCGCTGCAGCCACACCGCGCCGGCTTCCGGGTTCATGTGCTCGACCGAGCCGCCGGGATGGGTGACCTCATAGGGGCTCATGGAGGCATCGCCGACGAAGATCACCTTGTAGTCGGCGGGATAGGTGTTGAGCACGTCCCAGGTGGCGATGCGCTCCACATGGCGGCGGCGATTATCCTTCCACACGGTCTCGTAGAGGCAATTGTGGAAGTAGAAATATTCGAGATGCTTGAACTCGGTGCGCACTGCCGAGAACAGCTCCTCGCAGAGCGCGACATGGGGGTCCATGGAACCGCCCACGTCGAAGAAGATCAGCACCTTCACCGCATTGTGGCGCTCGGGCACGAAATTCAGGTCGAGATAGCCCTTGCGGGCCGTCGCGTGGATGGTGCCGTCGAGATTGAGCTCCTCCGCCGCCCCGGTGCGGGCGAATTTGCGCAGGCGCCTCAGGGCGATCTTGATGTTGCGGGTGCCGAGCTCGACCGTGTCGTCGAGGTCGCGGAACTCGCGCTTGTCCCATACCTTGATGGCGCGGTTATTGCGGTTTCCATCCTGCCCGATGCGCACCCCTTCCGGGTTGTAGCCATAGGCGCCGAAGGGAGAGGTGCCGGCGGTGCCGATCCATTTGCTGCCGCCCTGGTGCCGGCCCTTCTGCTCCTCGAGCCGCTTCTTCAGCTCCTCCATGATCTTGTCCCAGCCGCCGAGGCTTTCGATCAGCGCCTTCTCCTCGTCGGTGAGGTATTTCTCGTTGAGCTTGGTCAGCCATTCCTCGGGAATATGGGCGATCGCATCCTCGGGGATGAAGTCGATGCCCTTGAAGACATGGCCAAACACCTTGTCGAAGCGGTCGAAGTTGCGCTCGTCCTTCACCAGGGTGCTGCGGGAGAGATAGTAGAAATCCTCCACGCGATATTCAGTGCAGCCCGCATCCAACGCTTCCATCAGCGTCAGATATTCGCGAAGCGAGACCGGCACGCCGGCGGCCTTGAGGCTGGTGAAGAAATTCACGAACATGGAGGTCAAGGTATCCTGGAAGCATCGCGCTCGACAAGGGCGCCGGCGGCCGGGCCTTGGGGCTGGGTGCCGTGGGGCGTCGCATCCTGGGACTGTTCCGGCCCGTCCTCGTCGGGGGTGCCGGCGACATCGCCGATGCGGCCGGCAATGCTGGACAGGCTGGGCCGGCGCAGGGTCTCGAACGGGAGCGGCCGCACCACGTCCATGGCGGCAAGGCCGATGCGGGCCGTCATGATGCCGTTGACCGCGCCTTCACCCAGCCTCGCCGAGATACGCCCCGCAATGCCGCGGCCAATGATGTGCTGCAGCACCGTGTCGGAGAAGGCGATCGATCCCGTGACGGCCAAATGGGTCACCACCATGCGGGTGAGCTTGATGGTGCCGAGGAGGTGGGGCCGGGCGCCGTAGAGGGTGGCGAGCCCGCGCAGCATGACCAGGTTCTGGGCGCCCACGAACAGCACGTCGAGCACGGCTGCGGGCGTGACCGCGGTGAGGATCGAGATGCGCCGGGCCGAGCGGGCGATGAGGCCGGCCGCATCGCGGTCGAGCTCGGACATCAGCATGCGTTCGGCGAGCTTCACCCGGTCGCGCGGGTCCATGATCTCGCGGTCATATTCAGCAAAGCTCGTGAGGGCCTGGGCCATGTCGCGCCGACCGGAATAGAGGCTCCGCAGGCTGCCGACGGTGCTCGCGGCATCGCTCGCACTGTCCTGGCGGATGGCGCGCTCGGCAATGGTGCGGATCTCGCCCATCTTGGCCAGGCGGGAAAGGCCCCAGATCTCGCGCAGTATGATGCTGATCGCGGCGACCCCCGCCAGCACGGCGAGAGAAAAAGCCAGCCAGCCGAGCCAATCCTGGCGGGCGAACAGGTCTTCGACAAACCGGTAGGCGGAATAGCCGATGGCCATGGTGATCAGGCCGCCGACGGACGACAGGAACAGCGCGCCCCAACGGATGCCTTTGCGCCGTCCCGCGAGGTGCCGCAGCACCTCCGGCTGTTCGGAAGGCGGAGGCGGCGGGGGTGGCGGCGGCGGTGCTGTGAACACCCTGGGCTGCCGCACCGGCCGCGGCGGCGCTGTATCGTCTCGGCTCATGCCAGGAAGTCCGACAGCAGGAAGTTGAGCGTGCGGTCGAGCCGGATATGCGGAAAGCTGGGCCCGAGGTCCCAACGACTCGCGTCGATCATTGGCGGCCGAAAGCGGATGAAGCGGACCTGGCCCTCGACGGCACCGGCCAAGGCGTCATCGGGATTGTCCGGCAGGTCGCCGGGAAAGATCGCCGCCTCGCGCTCGCCGTCGAAATACTCGTTGCCCAGCCGCTCGCCGGCCTGGGGCACGCCGACGATGCAGGGCAGCCGCTCGCCGTCCTCCAGGATCTCCGCCTCGCGGGTAGCGCGTATCGCGGCAAGCGCGGTCACCTCGACATCGGCGCCGGCGAACGCGGCGTGCTCGGTGGCCTTCTGCACCAGCCGGCTGGCGATCGCCTCCAGCCGATCGTGGCTGGTATGGTGGAGATAGTCCGCCTTGGTGGCCGCGATCATGATGCGGTCGATGCGGCGGCCGAACATGCTGGCGAGCGGGTTGGCGCGGCCGTGACGGAACGCCAGGAGCACATCGGTGAGCGCCCGGCCGAGATCGCTCACCGCCTCCGCCCCGGCATTGAGGGCGGCGAGCGCGTCCATCAGCACGATCTGCCGGTCGAGACGGGAGAAGTGCTCGCGAAAGAACGGCCGCACGACATGGCGCACATAGGCGTCATAGCGGCGCGCCATCATGGCCCAATAGGAGCCCTTGGGCGGGGTTCCCTCCGACGGCACGTCGAGAGGCGCGAAGGTGAGCAGGGGCGAGCCCTCGAGATCGCCTGGCATGAGAAACCGGCCGGGCGGCAGGAAGGAGAGGGCGACCTGGTCGTCACGACAAGCGATGAGAAAGCGGCGGAAGGCGTCGGCGGACTTCACGGCCAGGGGCTCATCGGCCGGGCTTTGCGGGTCGCGCGCGGTGAGCAGCGCATGCCACTCGCCGGCGTGGGCGCTGGTGGTGGGACGGCGGCTTGCGGCGATCATCTCGGCCGACCAAGCCTCGTAGCTCAGATCGAGCAGGGGCAGGTCGAGCAGCCATTCGCCGGGATAATCCACGATATCGATGTGCAGCCGGTTGCGGCCGAGCCGGCGGGCAAGCTGACCACGCGGCAGGAACTCGACCGTGAGCCGCAGCTGGCTCATGCGGCGGGTGCTTTCCGGCCAGTGGCGGTCCTTGCCGATCAAAGCCTCTACATGATCCTCATAGGCGAAGCGGGGCACAGCATCGTCGGGCTGCGGCTCCAGATAGGCGCGGATGATGCGCTGTTCCGCTTGGGGATCGAACAGAGGCAGTCTGCCGCCATGCAGCAGATTGTGCACGAGCGCGGTGATGAACACCGTCTTGCCCGAGCGGGAGAGGCCGGTTACCCCCAACCGCAGGGAAGGGTTGCCAAAGGCACTCGCGTAATCGGCGAGCTCGCTCAGCGCGATGAGGCCTCGGTCGGTCAGCTTGCCCAGGGTGGAACGTGCCACGGCTTATACCCCAAGATCCCGCGGGGTCGTGAAGCTCACCATCTCGCCGGTGCCGGGCGCGAGCGCGGCCCAGGTGCCGATGGCGAAGTCGAGCACGAGGAGGGCGGCCGTCGGATATTTCGCGGCCACCCGGCTGCGGACCGGGCTGAGGTTGGGCCGCCCGAGGCTGAGGGCGGCGCCGGCCAAGCTGGGATTGTGGCCGACGACCAGGAGAGGCGAGGGCGCGCCGATCACCGCCTTGACCACATCGATTATCGCGTCGCCGTCCCCGAAGTCATAGAGATCGTCGATGAAGCGCGTCTCGATCTCGCGGGGAAATGCCCGGGCTGCAAGGGCCAGGGTCGTCCTTGCACGCACCGCGGGCGAGCAGAGGATCAGTTCGGGAACGAGATCCTTGTCGGCCATGTAAAGGCCCATGGCCGGGGCCGCCTTGCGGCCGCGACCATTCAGCGGACGCTCGCTGTCGGAAAGGTCGGCATCCGCCCAGCTGGATTTGGCGTGGCGCAGGAGCATCAGGCGCAGCATAAGTCATGCTCCTGTGGGAGGAGCGGGCGCCCTCAGGAGGCGCGCCGCACGGGTTCGCCAGCTGGGGCGCTGTTTGTCCGGCCGATTTCTTCGACGTTGAAGGGCGTGGTCTGGTAGACCTCGTTGATCCAGTTGCCGAACAGCAGATGCGCGTGGCTGCGCCAGCGGTTTTCCGGCACCGCGGTCGGGTCGTCGCCGGGATAGTAGTTGCGCGGCAGGTTGATCGGCTTGCCGGCGTTGCGGTCGCGCCAATACTCATCGCCCAGGCTGCGGCTATCATATTCCAGGTGGTTGAACATATAGAGCGCGCGGCGCGGCCCGTCGTGCACCAGGCAGAGACCCGTCTCGTCCGACTCCATCAGCACCTCGATACCGGCATTTTTGGGCAGGTCCTCGCGGCGGTTCTCGGTCCAGCGGGAGACCGGCACGGCGAAGTCGTCAGAGAAGCCGCGCAGATAGGGCGAGGACGGCTTCAGGTTCTTGTGCCGGAATACCCCGAATGCCTTCTCCTTGAGCTCGTATTTGGGCACGCGGTGGAAATGCCACAGGGCTGCCTGCGCACCCCAGCAGATCGCGAACATCGAGTGCACATTGGTCTGCGTCCACTCGAAGATGCGGGTGAGCTCGCGCCAATAGGTGACGCTCTCGAAATCAAGCAGCTCGACCGGCGCGCCGGTGATGATGAAGCCGTCGAACTTCTCTTCCCGGAGCGCCTCCCACGGGCGGTAGAAGGTGAGCATGTGCTCGGTCGGCGTGTTCTTGGGCGTGTGGCTCGAAAGCGACATCAGCGACAGCTCGACCTGCAGGGGCGTGGCGCCCACGAGCCGGGCAAACTGCGTCTCGGTCCGCTCCTTGTTGGGCATGAGGTTCAAGAGCGCGATGCGCAGCGGACGCACATCCTGGCGGATGGCGTCGTCCTCGGTCATCACCATGACGCCCTCGTTCTCGAGGGTCGTGCGGGCGGGCAAATCATTGGGGATCTTGATCGGCATCCCTCGGCCTTTCCTCAACGCCGCTGGAGGCGGCGGGGCTTGCAATTCCCGATGATTTAAGACCTTCCCCGGATTCCCGCAACCCTCGCGGTTGAATAGGGCGTGCGGTGGCGATCCTGGGATTGGGAGGGAATAATTTACCCCGTCCGCGAGGCTCAATCGCAGATCATGCCAGGTTCCTGTACTGCTATTTACACAATCGACTCATTTTCTGTGGCAGGTTTTGCTGGTCGTGTGACTTGAGCTTGGAGGGAACGGATGAGATTACCAAAATCGACAGTGGCAGCCGTCCTGGGGATGGCCATCATAGCGAGCAGCCTGGCGCCAGCGCCGGCGCAAGCTCACAAGGCCGGCGCGTTCGTGGGCGGCCTGGTGGCCGGCGCGGTGATCGGCGGCGCCGTGGCTTCGGCCTCGAGGCCTTATTACTACAAGCGTCCGAAGGTCTATTACGGGCCCGCTTGCGGCTATTATCCCTATCCGCCTTGCGGGCCGGTCTATGCGCCACCGCCGCCCTACTACTATCCGCGCTAGCAGTGCTTTGCCCCGGGTGCGTCCGGGTTCTGAGTTTCATCCATAGACCATGTGCGGGCAATGTGGCTCGAGATGGTTTCAGGGGGATATGATCCATGATCAGAGTGATTTTGGCGGCCGGGCTGCTTTCGGCAGCTTTTCTCGCACCGGCTCTCGCCCAGACGACAACCACCGCCACGCCAAGTGCACCGCAGCCGACCCAACCGGCGGCGGCGACCGGCCAAGAGCCGCCGCAGGAGATGATGGACGCGCTGAAAGCGCTCCACTGCACCGTCGACAAGGTGACGGTCTGCAGCAAGGACGGCTGCCAGGACTCGCAGAGCTTCGGCGAGATCCCCCTGCCGGCCAAGATGCTGGCGGATCCGGAGCGCCGCATTCTCGCCGGCGTCAACAAGGACGGGCTGCCGCATATCACGCCGATCCAGCTCTACAGCCAGACCGACCACGATCTTGCAGCGCAGGGAACCGATGGCGCGGTCACCTGGATGCTCCTGGCCGACCGGCAGGACGACACGATGACCTTTTCGGCCGCTTCCGACCATACGGTGCTGAACGGCTTCGGCACCTGCAAGGACGTGGACGAGTAAGGCGGGTCGGCGACGGCTGGCGGGGCAGGGAATCCGGTCGCCCCACCGGCTGGCTCGTCCGCAACAGAAACCCGCGCAAGCTCGCCGTCGCAACCGATTGTTAAGCCTGTTCGGCGCAGAGTGCTAACCGCCGGTTAATTGCTGATTGGGATCTGCCTGAGCCGGGTCGCGGTCCGAGGTCTGTCGTCGAGTTCTTTCATGTCTGCCTTCACGAACGCGGGGAAATCAGGCGGTCATGTGCCGGTGTTGCTGGCCGAGGTGCTGGCTGTCCTGGCCCCTGGGCCCGGGGAGATCTTCCTCGATGGCACCTTCGGCGCGGGGGGGTACAGCCGCGCCATTCTGAATGCGGCGCCGGACACCCGGGTGCTCGCCATAGATCGGGACATACACGCGATCCGCGAAGGCGAGGCTCTCGTTACGCAGTATCCGGACAGGCTCAAGCTGGTCCCTGGCCGGTTCAGCGAGATGGAGGCGCTGGCGAAAAGCGCCGGGGCAGACCAGATGGACGGTGTCGCGCTCGACGTTGGGGTGTCATCCATGCAGCTTGACCGGCCGGAGCGCGGCTTTTCCTTCCTGGCCGACGGGCCGCTGGACATGCGCATGGGGCGCGATGGCCCGTCCGCCGCGGACGTGGTCGCGGCATGTTCCGAGCGGCAGCTGGCCGACATCGTTTTTTATCTGGGTGAGGAGCGGAAATCGCGTGCGATCGCCCGCGCCATCGTCAAAGCGCGTGCCGAGGCGCCGATCGTGCGGACGCTGCAGCTGGCGGACATCGTGGAGGGAGCCGTGGGCGGCCGGCGCCCGCAAGACCGGATCCATCCGGCAACCCGCACCTTCCAGGCCTTGCGCATTCTCGTGAATGACGAGCTCGGCGAGCTGGCGCGCGGGCTTGGCGCCGCCGAACGGCTGCTCAAGCCCGGCGGCCGCCTGGCGGTCGTGTCGTTCCATTCGCTGGAAGACCGTATCGTGAAGCGCTTCTTTGCGACGCGGACGGGGCAGACCCCACGTGCATCGCGCCATCTGCCGGAAACCGGGCGGGCCGAGCCGAGCTTCGCTGCCATCGGCCGTGGCGCAACCACGGCTGGCGAGGCGGAGATTGCCGCGAATCCGCGTGCCCGCTCCGCCAAGCTGCGGGCCGGCCGGCGCACGCAGGCGCCCGCCTTGCCCGTGGACCTCGCGGAGATGGGCGTGCCGGCCGTCGCGCTGGAGCCATTGCCATGCTGAGGATCATCAACGGCATATTGGTGGCCTGCCTCATGGGCGTGGCGTTCTGGCTCTATCAGCTCGAGTATCAGGCGCGGGTCGCCGAAGACGAGATTGCCGCGCTCAAGCGGCAGATGACCGGCGAGTATGAGGCGATCAGGCTGCTCCGGGCCGAATGGGCGAGTTTGACCCGGCCGCAGCGCATCGAGGAGCTGGCGCGCAAGCATCTCACCCTGGCGCCCCTCAAGCCGGAACAGATCATTCCCGCACGGGACATCACAAGGGCTATTCCGGAGTTCGACCGCTTCCGCAAGCCGGATCAGGACGGTGATCCCATTGCCAATCTGCTCGAGGGACTGGAATGACGGGTACGAGCCCCAACGCGCACGAAACCATTCAAGCGCTCGCCGCCCGCAAGCTGGCCGAAGCAGCCTTCGGCGTACAGCTCAGAGGGCACAAGCGGGCGCGCCTCGTGATCATCTTCTTTCTCATCGCCTTCTCGGCGGTGGCGGTGCGCTTGGGCCAGCTTACGATCGGCATGCCACGGCCTGTGGAGGTGGGGCGCCAGGCAGACGACAAGATTCCGCGACCGGAGATCGTCGACCGCAATGGGGAGCTGCTCGCCACGGATATTCAGGTCGCCTCGCTGTTCGCCGATCCGCGCAAGATCATCGACATCGACGAAGCGGTGGAACAGCTCACCGCCAACCTGCCGCGGCTCGATCCCGCCGAGGTCCGTCGCCGCCTGTCCGACCACAAACGGGCCTTCGTGTGGCTCGCCCGGCAGATCAGCCCGGAGGAGCAGGCGATCATCCACAATCTCGGCATTCCCGGCGTCGGCTTCCGCTGGGAACGGCAGCGGCTCTATCCCAATGGGCGCCTCGCCAGCCACGTGCTCGGGTTCGTCGACATCGACAATCGCGGCATTGCGGGCATCGAGCGCTATCTGGACGGCCAGGGCCAGATCCTGGTGGCGGCGCTGGCCGATCCGCTGGAAGCCAAAACGGGGCCGGTGGCGCTCTCGCTCGATCTGCGCGTCCAGTATGCCATGACGGAGGAGCTGCAGAAGGCCATGGAGAAGTTCATGGCGCTGGCGGCGGCCGGCGTGGTGATGGACGTCAATACCGGCGAGATCATCGCCATGGCTTCGCTGCCCGACTTCAACCCGAACGACCCGCGCGAGGCCCTGGACAAGAACCACATGAACCGCCTGACCACGGCAGTCTACGAGATGGGGTCGACCTTCAAGACGGTGACCTTCGCCATGGCGTTGGACAACGGCATCAGCATGCAGTCGCGCTGGGATGCGCGCGGCTCGCTGGTCATCGGCCGCTCGCGCATCGGCGACTTCCGCGGCGAGAACCGCGTTCTGAGCCTGCCGGAGGTGTTCACCTATTCCTCGAATATCGGCACGGCACGCATGGCGCTCGACCAAGGAATCGAGCGCCATCAGGCATTCCTGCGCAAGCTCGGTTTCTTCGACCGGCTGCAGACGGAGATCCCTGAATCCGCCTCGCCGCTGGTGCCGACCCGCTGGGGCAAGATCTCGACGGCGACCATTTCCTTCGGCCATGGGATGTCGGTGGCGCCCCTGCGGCTCCTGTCGGCGGTCGCGGCCTTCATGAACGGCGGCAGGCTGGTCCAGCCGACATTCCTCAGGAAGGACCCGACCCTGATGGAGGACAGTGCGCCGCAAGTGATCAAGCCGGAAACCTCCGATAAGATGCGCTGGCTGCTGCGGCAGAACGCGCTGATTGGCAGCGCCAAGAAGGCCAATGTCGAGGGATACCGGATTGGCGGCAAGACCGGGTCGGCGGAAAAGGTGTTGAACGGCCGCTACAGCAAGGGAAAGAACGTCACCAATTTCATCGCCGGCTTTCCCATGGAAAAGCCACGCTATCTGGTGTTCGTGCTGCTGGATGAGCCGCAAGCCTTGAAAGAGACATATGGTTTTAGGACATCTGGCTGGAATGCCGTGCCGACGGGCGGCAAGATCATCGAGCGGATTGCGCCCCTCTTGGGCGTGACGCCGAAATTCGAGGGCAAGGACGCCAACATGACCATAGCCGGTACGGCGGTCGAATGATCGGGGCTGCGAGACAGCACATGCGGCTGGATGCAATCATCGGTTCGGATGCAAGGCTCGAGGCGGCCCATGCCGCGCTCGACGTGAAGGGCTTGACGGCGGATAGCCGGGCGGTGGCGCCCGGCTATCTATTCGCCGCGCTGAAAGGCGTGAAGGCCGACGGCGCCGCATTCATTCCCAAGGCCATAGGCCAGGGTGCGATTGCGGTGCTGACGGACGAGGCGACGGCGGTGGATGCCGGTCCGCTGCCGGTGATCCGGGTGGCAAATCCGCGCGCTGCCCTGGCCCGCGCCGCCGCGCGCTTCTACGGCGCGCAGCCCGCAACGGTGGCCGCGGTCACCGGCACCAACGGCAAGACCTCGGTTGCGGCCTTCACGCGGCAGATCTGGACGGCGCTCGGCCACGGGGCGGCCAGCATCGGGACGGTGGGCATCGTCTCGCCCAAAGGCCAGCGCAAGCTGCAGCACACGACGCCGGACCCGGTGGAGTTGCAGGCGGTGATGGCCGAGCTCGCCCATGACGGGGTGAGCCATGCGGCCATCGAGGCATCGAGCCACGGACTTGCGCAGCACCGGCTGGATGGCCTCCAGGTGAGCGCCGGTGCCTTCACCAATATCAGCCGTGATCACCTGGACTATCATCCGGACTTCGAGGACTACTTTTCCGCGAAGCTGCGCCTGTTCGGCGAAGTGCTGCCGGCGGGTGCTGCCGCGGTGATCAATGCCGACTTCGCCGAGGCGGAACGGGTGATCCGCACAGCCCGCAGACGGGGGCTCGACGTGATCACGGTGGGGCATCGAGGCGAGCGCATCCGCCTCATCGAGCAGCAGCGCAACGCGACCGGGCAATTGCTGCGCATCGCGGTCGACGGCGAGCGGTTCGACGTCGATCTGCCGCTGGTGGGGGACTTCCAGGCCTCCAACGCCCTGGTTGCTCTTGCCCTCGCCATAGCTACCGGCGCTCCCGTCGCGCAGGCCGTCGCAGCGCTTTCTGGCCTCAAAGGGGCGAGCGGCCGGCTGGAACGCGTGACCTCCTTCAACGGGGCGCAGGTGTTCGTCGATTTCGCCCATACGCCAGACGCGCTGGAGAACGCCATTACCGCGCTGCGGCCCTATGCGAGCGGCCGGGTCATCGTGGTGTTCGGGGCCGGCGGCGACCGCGATCCCGGCAAGCGGCCGCAGATGGGGGCCGCCGTCGCACGGCTTGCGGATGTCGCGATCGTCACGGACGACAATCCGCGCTCGGAAGACCCTGCCGCGATCCGCGCCCAGGTGCTGGCCGGCTGCCCCGGCGGCATCGACGGCGGCGATCGCGCCCATGCCATCCGCCTGGGGCTTTCCATGCTCGCGCCGGGCGATATCCTGGTGGTGGCCGGCAAGGGCCACGAGACCGGCCAGGAGATTGCCGGCCGCATACTGCCGTTCAGCGATCAGGAGGAGATCCGGGCGGCGGCCAGAATCCACGACAGAAGCGAGACTGCGAATGGCTGAGGCACTCTGGACTTTGCGCGAGGTCGTCAAGGCTGCTGGCGGGGAGATCATCGGCTCACCGCCCCACGCCTTCACCGGGGTCTCGATCGACAGCCGCACGGTCAGGCCGGGCGAGATTTTCGTGGCCATTCGTGGCGACACCCATGACGGGCACGATTTCGTGTCCGCAGCGCACAAGGCGGGGGCGGGGCTTGCCGTCGTGTCGCGTCAGACGCCGGAAATGGCCGCCGGCGGCGGCTTGCTGGTGGTCGACGACCCGCTGAAGGCGCTGGAGCGCCTGGGGATTGCGGCACGGGCGCGATCCCAGGCACAGATTGTCGCGGTGACCGGCAGCGTCGGCAAGACCGGCACCAAGGAAGCCTTGCGCCTGTGCCTCAGCGCGTCGGGCGAGACGCATGCCTCGGCTGCATCCTACAACAACCACTGGGGCGTGCCGCTGTCGCTTGCCCGTCTGTCGTCGACGGCACGGTTCGCGGTGTTCGAGATCGGCATGAACCATGCGGGCGAGATTACGCCGCTGGTGGCCATGGTGCGCCCGCACATCGCGATCATCACCACCATTGCGCCGGTGCATCTCGGCCCGCTCGGATCGATCGAGGCGATCGCCGACGCCAAGGCCGAGATCTTTACCGGGCTCGAGCCCAAGGGCGTTGCCATCCTCAACCGCGATATCGGGCAGTTCGAGCGCCTCGAGGCCGCTGCGAAGGCCGCAGGGGTCAAGCGGATCGTCACCTTTGGCGAGCACGAGGCGGCGGATGCCCGGCTGAGGCAGGCGGGCGTCAAGGAGATCTGCACAATCGTGCAGGCTCGAATCCTGGGCCAGGACGTGACCTATCGGGTGGGCGCGCCCGGCCGGCACATCGCCGTGAACAGCCTGGCGGTGCTGGCGGCCATCAAATGCGCTGGCGGCGATCTTGCCCTGGGCGCCCTGAAGCTGCGCGAGCTCGAGCCGCCCAAGGGGCGTGGCGCGCGGTTCAAGCTGCGGACGCGCGACGGCGACATCACGGTGATCGACGAGAGCTATAATGCCAATCCGGTGTCCATGCGCGCCGCTCTCGCCCTGCTCGGCCATTCGACGCCCGGCCCCGGGGGGCGGCGGATCGCCGTCATGGGCGACATGCTGGAGCTTGGCCCGGAGTCGCGTCGGTTCCATGGCGACCTCGCAGGGGCGATCGATGCGGCAGGGGTGGATGTGGTCTATGCCTGCGGGCCGGACATGAAGTCGCTGTGGGATGCCCTGCGCCACGACCAGCGGGGATACTATGCAACATCCTCGCAGGATCTGGCCGACCCGCTGCTCGACGGCATACGCGCCGGGGACGTGATTATGGTAAAGGGCTCGCTCGGCAGCCGCATGGGCCTGCTGATCGACGCCCTCCGCCGGAACTTTGCTGAAATCGAGGCCAATGCCGCCTGATAGCGGCGCGCGGGCACGAGCGATACGGACCGACTGACGGTCACGCCAGCCGGGCCTGTGGGGAACAGAGATGCTGTATTACTTTCTGGCGGAGCTCGGGGGACCGTTTCCTGGCCTTAACGTATTCCGTTACATCACCTTTCGTACGGGCGGGGCGATCATGACCGCGCTCGCCTTCGTGTTCCTGTTCGGGCCGAGCCTGATCTCGCTGTTGCGCGTGAAGCAGGGCAAGGGGCAGCCGATCCGGGAAGACGGGCCGCAGCGGCATATCATCGAAAAGCAGGGCACACCAACCATGGGCGGGCTGATGATCCTGTCCGGCATCCTTGTGGCAACACTGCTGTGGGGCGATCTCAGCAATGCCTATGTGTGGATCGTGCTGCTGGTGACCCTGGGGTTCGGCGCGATCGGCCTCTATGACGATTATCTCAAGGTGACGAAGATCTCGGCCAAGGGCTTTTCCGGGCGGTTCCGGCTGCTGCTCGAATGCATGATCGCGGCCGCCGCGACCTATGCCATCATCAGGGTGGGCGAGGCGCCGCTGTCGAGCTCGTTGACGTTCCCGTTCTTCAAGGACGTGGTGGCGCATCTTGGCTGGTTCTTCATTCCCCTCGGCATCTTCGTCATCGTCGGCTGCGGCAACGCGGTGAACCTCACCGATGGGCTCGACGGACTCGCCATCGTGCCGGTGATGGTGGCGGCGGCCAGCTTCGGACTGATCGCCTATCTCGTCGGCAACGCGGTCTTTGCCGATTACCTGCAGATTCATTTCGTGCGCGGCACCGGCGAGCTGGCGGTGCTATGCGGGGCCATTCTCGGCGCCGGCCTCGGCTTCCTCTGGTTCAACGCGCCACCCGCCATGATTTTCATGGGCGACACCGGCTCCCTGTCGCTGGGCGGGGCTCTGGGCGCGATCGCCGTGGCGGCCAAGCACGAGATCGTGCTGGCCATCATCGGCGGCCTGTTCGTCTTGGAGACGGTGTCGGTGGTGGTGCAGGTGGTATCATTCAAGCTGACGGGCAAGCGCGTCTTCGCGATGGCGCCGCTGCACCATCATTTCGAGCAGAAGGGCTGGAAGGAGCCGACCATCGTCATCCGCTTCTGGATCATCTCGGTGCTGCTGGCCCTGATCGGGCTCGCGACCCTCAAGCTGAGGTGACGACGATGATCCCCGCGAGAACTTTTGCCGACAAGGCGGTCGCGGTGTTCGGTCTGGGGGGCAGCGGCCGGGCGGTGGTGCGTTCGCTGTTGGCCGGCGGGGCCAGGGTTTCAGCCTGGGATGACGGGGAAGCGATCCGCTCGGCAGTGGAGATCGAGGGCGCACCGGTCATCGACCTTGCCGCGGAGGACTTCACCCGCTTCCATGCGCTGGTTTTAAGCCCGGGTGTGCCGCTCACCCATCCCGAGCCGCACTGGACCGTGCGGAAGGCGCAAGCCGCAGGGGTCGAGGTGATCGGCGACATCGAGATCTTCTTTCGGGAGCGGGCGGCGCTCGGCACCCGGTCACCGGTGGTGGCGATCACCGGCACGAACGGCAAATCGACGACCACCGCCCTGTGCGGGCATCTGCTCAAGGAAGCCGGACGGGATGTGCAGGTGGGCGGCAATATCGGCACGGCGGTGCTCGATCTGGCTCCGCTTGCCGACGGAAGGCATTATGTTCTGGAGCTCTCGTCCTACCAGATCGATCTCGCCCCGAGCCTGCATGCGAGTGCGGCCATATTGCTGAACATCACGCCGGACCATCTCGACCGGCACGGCACGATGGCGCATTACGCTGAGGTGAAGGCGCGGATCTTCGCCAATCAGACCGCCGATGACGCGGCGGTGATCTGCGTCGACGACGAGCATACAAGCGCCATTGCGGAGCGTTTGAGCCGCGCGCCGGCAACGCTGCGGCGGGTGACCATCGGCCGCCCCATCGAGGACGGCATCTCGGTGGTGGACGGCGTGCTCGCCGAGCGGGTGGCCGCGCGCACGGTGGCGGAGATAAACCTGAACGGCCTCAATTCTCTGCGCGGCAGCCACAATTGGGAGAACGCGGCGGCCGCCTATGGAGCGATGCGGGCTGTGGGCCTGACCACCGAGGAGATCGCCGCGGGTTTTGCGAGCTTTGCCGGCCTCGCCCACCGCATGCAGGAAATCGCCCGCATCGGCGATGTGCGCTTCGTCAACGACTCCAAGGGCACCAATGCGGATGCGACCGCCAAGGCCTTGGCCTCGTTCCACGACATTTACTGGATTGCCGGCGGCCGGGCGAAATCCGGAGGCATCACGAGCCTCAGGCCCTATTTCTCGCGCATCGTGCGGGCTTATCTGATCGGCGAGGCTGCGGAGGAATTCGCGGCCACGCTGGCGGGGAAGGTGGACGCGGTGATCTGCGGCACGCTGGACAGGGCGGTTGCGTCCGCGGCGCGCGACGCGGTGGCGGAACGACGGCACGAACCGGTGGTGCTGCTCTCGCCCGCCTGCGCCTCGTTCGATCAGTTTCGGAATTTCGAGCTTCGCGGCGACGCGTTCTGCGCTGCCGTGCGGGCACTCGATGGTGTGGTCATGGCCAAGGGGGTTGCGGCATGAGCCTGATCAGTCGGGCCGATCGCGGGCTGGTCGCCAACTGGTGGTTCACGGTCGACCGCCTGTTGCTCACGGCGCTGCTGATGCTGATGGTGATCGGCGCGCTGTTGTCCATGGCGGCAAGCCCGCCCGTGGCCGAGCGCCTCAACGTGGACGCCTTCTACTTCTTCCGCAGGCACCTCTTTTTTCTCGTGCCGGCGGTGATCACCCTGATCGGCGCGTCATTCGCCACGCCCCAGCTCGCGCGGCGCATCTGTCTCGCCCTGTTCATGGTGGGGCTGCTGATGATGGCGCTGACCCTGGCGATCGGGCCCGAGGTGAAGGGCGCGCGCCGCTGGCTTGAGCTCGGCCGCTTCTCGGTGCAGCCTTCGGAATTCGTGAAGCCGGCCTTCGTGGTGCTCGCCGCCTGGTTCCTGGCGGAGAGTGCGCGCAACCGTACCATCTGGGGCTATCTGATCGCTCTGGTGATGCTGATGGCGGTGGCCGGCCTTCTGGTGCTGCAGCCAGACTATGGCCAGACGATCCTCATCGCCGCGGTGTGGGGCGTGATGCTGTTCCTCACCGGCATCTCCTGGTTCTGGATCGTCGGACTGGGCTGCCTCGGCGTGGTGGCCGGCGGCGTCGCCTATGCCACGGGCGACCACTTCGCCTCGCGCATCGACCGGTTCATGAACCGGGATGCGGGCGACACCTTCCAGGTGGATCGGGCGATCGACGCCTTTGCCCATGGCGGGCTCTACGGGGTCGGCCCGGGCAGCGGCACGGTCAAGGCAGTGATCCCGGATGCGCATAGCGATTTCGTCTTCTCGGTCGCTGGCGAGGAATTCGGCTTCATCATCTGCCTCGGCATCCTCTTGCTGTTCGCCTTCGTGGTGATCCGCGGCCTGCGCCACAGCCTCAATGCGCAGGACCCGTTCTGCGCCCTGGCCATCGCCGGGCTCGTCTCGGTGTTCGGCTTCCAGGCCTTCATCAATATGGGGGTGAATGTCTCACTGCTGCCGGCCAAGGGCATGACCCTGCCGCTCGTCTCCTATGGGGGCTCGTCGCTTGTGGCCATGGCGCTGGGGATGGGGCTCATGGTGGCGCTGGCGCGGCGCACACCCATGGGGCACATGCCGAACCAGGGCAATGTTGCGGTGGGATTGGCCGCGATGGGACGATGATGGCGCGCCCGCAATCGGAATGGACGGCCAGGCCGGCGGTGGCCCTGGCGGCCGGCGGGACCGGCGGGCACCTGTTTCCCGCGCAAGCCCTGGCCGAGGTGCTCAATGCGCGCGGCTATGCGGTGCATCTGCTCACTGATCGGCGGGGCCTCGACCACAGCAGCCGGTTCCCGGCGCTGATGGTGCATGTGATCCCGTCGGCCACCATCGTCACCTCCAAGCCTCTGTCGGTGCCCGGCCAGCTGCTCACGCTCGGGCGCGGGCTCGCCAAGGCGCGCAGGAGCCTTGCGGCGATCAACCCTGTGGCGGTGGTGGGCTTCGGCGGCTATCCCTCGCTGCCGCCCATGGCCGCCGCGCTCTCCCTGCGGCTGCCGGTGCTGCTGCACGAGCAGAATGCGGTGATGGGCAAGGCCAACCGGGTGATCGCCCCTTATGCGCGCCTGATCGCCACGGCCTTTCCGGAGGTTTCGCTGGTGCCGCCCAAGGCGCGTTCCAAGCTCGCGCTCATCGGCAACCCGGTGCGCGCGGCGGTTTATGCCGCGAGCAACACCCCTTACACGCCGCCCACCGCCGACGAGCCGTTTCGGCTCCTGGTGTTCGGCGGCAGCCAAGGCGCGCGGATCTTCTCCGACATTGTGCCGCCCGCGCTCGCCGCTCTGCCGGCTGCCACCCGGCGGGCCTTGACGGTGGTGCAGCAGGCGCGGCCGGAGGATGTGGAGAGGGTCGAGCAGCAATACAGGGAGGCAGGCATTGCCGCCGAGGTGAAGCCGTTCTTCACCGACATGGCGGAGCGCATGGCCAATGCCCACCTGGTGGTGGCCCGGGCTGGCGCATCGACCGTCAGCGAGCTCGGCGTGATCGGCCGGCCGGCGATCCTGGTGCCGCTTGCCCAATCGCTGGAGGGCGACCAGATGAGCAACGCCAAGCAGTTCGCGGCAGCCGGCGGCGGCTGGGTCATCGAGCAATCCGGCTTCACGGCCGAGCGATTAACCAGCCTTATCCTCACTCTGCGCTATGACGATGCGGGGCTTGCCCGCGCCGCCAGGGGGGCAGCCAGCTTCGGCCGTCCCGATGCGGCGGAGCGGCTGGCCGACCTGGTGGAAAATCTGCCGGGCGGGGCCGCATCTCGCGCAAGCTCATCCCAGACTCTGCAGGAGGGCGCGCGCGCCATCGTCAACGGGCCAGGTCATAAGGAGATTTCATGAAGATACCGCGCGACATCGGCCCCATTCACTTCGTCGGCATTGGCGGCATCGGCATGAGCGGCATCGCCGAGGTGATGGCGACGCTCGGCTATTCGGTGCAGGGCTCGGACCTGTCGGCCAATGCCAACGTGGAGCGGCTGCGTGGGCTCGGCATTCCGATCAACATCGGGCATGACGCGGTCAATCTGGGCGATGCGCAGGTGGTGGTCATATCGTCTGCGGTGAAGCCGGACAATCCGGAGGTGGTCGCGGCGCGCGAGCGCTTCCTGCCCATCGTGCGGCGGGCTGAAATGCTGGCGGAGCTGATGCGGTTCCGTACCTGCGTCGCGGTGGGCGGCACCCATGGCAAGACGACCACCACGTCGCTGGTCGCCGCGCTCCTCGATGCGGGCGGCATGGACCCCACGGTGGTGAATGGCGGCATCATCAACGCCTATGGCACGAATGCGCGGCTGGGCAAGGGCGACTGGATGGTGGTGGAATCGGACGAATCCGACGGCACGTTCGTGAAGCTGCCGGCGGATGTGGTGATCGTCACCAATATCGATCCCGAACATCTCGATCACTACGGCAGCTTCGATGCGGTCAAGGCGGGCTTTCTTTCCTTCGTGCAGAACATTCCGTTCTACGGGTTCGCGGTCATGTGCATCGACCATCCGGTGGTGCAGCAGCTCATCGGCCAGGTCACGGACCGGCGGGTGATCACCTATGGCCGGAGCCCGCAGGCGGATGTGCGCATGACGGAGAGCAGCTTCGCGGGCGGCACAAACCGATTCACCGTGCGCTTGCTGGACAGGCGGACCGGAGCGCGTCACACCATCGAGGACCTCGCGCTGTCCATGCCGGGCGAGCACAACGCGCTGAATGCCACGGCAGCGGTGGCGGTTGCCCGCGAGCTCGGGATGTCGGACGAGCAGATCCGGGCAGGGCTTGCCAATTTCACCGGCGTCAAGCGCCGGTTCACCCGTACGGGCGCCTGGAACGGGGTCACCATCTACGACGACTACGGCCATCACCCGGTGGAGATCGCAGCGGTATTGAAGGCGGCGCGGCGGGTGACCGAGCGGCGGGTGGTGGCCGTGATGCAGCCGCACCGCTACACCAGGCTGCGTGATCTGTTCGACGACTTTTCCACCTGCTTCAACGATGCGCACACGGTGATCCTGGCGCCGGTCTATTCGGCGGGCGAGACGCCGATCGACGGCATCACCCATGATGCGCTCCTGGAGGCGATGCGGGCGCGCGGCCATCGCAGCGTGATGAAAATCGACGGGCAAGGCGAGCTTGCGCCGCTGGTCGGCAGCATCGTGGAGCCGGGGGATATCGTGGTGTGCCTGGGCGCCGGCACGATCAGCCAGTGGGCCTACGCGCTTCCGGGCGAGCTTGAGCGACTGGGGTGATGGCGATGATCGATGGAGAGGCTTTGCTCAAGCGGCTGCCGCCCGTTCGGGGCCGGCTTTCGCCCAATGCACCGCTTGCGGACCTGACATGGTTTCGGGTGGGGGGACCGGCGGAGGTGCTGTTCACGCCTGCCGACGAGCAGGACCTGGCGGATTTCCTCCGCCAGTTGCCAGCCGATGTCCCGGTGATGCCGATCGGGGTCGGCTCCAACCTGCTGGTGCGCGACGGCGGCGTGCCGGGCGTGGTGATCCGGCTCGGCCGCGGATTCTCGGATATCGTGGTGGAAGAGGGCTATCGGCTGAGGGTCGGCACGGCGGTGCCCGACGTGCGGGTCGCCCGGGCGGCGCTGGAGCATGGTATCGGCTCGTTAACCTTTTTTAGGGGGATCCCGGGCACCATAGGCGGCGCGCTGCGGATGAATGGGGGCGCCTATGGCCGCGAGACCAAGGACGTGCTCGTGGAAGCCAGGGCAGTGGATCGGGGTGGGCGTATCGTGACGCTGACGGTCGCGGACATGCAGATGAGCTACCGCCATTGCGGGGCGCCGGAGGATCTCGTCTTCACCCAGGCGCTGCTGCAGGGCGAGCCCGGCGATCCCGCACAGATCGCCGCAGACATGGATGCCATCACGGAAGCGCGCGAGCGCACCCAGCCGGTGAAGAGCCGCACCGGCGGCTCGACCTTCAAGAACCCGCCGGGGCAGAAGGCCTGGCAGCTCATGGACAAGGCCGGCATGCGCGGCTTCGCCATCGGCGGGGCGCGGGTGTCGGAGCTGCACTGCAATTTCCTGATCAATGAGGGTAGCGCAACCGCGGCGGACATCGAAGCGCTGGGCGAGGAGGGACGGCGGCGGGTGCTCGAGACGTCCGGCGTGACCCTCGAGTGGGAGATCAAGCGCATCGGCGTTGCCGCGCCGGCGGTGCAGGAGATCGGCTGATCATGGCGGCGAAGGCCCATGTGGCGGTCCTGATGGGGGGCTGGTCGGCCGAGCGCGAGGTCAGCCTCAACTCCGGCAGAGCTTGCGCCGCGGCACTCGAACGGGCCGGCTACCGCGTGACCGCGATCGATGTGACGCGCGACGTCGTCCGGCAGCTCGAGGCGGTGAAGCCGGAGGTCGCCTTCAATGCCCTGCACGGCAAGTGGGGCGAGGATGGCTGCGTCCAGGGCATCCTCGAGACGCTCGAGCTGCCCTACACCCATTCCGGGGTGCTGGCATCCGCGCTCGCCATGCACAAGGCGAAGGCCAAGACGGTGTTCGCCGCAGCAGGCCTGCCGGTGGCGGAAAGCGTGCTCGCGCCGTTGGAGGAAGCCGCACGCGCGCATCTGATGGCGCCGCCCTATGTGATGAAGCCGGAAGCGGAGGGGTCGAGCGTCGGCGTCCATATCGTGCCCAAGGGCGCGAATGGCCCGCCACAGGACATTCTGACCGATCCGGCTTTCGGTGCCGATCAGGTCATGGTGGAGCGCTACATCGCCGGGCGGGAGCTGACCTGCGCGGTGCGCGGCAACACGCCCCTGGGCGTGATCGACATCGTCGCCGAGGCGGGCATCTTTTATGACTACAAGGCCAAATATGCACCCGGCGGCTCGCGCCACATTCTGCCGGCGCAGATTCCCGCCGATCTCTACAGGCGCGTGCAGGAGATCTCGCTGGCGGCGCATCAGGCGCTTGGCTGCCGGGGGGTGAGCCGTGCGGATTTGCGCTATGACGACACGCCCGGCGGCACGGGCGAGCTGATCCTGCTGGAGGTCAACACCCAGCCCGGCATGACCGGCACCTCGCTCGTGCCGGAGCTGGCAGCCCACGACGGCATGAGCTTCGAGGCCCTCGTCTCCTGGATGGTGGAAGACGCATCATGCGGAAGGTGAGCGCCTCAGACTGGATCAGGCGGAGCGCGGAATACCCCCGTGGCGACGGCCCTGTGCTGCTGCCGGCCCAAGTGAGAACCTTGCGGCGGGCAGCGGCCAAGGAGAAGCTGCCGGCCATTGCCAAAGTTTCCGAGCAGACCAAGCTCCCCGCGCAGAAATCATCGGGCGCGCCGCCCGTGGCAGCTGCGGCGGGCAAGGCCCGCGCGCTGGAGATGGCGAGCGCCGCCCCGCCGGTCGCGGCTGCAGCGGGCAAGGCCAAAGCTGCGGCGCCGGCCAGCACGCGGCCCCTCGATGCCGCGGCGGTAACGAATGACGATCCGCCGCCCGCGCGACCCAAAACCCGTATGGAGGCCATGGTCGCGCCGCAGCCCGCACCGGTGAAGCGGCCGCGGCCTCAGTTCGAGCCTTTGCCGGTCCAGTTGCCCTCGCGCGACTTGGTGACCAAGGTCACCCGCCAGCGGCGCGAGAGCCGGCCGGTGCGCAAGGCGAAGCTCACCGGCGACCTCGCGCCGGCGGCCTTTCTGCTGATCGCCCTGTGCTATGCGCTGGTGGCCGGCGGCCATTTCGAGCAGCGGGGCGGCTCGCTGCGCGGCCTGGTCAACCAGGTGGCGTCCATGATCGGCCTGTCGGCGGACGACGTGCGCATCGTGGGACTGGAGCAGCAGACGCGCGAGCAGGTGCTGAGCGCGATCGGGGTCGAGGAAGGCGGTTCGCTGATCGGCTTCGACGCCAACCTGGCGCGGCAGAAGCTCGAAAACCTCGACTGGATCTCGCAAGCCTCGGTGCTGCGCCTGTTTCCGAACAAGCTGCTGATCGAGCTGACGGAGCGGCATCCCTTCGCGCTCTGGCAGTCGGATGGCGTGTTCAAGGTGATCGACAAGTCGGGCATCCCGATGCCGAGCCTCAACGTGCGCGCCTATCGGCATCTGCCGATCGTGGTCGGCGAGGGCGCCAATCTCGCCGCGGCAGATCTTGTTAACTATCTGGAAGCCCAACCGGAGCTAATGTCGCAGACGCGTGCAGCCGTGCGCGTCGCCGACCGCCGGTGGGTCCTGTACTTGACGAACACGATCAAAGTGGATCTGCCGGAGGACAAGGTCGACGAAGCGCTCGTGCTGCTCAAGACCTTGATCGACCGCTACGGGATCATGACCCGCGATATCGTCAACATCGATATGCGGCTCCATGATCGCGTCGTGGTGCGCCTGTCGGACGAGGCAGCCGAGAAGCTGAAATCGTCCAAGAACGCAAAGCCGGTCAAGGTCAGCCGAAGCCAATGAGTTGGGGCCGCATCGGCCTGCTGTGTGTTCGTATTGAGTAGGGCGGGAGCCGCCGGCTTCATGAACGTCGTTCCGTTGCACGCGCGTAAAAACCAGCATCATCGTCGTCCCGCGCCCAATTCTCCGATCATCGCCGCGATCGACGTCGGCTCGACGAAAATATGCTGCCTCATTGCGGAGGTGCGGACCACGCGCAACCGCGCCTTCGGCGGCGCAAAGACGCAGAGCCTCAACATTCTCGGCGTCGGCCACCAGGCGGCCGTGGGCATCCGCTGCGGTTCCATCACCGATATCGACCAGGCCGAGATCGCGATCCGGCTGGTGGTGGATGCGGCCGAGCGCATGGCCGGGATCAGCATCGACCAGGTCTATGTCAATGTCTCGGGGGGACGTCCGCGCTGCGAGGCGGTGACCGGCGAGACCCGGGTCGGCGGCCGTGAGGTCGGCCCCACTGACGTGGAGCGGGCAATCCAGGTGGCCGGGGAACGCATCCAGGCGCCGGGCCGGGTGGTGCTGCACACCACGCCCGTGCAATATGCGCTGGACGACGTGCGCGGCATTCGCGATCCACGCGGCATGTTCGGGGAGAAGCTCGGGGTCGATCTCAACGTGGTCACGGTCGAGCCGGGCCCGCTGCGCAACCTGTCGCTCGCGATCGAGCGCTGCCATCTCGACATTGCCGGCCTGGTGATCGCGCCTTATGCGGCCGGCCGCTCCGTGCTGGTGGAAGACGAGATGGCCATGGGCGTCACCTGCATCGACATGGGTGGCGGGACAACGTCGGTTGCGGTGTTCTTCGAGGGCAATCTCGTCTTTGCCGATGTGATCCCGATCGGAGGGCATCACATCACCAATGACATTGCGCGCGGCCTCTCCACGCCCATCGCCCATGCGGAGCGCATGAAGACGCTCTATGGCTCGTCCATTCCAAGCGCGCTCGACGAGCGGGAGCTCTTGTCGGTGCCGCTGGTCGGCGAGCGCGGCACGGATACGGTGTACAAGATCCCGCGCTCCATGCTCACCGGCATCGTGCGGCCGCGGCTCGAGGAGACGTTCGAGCTGATCAAGGACCGGCTGCAGGCTTCGGGTTTCGCCAAGCTGGCCGGCCGGCGCATGGTGCTCACCGGCGGTGCCTGCCAGATGACGGGCGCGCGCGAGCTGGCCAGCCAGATCCTCGACCGCCACATCCGGCTTGGCTTCCCACAGCCGCTGACCGGCATGCCGGAAGCGATCCGCAGCCCCAATTTCGCGGTGGCCTCCGGGCTTCTCGCCTATGCGCTGCGACCGGACGAGAGCATCATGGTCGAGCCCCGGCGACCGCGGAATGACGGCTACATGCGGCGGGTGGGCCGCTGGTTCCGCGAGAGCTTCTGACCGCAAGCTGCTGCGCCGGCTTTCTTATTGGCCGGCTCGGGCGCGAAAGCCCACATAGCCGCCATCGGCGTCATAAAGCACGTCGAAGCCGTTCAGAATGTGCAGGCTGGTGTTGACGAAGGTGCGTTCGGGCGAGACGCGGAGATGGATCGAGCTTGGGGCGAGCGGTGATGATCCATCATCTGCGGTAAAGCTGTAGAGCTCGCTCGGTGCGCCATCTGCCGAGTTGAGCAGCAGCGAGACCTCGGTGCCCGGCGGCAGCGTGCCTTCGTTTTCACCGGCCTGGCTTGCCGGCACGGTGAGGAACATGGCCGTCACGCCGGTATCGGCGAGCATGGTGCCGCAAGCGGGCGGCATGGTGCCGTTGATCGAGATGCAGGCAGGTATCGGCGACCAGTCGTCCACCGTCTGCTGCCGGTCAAGCTTGACGGCACGGAAAGTGCCTCGGGTATTGGCGCCGGTAAGGCCGACATGCACACCCCGCTGGGTCAGGATGTAGCCGCGACGCTGCTTCTGGCCCTCCTGGGCCGCCACCTGCAACAGCGGGTTCTTGTCGGGCGTGCCCTGGGCCTGGGCATCATGCTCGCGGGCAAAGCCGATGCCGATCATGGCGATGCCGTGCGGGTCATCGTTCGGCTGGCAATTGCGGGCATGCTCCAGGCACGTCACCTCCGTGACCACCAGAACCGGCATGGGTGTGGTGGCAACGCTGCTTCCGTCGGCGCCCTGGACGGTCACCGGCGTGATGACCCATTGGCCGCTCATCACGCGGCCGGAGCTGGTATAGGTGATCCGTCCTTCCCCAACACTCTCCAGCTGCTGCCAGTCCGGCATGTAGGCGGCGGCCACCACAATGCCCGTCGAGCCCGAATCCACCACCGCTGCCAGCATGCGCCCGCCAAGGGAAAGGCCCAGCCGCGGCGGCCGGGTGAGGTCGCCATCGCCAGCATTGAGGTAGGGCAGGAAGACCCCGTCGGTGAAATCGGCATAGCTCGGAAGGTCGTCCGCCGCTGCTCGGAGCGAGGGCAGGGCGACGGCAATGCCCAACAGCAAGGCGGCAGCAGCCGCATGGGGTGAGAGCAATTTCGATGGCATGATCCGGACCTGCCTCGATCGGGCATTTGGTATGAACATAGGGCTGATCGCATGGGCGCAGGGAATGCACAATGTCCCTGTGTGACAGGCGGGCAGTGTTTTGCCGGAAGCGGTTAAGGCAAGCTCAACGAAACGGCGGCGGCTGATACTGCGGTCATTGCAGATCGAGCGCCGGCTGCCCGGGGGCGGATCTTGCGACATCGGGGGTCTGCACATGTTCCGGCCTCACCCCGAGCCCGATGAGTCGTGCCGGCAGCCGGCTGAGAACCGGCCAGTGGTCCATGATCCGTAGAGGCAGCGGTGGCGCGGGCAGCTCCTTGCTGGCCAGCAGCGGTTTGAGCAGACGGTCCTGTATCACCAGCTGCAGCTGCTGGGTGACCCGCGTGGGCCACATCCGCCGTGCCTGAACCGCGGCCATGGCATCTTCGAGCGGCTGGCCTGCCCGCAGCGGAGGCACGAGCGCGTTGGCGGCGGCAACCGCGTCCTGCACGGCGAGATTGACGCCGACGCCGCCGATCGGCGACATGGCATGGGCGGCATCGCCGATGCACAGCAGACCCGGGCGCCACCATTTCTCCAGCCGGTTGACCTGCACGGTCAGCAGCTTGATCTGATCCCAGTCCTGGAGTTCGTCCGGCCGTCCGGCCAATCCAGGCATAAGCGACGAGATCGCCTGCCGGAAGCTGTCCAGACCCGCCGCCTTGATCGCATCAAAGCCGCCTTTGGCGATGACGTACGCACATTGCCAATAGTCGCCGCGATTGATCTGCACCATCAGATGGCCGGCGGCGAAACGGCCCATGGTGGCCGGAGGATCCTCTGGCTTGCGGGACAAGCGGAACCACAGCACGTCGATGGGAGCGCCGAGGTCGCGGGGCACAAGTCCTGCCTTTTCGCGCACGGTGGAGCTGCGGCCGTCGGCGCCGATCGTGAGGTCTGCCCGGATCGCAAGGCGGCTCGAGGGGGTTTGGGCCGCAACGCCACGAATTTTTCCATCCTCGATCAGGAGGTCGTCAACCTCTGCTTCCATCAGTAGCCGGAAATTAGGGTAGGCGCGCGCCTCGGACGCCAGAAAGTTGAGAAAATCCCACTGCGGCATGATCGCCAGGAATTTACAGCGGGTCGGCAGGTGCCGGAAATCGGCGACCTGGATCTCGTCCTCTCCGAACACGGCGCTCAACGTCTCCGCCTTATTGTGCGGCAGCTCGAGGAAAGCTTCCAACCGGCCCAGCTCGTTCATCAATTCAAGCGTCGAGGGGTGGATGGTATCACCGCGGAAATCGCGGAAGAAATCCTTGTGCTTCTCCAGAACGACGACGTCCACGCCGGCTCTGGCGAGCAGGAAACCTGTCATGAGACCGGCGGGGCCGCCGCCGGCAACACAGCACCGGGTGTCCAGGGTATCGGTCATGCGCCCTTCTCCTGCACGGCTTGGCGCCAGCAAAGCCGTTCGGACCAGCAAGCTGTTCGGACCAGCAAAGCTGTTTGGAATAGAGCACTTTGCCGGCGGGGCGGCAAGCGACCGGTCGCGGAAACGGGAGCACCAGTCCGTTCATCGGACGGCTGATGCTCCCGCCTGATCCGCACAACGCTCGGGGGCTCGCTGGCCGCGCGGATCGCATCGCCTATGTCGCCCGGGTTCGGTGGGGCGTGTCAATATCTTTAGCGTTGGCCGACCTTGAATCGCGAGAATTATAAGGCGGTCATCGATTAACAAGCCGGTATGGACAAACACCGACTCGTCATCGAGCGTGCAGACAGGCTTCGGCAGGCCCGAATAGCAGCGGGGTTCACTACCGCACGAGCCGCTGCCAGGAAAGTTGGTGTCAAGGAATCGACGTACCGGACGCACGAGAACGGAGCCGTCTCGTTCGATGCCGACATGGGCCTCAAATATGCGCGCACGTTCGGGGTTTCCCTGGAATGGCTGATGCTGCCCGAAATGCCAGGCGGGCAAAAGCGGGTCGACGCGACGGAGGTTTCAGCGCGGCGGCTGCTCGAACGGGTGATCCGGGCTCTCGATGCCGGAGACATTCGCGGGCTGGCAGACGCTGTGGACCACGCGAAGAGCCGGCTCGGCATCAGGCCCGCCACCCGCCGCTGAACCGAGCCCAGCCGCCCAGATTTGCAAAGGGTGGGTTAACGGATTGCTGCCGCAGTGGTTCAAAATGTGACCGGGAGTAAGGCAGCGTTAACGATTTATTATCGAGTTGGTAACAAATGTAGAGGAGAGGCTCAAAGAAAGCGGACGCCATCCCATGACCATCAGCTTGACAGTTCCCAATCTGGCCGAATTGAAGCCGCGCATCACCGTCTTTGGCGTCGGTGGCGCCGGCGGGAACGCCGTCAACAACATGATCCACTCCAAGCTCGAAGGGGTGGAGTTTGTGGTAGCCAACACCGATGCCCAGGCGCTGTCGCAGAATGCGGCGCAGCGGCGGATCCAGATGGGTACCGCGCTCACCCAGGGGCTTGGCGCGGGGTCGCAGCCACAGATCGGCGCGGCTGCTGCCGAGGAGGCGCTGCCCGAAATCCTGGATCACCTGGCCGGCGCCCATATGTGCTTCATCACCGCTGGCATGGGCGGCGGCACCGGAACGGGTGCTGCGCCGGTGATCGCACGGGCGGCCAAGGAGCAGGGCATTCTCACCGTCGGCGTGGTCACCAAGCCGTTCCAGTTCGAGGGGCAGCGCCGCATGATCACCGCCGAGCGCGGCATCGAGGGTCTGTCCAAGCACGTCGACACGCTGATCGTCATTCCCAACCAGAACCTGTTCCGCATCGCCAACGAGAAGACTACCTTCGCGGCTGCTTTCGCCATGGCGGACCAGGTGCTCTATTCCGGCGTGGCCTCCATCACCGAGCTGATGACGAAGGAGGGCCTCATCAATCTCGATTTCGCCGATGTCCGCGCCGTGATGAGCGAGATGGGCAAGGCGATGATGGGAACCGGCGAGGCCGCGGGGGACAAGCGCGCCATCGAAGCGGCCGAGGCGGCCATTTCCAATCCTCTGCTGGACGATGTGAGCATGCGCGGCGCCCGGGGCCTGCTGATCTCGATCACGGGCGGCCACGACCTCACCCTTTACGAGGTGGACGAGGCGGCGACCCGTATCCGCGAGGAGGTGGATCCGGAGGCCAATATCATCCTCGGCGCGACCTTCGACGAGTCTCTCGAAGGGGTGATGCGCGTCTCCGTGGTGGCGACCGGTATCGTCGACCCGGCCATGGAGCAGGCGCCCCATGATTATGATGCCGAGTATGACTCAGCACCGGAGCGCACCAGCTATGGCTATACGGGGAGCGGACGGCCGCCGGCGCCTCCGGCTCCACAGCCCGCGATGCGTGAGGCAGGTCCGCAGCCGGTGATGCGCGAAGCCGCACCTCAGCCAGCAGCGCGGCCGCAGGCGCCGCAAGCTCAGCCCCAGCCTCAGTCCGCCTATCAGGCACAGTCTGCCCTGGCTGAGCGCGAGCTGGAGCCGGTCGGTCTCGAGCCCGCCTATGCCGCGGTCGAGGAGGAGCCAGTCGCGGACCAGCAGGCGGTCGAAGATCACCTGGAGCAAGACGAGCGGGCCTATGGCGCCGCGGCCTCCTCTGCGGCCGTGTCTGCGCCGCAGCCTCCCCTGGCGCAGCCGCAGCCTGCGTTGCGTGCGGCACCGACCCCGCCGCGGCTGCCTTCGATCGAGGATTTTCCGCCCCATGCGCAGCGGCACTACGCACAGCGCAACGCCAATGTGGAAGACCTGAACGCCCATGCCTACAAGAAGCGCAAGAGCCTGTTCGAACGCTTGGCGAGCGTAGGCTTGGGGCGGCGCGACGAGGACGAGGACCACGTGCCGGCGAAGGCCGAGCCGGCCATGTCCAGCCGCCGCGATATGCACGCACAGCCCGAACCTCAGCAGGGCTATGCTCCGCAAGCGGAGCAGCCCGGGCAGGGTGATCTCGATGATGATCAGCTGGAGATTCCCGCTTTCCTGCGGCGACAGGCCAACTGAAAACCGGCATCATCGTGGCCCTCGGCCAAGACCCGGCGGACACACTTCCGCCGGGTTTGTCGCCTTTAGCATTGCAGGTTATCAACCGACTCGTTGCCGGGGTGCGATGTGATCGGTATACAGCGGATGCGGCGGACCGGGTGATCGCTGCACGGAGGGCGACAATCCCCAGGAGTTTGGATGAGGGGTGATCTTATGGGCAGCGGACGGAAGCAGGCGCCGCGCGGCAGCTTGAAGGCGATGCGCTTCATAGCGCTCACCACCGCGGGTGCGCTTCTGTTGTCCGGCTGCAGCAGCCTGTCGGGCATGTGGAACGGCGGCGGGACCGATACCTCGAGCAGCACGGCCATGCCCGCTTCCGGCGGCGCTCTGGCGCCGGAAGGTTCGAGCCAGGTGGTGGACGATGCCGAGCCGGTGGCGGACCTCTACAACAAGGGCCTCGACTACATGAAGGACGGGTCCTACGCGAAGGCCGCCAAGCAGTTCGAGGAGGTTGAGCGCCAGCATCCCTATTCGAGCTGGGCAACCAGGGCCACGCTGATGGCCGCTTATGCGCAATACCAGCGCAATGAATATGACGAGGCAATCCTGGCCGCCCAGCGCTTCATCACGCTGCATCCGGGCCACAAGGACGTGGCTTATGCCTACTATCTCGTGGCCCTGTCCTATTACGAGCAGATTGCGGACGTGAAGCGCGATCAGACCGCAACCGAGAAGGCACTCGCCGCGCTGGACGAGGTGAGCCGCCGCTTTCCGAACTCGGTCTATGCGAAGGATGCGGCGGCCAAGGCGCTTTTGGCGCGCGACCATCTCGCCGGGAAGGAGATGGAGGTCGGCCGCTATTACCTGACCCAGCAGGCCTATGTGGCGGCGATCAATCGCTTCGAGAAGGTGATCAAGTCCTATCAGACCACGTCTCATACGCCGGAGGCGCTCTACCGTCTGGTGGAAGCCTATCTCGCCCTCGGGGTAACCTCCGAAGCGCAGACCGCCGCCGCCGTTCTCGGCCACAATTTCCCGGGCAGCCAGTGGTATCAGGACGCCTATAACCTGCTGCAGGGCAGCGGCTTGCAGCCGAAGGAGAACCAGTCGTCCTGGATCACCCAGGCGCTGAGCTCCATCAATCCGTTCTGACGATCTCGCAGAGCCTGCGCGCGGCTTTTCGCAGGTCCTCGTCGGGGAACCCGGAGAAGCCCAGCACCAGCCCCTGCTGCGGGGGCATGGTCACATACATGGGTGACAGCGGACGAGCGCCGATGCCGGCAGCCTTGGCGGCGGCGCCAATTTCAACGTCCAGTCGCGGGCTGGCGAGCTTGGCTACGAGGTGCAGCCCTTGCGCCGGTGGCTCCACCGTCAGCACCGGTGGGCCGTGGTCGCGCAGGGTAGCGACCAGCACGTCGCGTGAGGCTTGCGCCCGACGGCGGGCCCGGCGCAGATGGGCGGCGAAATGGCCCTGCGCAATCAAATCGGCGAGGGCCGCCTCCGCGAGCGTGGATGGCTGGCGGTCAGAGCTCACGCGGAGCGCCAGAACCGCATCGAGCAGGGCGTCAGGAATAACCGCGTATCCGAGCCGCAGCCCCGGGAACAGCACCTTGGAAAAGGTGCCGAGATAGATAACACGGGCCGCATCGTCGATGCCCTGCATTGCCGCGAGCGGGGGCCCGAGATAGCGGAACTCGCTGTCATAGTCGTCCTCTATGATCCAGGCGTCGTTGTGCCTTGCCCAGTCGAGCAAGGCGAGGCGCCGCCGCATGGTCATGGTCACGCCGAGGGGATATTGATGTGAGGGCGTGACATAGACCGCCCGCGCACGGGGCAGAGGCTGTTTCTCGTCCAGGGTGTTCAGGCCCTCGCGGTCGACCGGAATGCCGATGAGGCGGGCGCCGCGGCTGACCAGCGCCGATCGGGCCATGGGATAGCAGGGATCCTCCACAAGCACCGGGTCTCCGGGGCAGATCAGGACCCGGGCAATGAGATCCAGGCCCTGCTGGGTGCCGCTGGTGATCACGATCGACTGGGCATCGCAGCGCACGCCGCGCGCGGTGCGCAGATAGGCGGCGACAGCCTCGCGCAAGGCGCTGCTGCCGCGCGGATCACCGTAAGCGAAGTGCTCGGGTGCCGGCCGGGACAGCCGCCGCGACATCAGCTTCCGGAAGATGTGCCAGGTGCGCTCGTCGGCCATGGCGATGCCGAGGGTGCCGGGCAGCGGCGGCACGGGTTCAGCTGCCAAGGCGCTTGGTGGCGCCGGCCGGGCTGGAGGGGAGGGTGCCCTCTGGGGCACATGGGTGGCCACGAAAGTGCCCGCCCCGACGCGCGCTTCGGTGAAGCCCTCGGCGGTCAGGAGCTCGAAAGCGGCGATCGCCGCACTGCGCGAGATGCCGAGCCGCCGTGCCAAATCGCGCGTGGTGGGCAGCTTGGCGCCGGGCGGGACGAGGCCGGTTTCGATCAGCCGGCGGATTGCCTGGTAGAGCTGGTTGGCGCGCGGGCCTTTACCCGGGAGGATCGGGATCAGCGCGGACCAGTCCGGTTTGGTTAGAAGTTTTGGCATGAAATTGGATCTTTTGCGAGCCAATGTTGCCGGTACATTGCGCATAACTGTGGCGAGGAATGCAATTGCTATGACCGATGTTACCCTTGATGCTCCGTCCACCTTTCCAGTCTCGGCCCGCAACCGGCTGAAGCGGTACCACGAGCGCGGATCTTATGACCGGGACGCGGTCTTCGCCATCCTGGATGCCGGCATGCTGTGCCACGTGGCCTACGTGATCGAGGGTCAGCCCTATTGCACGCCCACCATCTACTGGCACGAAGGTGACATGCTCTACTGGCACGGTTCTTCGGCCAGCCGGATGCTGCGCCATCTCAAGGGCGGCACGCCGGCCTGCCTGACCGTCTCGCATCTGGACGGGCTGGTGCTGGCCCGTTCGGGCTTCAACCATTCGCTCAACTATCGCTCGGCGATGTGCTTCGGCACCGCCCGCATCTTGGATGACCCGGACGAGAAGGCGCGGGCACTGGTCGGGGTGGTGGACCGGTTCTTCCCCGGCCGGGCCGCGGAGCTGCGCCAGATCACAGGCCAGGAGAGCAAAGCGACGACCGTCATTGGCATGCGGATCGAGGAGGCCTCCGCCAAGGTGCGCGCCAAGAACGTGGGCGATGACGACGAGGATGGCACCCATCCCGTGTGGGCGGGCGTGATCCCCGTGCGGACCATCATCGGGGAGGAGGAGCCTTCGCCGGGACTCATGCCCGGCGTCGAGCGCTCCGAGGCGCTGGCCGCGTATCGGCCCGGGCGGCGCCTGGACGAGGCGCTCACGGAAGCGCAGCGCCTCTACGAGGGAGAGGCTGCCCGCGACTGAGCTTCCCGCTCGCGCCCCGATATCCGGATGGGGTATATAGGGCGCGATGCTGACCGCGCTTTCGATCAGAGACATCGTGCTGATAGACCGGCTCGACGTAACGCTCGGGCCGGGTCTCACCGTGTTCACCGGCGAGACCGGCGCGGGCAAATCCATTCTGCTCGACAGCCTCGGCCTGGTGCTCGGGGCGCGCGGGGACGCCGCGCTCGTGCGCAAGGGGGCGGACCGGGCGGTGGTCACGGCTGCCTTCGACCTCAGACCCGACCACGCCGCCTTCGCGCTCCTTGCGGAAAGCGGCATCGATGCGGATGGCGAGCTGGTGATCCGCCGCATCCAGACCCTGGACGGCCGCAGCCGCGCCACCATCAACGATCAGCCGGTGTCCGTGAGCCTGCTGCGGCAGCTGGGCGGGCTTCTGGCCGAGATCCATGGCCAGCATGACGACCGCGCCCTGGTCGATGTGGCCAATCATCGGCGTCTGCTCGACGCTTATGGCGGGCTCGAACGCCAGGCCGATGCGGTGGCCGCGGCTTGGCGCACTTGGCGCGACGCCGAGCAGGTGCTGGAACGCCACCGCGGCAGCCTCGACAAGGCGGCGGCCGAACGGGATTACCTGGAGCACGCGGCGGATGAGCTGCGCAAGCTGGATGCCCGGCCTGGAGAAGAGGACGATCTCGCCGACCGGCGCGCCCTGATGATGAATGCGGAGCAGTTCGCCGCGGCGCTCGACGAAGCGGCGCAGGCGCTCTCGGGCGATGGCACGCGTGTTGCCAGTTTGAACGCGGCGCTGCGGCGCCTCGAGCGGCGGCAGGCGGAGGCGGGCGGGCGGCTGGATGCGGTGGTGGCGGCCCTCGACCGGGTGGTGGTCGAGATCGGGGAAGCGGAAAGCGCAGTGGCCGAGGCGCAGCGTGCGTTCGAATACGACCCGCGCGAACTGGAGCGCATCGAGGAAAGGCTGTTTGCGCTGCGTGGGGCGGCGCGCAAGTACAAGATGGCGGCCGACGAACTGCCTGCCTTGCTCGAGCGCTTCGAGAACGATCTTGCCAATCTGCAGGCCGGGGAGGGCAAGCTCGGCGAACTCGAGGTGGCTGCGGCTGCGGCGCGGGCGCGGTATTTCGAGCTTGCCCAAGGCTTGAGCGGGGCGCGCCGGCAAGCGGCCCGTACTCTGGACGAGGCGGTGATGGTGGAGCTGCCGCCACTGAAGCTGGAACGGGCGCGATTCCTCACCGACCTTGCATCGAGTGAAGACCAGGCTGGTGCCCATGGCCTCGATCGGGTGGAGTTCAAGGTTGCCGCCAATCCCGGCGCGGACCCTGGCCCGCTGATGCGGGTTGCGTCCGGCGGCGAGCTTGCCCGCTTCATGCTGGCGCTGAAGGTGGTGCTCTCGGCAAAGGCGAGCGCGCCCACCCTCATTTTCGATGAAATCGACACGGGCGTTGGCGGCGCGGTGGCCGACGCCATCGGCCAGCGGCTGGCGCGGCTCGCCACGTCGCTGCAGGTTCTGGCGGTGACCCACTCGCCGCAGGTGGCCGCCCGCGCCGACGGTCACCTGCTGGTGGCCAAACGCGAGCAGTCGGACGGTGACGACTTGCGGATGGTGACACGCATCGACACGCTCGATGAGCCGCGGCGCCGGGAGGAGATCGCCCGCATGCTCTCCGGTGCGACGGTCACCGACGAGGCGCGCGCCCAGGCCGAGCGGTTGTTGATCGGTACGGAGTAAGGCATGACCACCCTGACGTCGACGAAGCCTGTCGACCAGCTCAGCGAAGACGAGGCCCGCGAAGAGCTGGCGCAGCTCGCCGCCGAAATCGCCCATCACGACGAGCTCTATTACCGGGACGATGCGCCCGTCATCTCGGATGCGGACTATGACGCGTTGCGCATGCGCAATGCTGCCATCGAGGCGCAATTCCCCCATCTGGCGCGGGAGGACAGTCCGAGCCGCCGGGTCGGGGTCAAGCCCTCCGGTCCGTTCGGCACGGTGCGCCATGCGGTGCCGATGCTATCGCTGTCCAATGCCTTCGATGACGAGGACGTGCATGATTTCGTCGGCCGCATCAGGCGGTTTCTGAGGCTGGCGGATGATGCGCCGCTGGCTTTCACGGGCGAACCCAAGATCGACGGCCTGTCCATTTCGCTGCGCTATGAGCGCGGGAAGCTGGTACAGGCGGCAACCCGTGGCGACGGCTATGAGGGCGAGAACGTCACGGTGAATGTCCGCACCATCAAGGATGTTCCGGAGGTCTTGCGCGGCAGCGATGTGCCCGCGGTGTTCGAGGCGCGCGGCGAAATCTACATGCGGCATCAGGATTTCGCGGCGCTCAATGCGCAGCAGGCGGAGAGCGGCGGAAAGGTCTTCGCCAATCCGCGCAATGCGGCGGCGGGCTCACTGCGCCAGCTGGATGCCACCATCACGGCATCGCGGCCGCTGAGATTCTTCTGCTATGCCTGGGGCGAGGTCAGCAATGGCGGCCTGCCCGGGAAAACGCAATGGGACGTCTACGAGGCGTTCAAGCGCTGGGGCCTGCCGACCAATCCGCTCATGCGGCTGTGCAACTCGGTCGAGGAGATGCTCGCCTTCTATCATGAGATCGGCGAGGGGCGGGCAGGGCTCACCTACGACATCGACGGTGTCGTCTACAAGGTCAACGACCTCGCGCTGCAGGAGCGTCTCGGCTTCGTCTCGCGGGCGCCGCGCTGGGCGGTTGCGCACAAATTCCCGGCGCAGCAGGCCACGACGGTGTTGCGCGACATCGAGATCCAGGTGGGGCGAACGGGCGCGCTTACCCCGGTTGCGCGGCTCGAGCCGATCACGGTGGGCGGGGTGGTGGTCACCAACGCGACCTTGCACAATGAGGACGAGATCGCGCGGAAGGATATTCGCATCGGCGATACGGTGGTGGTGCAGCGGGCCGGCGACGTCATTCCGCAGATCGTTACCGTGGTGAAGGAGAAGCGGCTGCCGGATGCAGCGCCTTACGTGTTCCCCGAGACCTGCCCAGCCTGCGGAAGCCACGCGGTGCGCGAGGTCAATTCCAAGACCGGCAAGGTCGATGCAGTGCGACGCTGCACCGGCGGCCTGATCTGCCCGGCGCAGGCGATCGAGCGGCTGAAACATTTCGTTTCGCGCAATGCTTTCGACATCGAGGGGCTGGGCGAGAAGCAGATCACGTCCTTCTTCAATGATGGCCTCGTCCGCCGGGCGCCCGACATCTTCACTCTGCAGCGGCGGGATGAGGACAGCGCGCTCACCAAGCTCAAGAACCGCGAAGGCTGGGGGCCGACCTCGGTCGCCAAACTGTTCGATGCGATCAATGCGCGCCGCCGCATATCGCTCGACCGCTTCATCTATGCGCTCGGCATCCGCCATGTGGGTGAGACCACGGCGCGCCTGCTCGCCCGGAGCTATGGCGACATCGACAGTTTTCTTGGTGCGATGCGGGCGATCGGCAGCGATCCGGAAGGCCGGCAATTTCAGGAGCTGGACGACATCGAGGGCATTGGCACGACGGTTGCCCGCGCCATCGCCGATTTCTTCGCTGAAGATCACAATTGGGAGGTGATCGAGGCCCTGCTCGAGGAGATCGAGGTGCAGCCGGTGGAACGGGTGGTGACCACATCGCCGGTCGCGGGCAAGACGATCGTGTTCACCGGTAGCCTCACCCGCCTCTCGCGGGACGAAGCCAAGGCCATGGCGGAGCGGCTCGGGGCCAAGGCCGCCGGCTCGGTATCGGCCAAGACGGATCTGGTGGTCGCCGGCCCCGGCGCGGGCTCGAAGCTCAAGAAAGCGGCCGAACTCGGCATCGAGGTGATCGACGAAGACGAGTGGTTCAGGCGGGTTGGAGAGGGATAGTGTTTCCCTCTCGTTGCTTTACCAATCCGCGACGGTGTTCTTCAGGTCAGGATACATCAGGTCGAGAGCTCGTCTGCATTCGTGCGGGTCGGCCCCGTCCATCGCATAGAAAAAATCGCCGTGATCGTAGCCACAGCTCATCTCCGGATCAGATCTAACCCCGAAGATCCAGCCAAGGTTCCGGATTAAAAATAGCCTTATGTTGTCGAGCATGGTTCAACCTATGTCTCTTCAGGCCATGGTCTGCAGATCGGGCAGCGGCACGTAAAAGACGCGGTCGGCGCTGTCGCTGCAAGGCTTGGGATCGGAACCGGCCACGTCATGGACAACGTCACCGCTGCAGGCCCCAAGATCTGGCGCGCTTGCATCGCCACCTTTGAAAATCCATCCAAGCTTTTGGGTTAAAACGAATTTCAGGCTGTCGAACATGAATTATGCTCCCACTCAAATGAGTAGAACTCTAAGCGGCCAATTTGACGAGAAGCCGGACCGATTGAAGCCGGCAGGTGACCTGCCCACAACCTCAGAAGCTGACCCTGATGTTGATGCCGGCGCCTTGACCGTAGTCCTTGGAGGGGATGAAGTTGTAGCGCGGATCAGCCTGATCCGGCGGGGGTGGCTTGGCGCCGACCGAACCCAGCAGCACCGCGCCGGGCTGGTGATTTCCGGCGTGGAAATTGCCGAGATTATAGCCGGCTGGGCCGAGCCCGGGTTTCGTGGGCACATCATAGGCCTTGCGGGCGAGGAAGCTGTCATAAGCCGGGTCGATGCCATCGGCTTGGACTTGCAGAGAGGCCCCGACGCAACCCGCAAAGATCGCGAGCGCACAAAGGCGCAGAAGAATTGATGCAAGCATGGAGGCTCCGCCCGAGAAGGTCGGCCCAAGTGCTAAAGCAAGCAAGCCCGCGTGTCGACAATTATGGCGAATTTGAGTTTACAACGAGGCGGACGCACTCAGCCGGCGCCGCAACAGGCAAGATCCCGGCGCGAACCTGGATGGATCCGCACCGTTCCCGCCGGGATCCGCCGTGCTCCGACCGTTCCGGGGTAGAGCGATCGAAACAAATGCGACATGCCCAAGCATGTCTAGCTGCATTGCAACATAATTTGGTGCAAAGCACAATATGTCGATGCGCTGAGAGCGTCCGCTCTTCCTCGTATCGCGGATCCGCGCCTCAAGGTCTTGCTGGGTCGCATTTTCTTCACGCGAACCGGTATCCACTTCGCTCGAAAATGCTCCTAAGCCGCGCGAGCGATCAGCAAGCGTTGCAGCAGGAACACCGGCAGACAGCCCACCGCTACGATGGCCAAGGCCGAGAGCGAAGCCTCCTCGAACATGTCGAAGGAAGCGAGGGTATATACGTGTGTGGCCAGGGTGTCGAAGTCGAAAGGGCGCAGCAGCAAAGTCGCCGGCAGCTCCTTCATGGCATCGACGAAGACGAGCACGGCGGCAGCGCCGAGCGCCGGCCGGATGAGAGGCAGATGGATCTCCCAGAGAACTTGGCGCGGGGTGCGGCCGAGATTGCGGGCCGCCGCGTCGAGATTGGGCGAGAGGCGGGAGAACCCGGCTTCGATCGAGCCTTGCGACATGGCGAGAAAACGAATCGCGTAGGCTATGACGATGGCGCCGGCGCTGCCGGTAACGAGCAGCCCGGTCGAGACGCCGAACAGGCTGCGCATCCAACCGTCGACAAAGTTGTCCATGGCGGCGAGAGGCACCAGAATGCCCAGGCCCAGCACGGTGCCGGGCACCGCGTAGCCCAGGGAGGCAAGGCGGGTGACGATGGACAGGGGCATGCTGGCGCTGGAGCGTCGGGCATAGACGAGGACGAGGCCGGCGGCGACGGTCAGCGCCGCGCCGATCGCCGACAGAAGGACGCTGTTGCGCAGCAAGCCCCAGAAGGTGGGCTCGATTACCGCCTGCCAATGGGTGAAGGCGGCGCTGAGGAACACGAAAAACGGGGTGCCGAAGCCGATGGCAATCGGCAGGGTGCAACCGAGAATCGCCGCGCTGCTGCCGGCGGGGCCAAGCCGGCGCCGCGCAACCGGATACTGGGGGCGTCCCGTGGCATGATAGCGCTGCTGCTTCCGGCTCAATCGCTCGAGCCACAGCAAGGCCATGACAAAGAGCAGCATCACGCAGGCAAGCTGGGCCGCACCGCCCAAGTTGTTGCGTTCGAGCCAGGTGTTGTAGACGCTCACCGTGAGCGTGCGTACACCGAGAAAGCCGACGGCACCGATGTCGTTCAGACATTCCATCAAGGCAAGGGTCGCGCCGGCGGCAAGCGCGGGGCGGGCCAGCGGCAGCGCCACGCGCCAGAACGTCTCGAGCGCGGAGTGACCGAGCGCGCGGCTGGCGTCCAGCAGCTGGGCCGGCGTCTGCGCGAAGCTTCCGCGTGCGGTGAGATAGACGTAGGGGTAGAGAGCGAAGGAGAGGATCAGGATCGCGCCGCCAAGGGTGCGGATGTCCGGGAACCAGTAATCCCGCGCGCTGGTCCAGCCGAACAGCTGGCGCAGCGTAGTCTGGATCGGGCCGGCATAGTCCCAGATCTCGATATAAGCGAAGGCGGAGAGGTAGGTCGGCATGGCCAGCGGCACCGCCAGCAACCAGTCGAAGACCCGCCGGCCCGGAAACTCGTACATGGTGACGAGCCAAGCGGTGGACGTGCCGACGACCAGGACCACGATGCACACGCCGCCCAGCAGCAGGGCCGTGGTCCAGGCTGAGCTGGGCAGCACCGTGGCCAGCAGATGCGGCCAGGCATTGGCGGTGGGATGAACCACCGCAATCCACACCAAAGCGAGGATCGGCGCGATAGCAAGACCGCTGATGATGGATGCCGCCACGATCCAGGATCGGCCGCTGCGGCCGATCCTTAGGGAAGCAACCCGCGCGGACGAGCGGCGCCATGCCGATGACGGCGCCGGGTCGTCCGCCATGTGGTCGTGTCCTGCAAGCGGATCAGGACTGGGGGCCAGCGTCAAAATCGACTTCGTCCACCAGCCGGCTCGCCTCGTCGCGCAGCTCGGCGATTTCGTCGAGGCTGAGATTATCGGGCTCGAAATCTCCCCAGGCCTTCACGATCGGTGCCGGCTCGATGCCCGGCTTGATCGGATATTCGTCATTGGCCTCGGCATAGAGCTTCTGGGCCTTGTCGCTCGACAGGAACTCCATCAGCTTCACTGCCGCGTCGCGATTGGGCGCGTGCTTGGCCAGGGCGACGCCGGAGATATTCACATGGGTGCCGCCATTCTCGAAGGTGGGGAAGATGATGCGGCTCGCTTCAGCCCATTGCTTCTGCTCGGGCTCCTTGTCGTTGGTGAGCATCTTGGCCATGTAGTAGGTGTTGCCGAGTGCGATGTCGCACTCGCCCGCGAAAATGCCCTTGACCTGGTCGCGATCGCCGCCGGAGGGTTTGCGCGCCAAGTTGGCCTTCACCCCCTCGAGCCACGTCTTTGTCTTCTCCTCCCCGTGGTGCGCGATCATGGCCGCGATAAGGGCGGTGTTGTAGACGTGCTGGCCGGAACGGATGCAGATCTTGCCCCGCCATTTCGGATCCGCCAGCTCCTCATAGGTGAAGCTGTCCTGCTGGACCCGGTCCTTCGAGGCGTATACCACGCGCGCCCGGCTGGTCAGTGCGAACCATTCCCCCTCGGGGCTGCGGAACTCGGCGGGAATATTCGCCTCGAGCACGGCGGACTTGACCGGCTGGACGACCCCGCTCTGTACCGCGGCCTGCAAACGGCCCACGTCAACCGTCAGCAGCACGTCGGCCGGGCTGCTCGCGCCTTCCTGCACCATGCGCTCGATAAGCGCCTTGTCGTCGAACAGCACCTTGGTCTTGATGCCGGTCTCCTCGGTGAAAGCCTTGAGCAGCGGCTCAATAAGGAACGGCTGCCGATAGGAATAGACGTTCACCTCTTGCGCATCCGCATCGGAAGCCTGGCCGACCAGAATCTGACCAGCGAGCATGGTGCCCCCGACCACCGCCATTACCAACCGATGAAATCCCATGTGACCTCCCGGACATCAAAAATCCCGCGCGATCCCAGCAGCGCGAGATGCACGATTGCCGCGGAGCACACTAGGCGCCTAGAGGCCCGACCGCAATAGCTTCCCTGTGTTTTGGGGGCAAAATTTCGTTAGTTATCAGTGCCTTAGATTAGAACTTCTCCAAACTGCCTCCGAATCCTCCAGTCCGCTAGCGGTTTAGCCTTCCGGGTGAGGCAGCCTGTCGCGCTCCGTTGCGTCGCATTGATCTCGGCCAGGCGCGGCTCGATAGTGCCAGCCATCTTGCGGCGCGCCTGACGATACGGGCGCCTCTCTGGGGTTCTTTCAAGGCGAGCGGCCGCATCGCCGCCGGTCAGGTCTTGCACCGGGAGACCTGGCAAAGGTTCGGCGGACGCCATGGAACGGGTCGAATGCAATTCAGTGCTAAGGTCATTGTCGCCATCAGCCTGACCGTGGGCAGCCTGGCGGCATTTGCGCTCGATAGCCGGACGTCCAATCGGGTGAATATCCGGGGCGCGTTGGTCGAGCCGGCCGGACCCGGCGCGCTCGCCACCAACGGCTATCTGACGGTCGAGAACGGGGACGAGGCAGACCAGATCCTACGGATCGAAAGCCCGATCGCCGGCGCGGTGAGCCTTGCCGAGCAACAGCAGACGGGCGAGCGCGACCTCGTCGGCGTGGCACAGGGCGGATCATCTGCCGGCGGTGCGACCCAAGTTGCATTCGCATCCGGCAGCCCCGTGCACCTGACGTTTTCCGGTCTCAAGGCGCCGCTCGCGGTGGGGATCGAATTCCCGTAACGGTCGTCTTCCAGAGGGCCGGCGTCATCGACCTCGAGGTGCCGGTGGTTCCGGCCGAAACCGATAGCAAGCCGCCGCGGGACGGGTGAGGGTGCAAATGGCCGGCCGATGCCCGCGAGCCGGCGGCGCCTGATCATGCTCCGTGAGCCAGGCTGCGAGAGCGGCGGCGCCGTCTGACCAGAAACCCGAGCAGACGCACGGTGGACCAGCCACCGGCAAATCCGACGCCGGCCGCGACGAAGCCTTCCGCGGTGACCGGGACCGCAGGCTCGAAGGCGTAATAGGTGTTGGTCAGGATCTGCGGATCCGACCTGTCGACGAGGACGAGCAATCGGCCAAACTGGCTGGCACGATCGATGGCGACCTGCTGCTGCTCCAGCTTGTCGAGCCGCCGTGCGGTCGAGCCGATGCTTGCGGCTCTCCGCTCAAGGAACGGGTCGTTGCTGGCAACCATATGTTGAAGTGCCTCTCCTCGGCTGAAGCCGGCGGCCTCGGCATCGTTGTCGAACTGCTGCATCACCTTCCGCAACTCGTCGATCGCCCCACCCAGGCGCTGCCGATATTGCTGGCCGAATTCGGGCAGCTGGGATGTCACGACGCCACAGAACAAGCCCACCGCCAGAGCCAAAGTACGCGCGATCATTCTGCGATCCCTGTCCTGTCGGGTCCAGAATAGCCGAGTATCGTTACGCGCGTCCTTCCATTTTTGGAATTGCTCGCCTTCTGGTTGTCGAATGCATGCCCAACAATGGTCAGCGAGAGGACCTTACCTGATCACTATCGCAGGTTAGTTCTGGTAAGCATGAAAGTGCATCGAACCGGGCTGCGCCACTGGTTGCAAAAATGGCACGGAAACCCGATTTTAATCTCAGGTTAGGAGCAGTAACTTGCCACTCCTTTTTTCCGCCTAAAAAACGGATTAGCGTCCTTTTGCATGGTCGGTCGCGCCGGTCAGGCGAAGCTTTCCGATAAATGGGACCGGCAACCGAAGTTGACCTGGCGAAGTCTGATGATTTCGTGAGGTGGTCTAGCTGGCCTGTGTCGTAGGACAAAGGAGCCTTTTCTGAGCGGATTTCTCGCCGGAATTCCCAGAAGACCTCTGGAGTCGCTGAATATGGATGGTTTTTGCGTCGGCTACGGCCGGTGTTCGAGTGCTCCGATGGAGTGGGTCAAGTTGCGTTTCAAGCCGACGTGGACAGGTCGTGGACCGAGGCGCGTGAGGATGAAAATGACGGCGTGGCTGGCCAGCCTGCTCTTTTCAGGCGTGGCATCGGCCACTGGGTCGTCGGTGTGGGCAAGCGACGTCAATGACATTGCCGCCCATTTCTACTCATTCATTCCGGCATCGCCCAAGCTCACCACAAAGAGCCTCGTGCCGCCCACCTGGGCGGACGAGCGGGAACGCGCGTCGGAGGCTTATCAGAAGGGCGATTTTGCCACAGCCCTGGTCAATCTTAAGCAGGCCTCGGACGACGGCGACCTGATCGCGACCCTGTATCTCGGCCATATGTACCGGCTGGGGCAGGGGGTCACGGCCGATAACAAGGCAGCACTGCAATATTACGAGAGAGTGGCCGCAGCCTTTAACCCCGACGAGAGCGATCCCAAGCTCCGGTGGGCTTCGATCGACGCGCTGGTGCAGGTCGCCAATTATTACCGGGTCGGTGACAAGCAGGCAGGGATCGCGCCCGATCCAGAGAGGGCTTTGAATATATACAAGCTCGCCTCGACCTATAGCCACCCGGCTGCCCAGTATGCGCTCGGGCTGATGTATTTCAAAGGCGAGGGAACCAGGCGCAACCGAGAGCAGGCGGTCCGCTGGCTCATGCTCGCGGCGCGCAAGCGCTACGCCCCGGCGGAGGCGCTGCTCGGCGACATGTACTGGGACGGCGACTATGTCCGGCAGGACCGCATCCGGGCGCTGATGTGGTACATCCTGGCGCAGCAGAGCGCGCGGCCGGAAGAAAATCCAGAGATCTTCGACCGTTACGAGCACCTGATGAAGGAGGCCAGCGCCGCCGAGCGTACGGACGCAGAGGGGCGCGCGCAGGACTGGGCCGCGAAATTCCCGAGGCCGATGCGGAGCGTGTCGCCCTGACAGAGTCTAGCGGTCAAGCGCGATCCAGACCGGCACGTGGTCCGATGGCCGTTCCCAGGCGCGGACGTGGCGGTCGATGCCGGCCGCTTGCAGCCGGTCGGTGGCTTGCGGCGACAGCAGCAGGTGATCGATGCGGATGCCGTTGTTCTTCTGGAACGCCCCCGCCTGGTAATCCCAGAAGCTGTATTGGCCAGGACCCGGCGCGCAGGCGCGAAATCCATCGGTCAGGCCGAGATTGACCAGTTCCCGGTAGAGCGCGCGGGATTCGGGCTGGAACAGAGCATCGCTCACCCATGCCTCGGGAAAGCGGGCATCGATATCGGCCGGTATGATGTTGTAATCGCCGGCCAGCACGAAAGCCTCCTCGAGCAGCAACAACTGCTTCGCCCGATGGATCAGGCGGCGCATCCACTCCAGCTTGTAGCTGAACTTGTCGGTGCCGATCGGATTGCCGTTGGGCAGGTACAGGGAGGCCACACGCACTGCGCCCCAGGCGGTCGAGATCACCGCTTCCATGTAGCGGGACTGGGCATCTTCGGGATTACCGTCCAAGCGCGGCAACACCTCGTCCATGGGTGACTTCGACAGAATGGCGACACCGTGCAGGCCCTTCATCCCATGTACGGCGACGTTATAGCCGAGATCCTCGATCGGCCCCCTGGGAAAGGCCATGTCCTCGCATTTTATCTCCTGCAGGCAGCAGACGTCGGGAGAGGCTTCCTTGAGCCATTGCACCAGATTGTCGAGTCGAGCTTTGATGCCGTTGATGTTATAGGTCGCGATCTTCATGGACGTTCTTATGGCATGGCCGTTTCAGCCTGTCATCGACGGCGTACGCGCATCGTGAGCTCGCGTGGTTGCGTCCGGCGCCGGAATACCGATATGTGCTGCGCAAACCGTCCTTGCAGCCCCGATCTCTGGTGGAGCCACAGTGACAGATACGAATTCGACAGCCACCGTCCTGCCGGTGAAGGCCAACGCCGTTCCCTCGCCGGCCTCGGGCCGTCCGGCCCCTTACGAATCCCGGCGGACCTTCGCCATCATCTCGCATCCGGACGCGGGCAAGACGACGCTGACCGAGAAGCTGCTGCTGGCGGGCGGAGCGATCCGGGCAGCGGGCGCGGTGCGGGCACGCGGCGAGCGGCGGCGCACCCGCTCCGACTGGCTGGCGATCGAGCAGCAGCGCGGCATTTCGGTGTCGAGCTCGGTCATGACCTTCGAGCGTGACGGCCTCACGTTCAACCTGCTCGATACGCCGGGCCATGAAGATTTCTCCGAAGACACTTACCGCACCCTGACTGCGGTCGACTCCGCGGTGATGGTGATCGACGCGGCCAAAGGTATCGAGAGCCAGACGCGCAAGCTGTTCGAAGTGTGCCGGCTGCGTGACATCCCGATCATCACCTTCATCAACAAGGTCGACCAGGAGGGTCGCGACGCCTTCGCGCTCATGGACGAGATCGAGGCGACGCTCGCGCTCGACGTTGCGCCGCAGGTGCTCCCGGTCGGCATGGGCGCCGACTTCCACGGCCTCTATGATTCGACGACCAGGCGGTTCCTCACGTCGGGCCAGGGGCGGGGGCAGGTCCATGACACGGTGGTCGAACTCGGCGGCCTTAACGATCCGCGCCTCGATGCGCTGGTGCCCGACTATGTGACCGGCCCGTTCCGGGAGATGGCGGAATTGGCGGCGGAAGCCTACAAGCCGTTCGACCTGGAGGCCTATCGGGAGGGCCACATGACGCCGGTGTTCTTCGGTTCGGCGCTGCGTGGCTACGGCGTCGCGGAGCTGCTCGAGGCGCTGTCGCGGTTTGCGCCGCCGCCACGGCCGCAGCCGGGTGAGCCGCGGGCCGTGATGCCGGAGGAACCGAGGGTGACCGGCTTCGTCTTCAAGGTGCAGGCCAACATGGATCCGAACCATCGGGACCGGGTGGCCTTCATGCGACTGTGCTCGGGCACCTTCCGGCGCGGCATGAAGCTCAAGCAGGTCTCGTCGGGCAAAACCATTGCGGTGCACAGCCCGATCTTCTTCTTCGCGCAGGAGCGGGAGCTAGCGGACGATGCGCTGCCGGGCGACATTATCGGCATTCCCAATCACGGCGTCTTGCGGGTGGGAGACGCGCTCACCGAGGGCGAGGATGTCCGCTTTACGGGCATTCCCAATTTCGCCCCGGAGATTCTGCGGCGCATCCGGCTCGATGATCCCATGAAATCAAAGCAGCTGCGGCGGGCCCTTGAAGACCTGGCCGAGGAGGGGGTTACGCAAATCTTCAAACCGGTGATCGGCTCCAACTGGATCGTCGGCGTGGTGGGTCAGCTTCAGCTCGACGTGCTGAAATCCCGCTGCGAGCAGGAATACAAGGTGGCCATGGGCTTCGAGCCCGCCCCGTTCGAGACCGCGCGCTGGATTGCCAGCGACGATCCGAAGGAGCTCGAGCGGTTCAGCGACTATAACCGCTCGGCCATGGCGGAGGACCGCGACGGATTTCCGGTGTTTCTCGCCCGGTCGATCTGGGACCTGAACCGGTCCATGCAGGACTGGCCGAAGATCCGGTTCACCGATACGCGAGAGCGGACATAGGGCATTTGCCTGGAACCGCAGACGAAGCGGGCGCCGGCATCATGCCTGCGCCCGCTCCTTCCTGTTCCCGCGGGGTCAGTTGCTGGCGATCAGCGGTGTGATCCTGCGGACGCTGACCCGCCGGTTCTCCTGCTCGGGTCCATCGGTCGGGATCTTCAGGTACCGCTCGCCGTAGCCGACGGTCTGCAGGTTCTCCGGCTGCAGATTGTAGTATTCAAGGAGCGCTTCCTTGACGGCCTCGGCTCTCCGTTGCGACAGCTCGAGATTGGCCGCGTCCGACCCGACAGCGTCGGTATGGCCCTCGAGCAGGAAGACCTCATCAGGGTTCTCCGCCACCATCTGCTCCATCGCGATGCCGATCGCATCGAGCTTCTCGACCTCTTCGGGGCGGATGAAGGCTTCGCCAAAGCCGAAGTTGATATTATCGAGGTCGATGGCGGGCATCAGCTCGCGCACGTCTTCCTGCTGCACCACCTGCTGGTAGCTGTAGGTCTGCTGCACCGGCGCAAGCGGCGGCGCCGCCAGCTGGCCGTAGATCACCTCTTCCTGCGGATATTCCGCGGCCGAGATGTAGGGCTGCGGGACGAAGACGACCCCAGGCTCGATGTAGATCACCCTGTCGCGATCCCAGCGGTCCCAGCGGTCGCGGTTGCGCCAGCGGCGCTCGCGCTCATCCCGCAGGTAGCGGCGGAGATAACGGCGATCGTCTTCGAGCAGTGCGATCAGGCGGCGACGCTCAGCCGGCGATAGGTCGCCATGCTCGATCAGCCACTCTATGTTGTTGGCGCGCCGGCGCAACTCGCGTTCGTCCAGCTGATCTGGCCGCCGCGGATTATCGAGGTAACGCCGCCGCAATTCCCTGACCTCGCGCTGATCCCGCCGCCGGTCGAAGCGGTCTCGATCGAACTCCCAGTCGTCGCGGTCGACCCGCCGGCGCAGGGCCTCCCGGTCGCGCTCCAGCCGTTCCAGAAGCCGCTGGCGCTCGCGCTCGCTCATGTCGCGCCGCTGCAGCGCGTCGCGTGTATCGTCCAGCCGCCGGCGGAGCTCGCGTTCATCGAGCCTATCGGCCGGCCGATCGTCGTCGAGCACTTGGCGCGCACGCTCTGCGCGCTCCTGGTCGAATTCGGGATTGTCGCGCTCCCGCCAGCGGCGCCAGCGCTCCCGCTGTTGTTCGCGCGCGGGGCCCGACAAGGTCTCCTCGCGCTGGTCGGGCTGCTCTCCGGTCTGGCGGTCGCGCTGCCGCTGCTGACCGTCCTGGCGCCGGCCATCCCGGTCGCGGCCCTCCTCCCCACGACCTTCCTGCCCGGGCCGCTGGCCATCGGCTGCGCCAGGACCACCCGGACGGGTGCGGTCGCGCTCGTCGGCGCCGGGCCGTGTCCGCTGCCGGTCCTGCGGCTGTTGCGGTTCTTGCGTCTGCTGCTCGGGCGGGGTGGCGTCCTGCTGCTGCTGACGGCGCTGTTCCAGCCGTTCGCGCATCTCCTGCTGCCGCTCCTGGCGCTGCTGCTGCCGCTCCTGCCGTTGCTCCTGCCGCTGCTGCTGACGCTCCTGGCGTTGTTGCTGCGGCTGTTCCTGCTGGCGCTCTTGGCGCTGCTCCTGCTGACGTTGCTGGCGTTGCTGCTGCCGTTCCTGCTGCTGCTCCTGCTGGCGCTCTTGGCGTTGCTGCCGGCGTTCCTGCTGCTGCTCCTGCTGGCGTTCCTGGCGCTGCTGCCGGCGTTCTTGCTGACGCTCCTGCTGCTGCTCCTGCTGACGTTGCTGGCGCTGCTGCTGGCGCTCCTGGCGCTGTTCCTGCTGGCGTTCCTGGCGTTGCTGCTGGCGCTCTTGGCGCTGTTCCTGCTGGCCTTCCTGGCGTTGCTGCTGGCGCTCTTGCTGCCGCTCCTGCTGCCGCTGTTGCCGTTCCTGCTGGCGTTCTTGCTGGCGTTCCTGGCGCTGCTGGCGTTGTTGCCGGTCTGGTTCCTGCGACTGGCGCTGTTGCCGACCCTGCGGCTGCTCTTCCTGCTGCTGCCGCTGCAACCGACGCGGCTGTTGCTCTTCTTCGCTTTGGGAATAGACGAGTGCCGCGGGGCTGGTGGTCAAGACCAGGGCAGCCGCAACTGCCGCCAGCACATTCCTCTTCTTCATGCCATTCTCCTCTGGCGCCGGCATTGTAACTTTAATCATAATCAAGCTTTTCTGGCCCTGAACAATCCCTGAACGCTGTCTCGGTTCCGGGCTTCCCGGCCTTATGTAAGGAAAAATTAACCGAAGATGGCCTTCGTTAACCGTTAATGGTGGCTGAGCTTGCTGACACGGCGAGGCGGGCCTAGCCTCCTTGGCTCGAGCTAGCGAGGGCGTATCGGTGTTCCTTAAACGCGGGACCTGCAAACACTTTCGGGATTCCGTCCTGCTCGGCATGCCATGCCAGAAGGGCATTCCAGTTCTCGACCGATGCGTGGCCGCAGACAGCTCCATCGAGAATCGCCCCTGTCATCAGAAGGGGCGAGGCTGCTTCGACTGCTCGCTTTACGAAGAGCCGAGCGAGCGCGAGCTCGAGCAGCAGGCACGCCTCTTTCATGAGGCCGTGCAGCGAGCGACCGAGGTTCGCCGGGCCTTGGCGGCAACCCCGCGGGAGGCGGGGACGTCCGGCGAGGTCCCCTGTCCGGTGTGCGGCAGCAGGCTGAAGTGGAGCCGGGACCAGCACGGCGAGATCTCGGCGCAATGCGTGACCGAGGGCTGCGTCTCCTTTCCCTTTCCCGAGGGCGAGCCCGCACCGCTCCGCCGCGAGCTGCTCACAGAGCAGAAACTTGCCCGGAAACCGCCACGGTTAACCAAATAATAAACAATTATTACCGGCCTCGTTAACCCTTCGGTAAGGTTAAGGCGGCGTGTGAGCCAGCTGTTGCTCGAGGAGGCCATATGGAGAGCAGCCGGTTGTTCCGCCTTGCCGCGCGGCAAGGGGGCGGGGAGGAGCCGCACGTCCCGGACCCAAGCGGGTTAGGGCGGGCGAGGAGTGGGAGACGTGACCGGCGCCTGTCGGTCACCGTGGTCGAGACGCTCGACGAGCTGAACGTGGTGTTCGCGCTGCGCACCGCGGGCTATTTGTCCGATAGCGCAGGACGGGAGGCGACAGAGATTGACGACAGCGATTTCGGCGCTATCCATTTGCTTGCATGGCATGGTCGTGCACCGGTGGGAGCCCTGCGTATCCGCATAAGCGGGAAGGTCGCCACCTTCGACCGGGCCGTCGTCAAACGGTCCAAGTACCGGTCGATCATCGCGCGGGAGCTCGCTGACACGGCCACCGCGCTCTGCCGGGCGCAGGGCGTGGTGCAGATGACAGGCAATGCGACATTCGCCGACGAGTTTGGCGCCGAGGCGCCAGAGTCGGCGAATGGAGGCTTGGCAGGGCTGACCTGGGACGACGAATTCTTGCGTCCGGCAGCGCATCGTATGGGAGGATTGCGGACAGCGGGCGGCGGCAAAGTGCAGGGATCCAAGGCCGCTGGGGGCCCGCGCAGCCGATCTGACGCGCAAGGCAGGAAATAAACCACGGGTCGACCGATCAACGGAAGGCCACGCGCATGCTGCAGGAGGCCAGGGCATGAGCAGCAACGAAAAGGACGGCAAGATCTCTCCGGGCGCACCCAGAGGCCAAAAGGCGGTGGCTCGACGGCCCCTGCGGGCGGCGATGACGGGGCAGACGGTTCTCGTGTTCTGCGGTTCCCGTCCGGCACCGTCGTCGGCTCGCGACAAAAAAGCATCAGGGACAGAGGACCACCTGCCTGAAGCGGCGCCCGGCAAACGGGGCGGGTAAAGTCGCCCCATTCCGGTCCACGCTCCTCGCTGGTGTCGTGCCCAAGCAACAACTGCCGATGAAATTGCCATTGGGGTGCTGCGCGTGCGCCTCTCTTACACCTGCATCGCCAGGGCGGGCCTCTGCGGCCATGCGGTTCAGATTTGCGCGCCTTTTCCGCCGACGGCCATTCCCTGATCCGCTGATCGTCTCTGCACCTTAAGGTTGTGCGTTCAGGGTCGGTTCACGCTTCCGAGGTAGACAGTCTTTACCAAGGCAGAGGATTCGCAATCACCTTGGGAGCCATTTTCGGCACACTGGCGTTGGTGCGCAGAGCAGGGGAGTGTCGCCGTGCGTCCTTCATCCGCTCCCTTTCTCTGGACGGCGGAAGCGGAAAAACGGGGGCTGGACAGCGAGCGTCTTCGATCATGAGCCGGGCTGCGGGCCCGGTCCGAAGGAGATGACGATGAAGAATGCAATGTTAGGGCTTGCAGGAGCTATGGTGATCGGTTTGACCGCGCTGGCTCCCAATGCGGCATCCGCTGCATCGCCGATCAGCTCGATCGCCATGGCTGACAGCATGCGCCAAGCGACCGGCCTGGAGACGACCCAGGTGCGGGATCGGTTCTGGGGTGGCGGCGGCTGGCGTGGCGGTTGGGGCCGTGGCTGGCGTCATGGCGGCTGGGGTGGCTGGCGCGGCGGCTGGGGCCCCGGCTGGCGGCACGGCTGGCGCCATCGCGGTTGGGGCTGGGGCCCTGGACCGGCCATAGGGCTGGGCCTGGGGCTCGGGCTCGGCGCGGCAGCCTTGGCTACGGCGCCCCTTTATGGTGGGGGCTATTACGGCTACGGCTATCGCCCCGCCTATGTTTACGGCGGACTGCGGCCATGGTCGCCGGCCTGGTACCGCTACTGCTCAAGCCGCTATCGCAGCTTCGATCCGAGCACCGGGTATTTCAGGACCCATTCCGGCCGGTTGAAGTTCTGCCGCGGGTAAGCGGAACCACGCCCTTCAGCAGCAGCGCGGGTCGAGCTCACGCTCGACCCGTTTCCAAAACCGGTTCCCCACCTTTCGCTATCGTCGACCTTCGCCCGAAACTTTAGCGGAACAGGCCGAGCAGGCCGATCACGATGAGATATATAGCCACCACGTAATTCAGCAGCCGCGGCATCACCAGAATGAGAATGCCGGCGACGAGCGCGATCAGGGGCTGGATCAGGGCGGGATCTATGGTGACATTCATGGCAACTCTCGCGATCGGGCAAGCAAAGCCCCGGTGGGGGGAGCACCGGGGCTTTCTATGAGATCGGCTCCGCGGGGAAGGAGCTTGGATCTCGCGGTCACCGGGGGATAAGTGACCGAGTATGGTTAAAACGTCGTAGCCGGTGCGTTGTTCCCTGGACCGTGGTAACGTTTTCGTGATCGCGGTTGCGCGATGAGCCCATCCCTTGTCACTGAGATGTGCAACCATCGGCACGACGTCGTGGTTCCCGGCTCCGAGGCATGCAGCCGAGCAGGAGGGTTCCATGAGTGATTTGGCCGAAGCCGTTTCGCAACCGCTCAGCGAGAGGGAGCTCCAAAATATTCATGGCTACTGGTGCGCGGCCAATTACCTTTCGGTCGGGCAGATCTATCTCCTCGACAACCCGCTGCTGCAGGAGGAGCTGAAGCTCTCCCACATAAAGCCGCGCCTGCTCGGTCACTGGGGCACGACGCCCGGCCTCAATTTCGTTTATGCGCATCTCAACCGCGTGGTCTTGCGCGACGACCTCGACATGATCTTCATTTGCGGCCCCGGCCATGGCGGCCCGGCGGTGGTCGCCAATACCTATCTCGAGGGCAGCTATTCCGAGATTTATCCGGAGGTCAGCCAAGATGTGGATGGCATGCGGCGTCTGTTCCGGCAGTTCTCCTTTCCCGGCGGCATACCCAGCCATGCGGCGCCGGAAACACCGGGATCGATCCATGAGGGCGGCGAACTCGGCTACGCGCTCGCCCACGCATTCGGCGCTGCCTTCGACAATCCCGAGCTGATCGTTGCCTGTGTGGTCGGCGACGGCGAGGCGGAAACGGGCGCGCTCGCGGCGTCATGGCACTCCAACAAGTTTCTCGATCCGGTGGGCGATGGTGCGGTGCTGCCGATCCTCCACCTCAACGGCTATAAGATCGCGAACCCCACAATCCTCGGGCGCATGGCGCATGACGATCTCGTGCGGCTGTTCGAGGGCCTGGGTTATGAGCCGCTGTTCGTCGAAGGCAGCGATCCCACGGTGATGCACCAGCGCATGGCGGAAATCCTCGACCGGGCGATCGGTCGCATCCACGCCATTCAGCAGGAGGCCCGGATCGGCGGGCAGGGCGGGGGTAATGGTGTTCCGCGCTGGCCGATGATCATCTTGCGCTCACCCAAGGGCTGGACCGGCCCGCACGACGTCGACGGCCAGCAGGTGGAGGGCTTCTGGCGCTCGCACCAAGTGCCGTTGGCGGGACTTGCTGAAAATCCCGCGCATCTCAAGATGCTCGAGACCTGGATGCGAAGCTATCGGCCCGAGACCCTGTTCGACCGGAATGGCCGGCTCATGCCGGAGTTGCAGGACTTGGCCCCCAAGGGCCAGCGGCGAATGGGGGCAAATCCCCACGCGAATGGCGGCTTGCTGCGCGAGCCGCTGGATATGCCCGATTTTCGCGCGCATGGCCTGGCTGTCGAGCGGCCCGGTGTGGCGCGCGGGGAGGCGACGCGGCAGATGGGGCGCTTGCTCAGGGACGTGATCGCGCGGAACCCGAGCAGCTTTCGCCTGATGGGGCCTGACGAGACCACCTCGAACCGGTTGGACGCGGTGTTCGACGTCACCAGCCGGGTGTGGCGGGAAGACATCCTGCCGATCGATGTGGGGCTCGCGCCGCAAGGCCGCGTCATGGAGGTGCTGAGCGAGCATTTGTGCCAGGGCTGGCTGGAAGGCTATCTCCTCACCGGCCGCCATGGATTGTTCTCGTGTTACGAGGCTTTCATCCATATCGTCGACTCCATGGTCAACCAGCATGCCAAATGGCTGAAGGTGACCCGAGACCTTCCGTGGCGCGCGCCGATCTCGTCGCTCAATTATCTGCTCACCTCCCATGTCTGGCGACAGGACCATAACGGCTTCAGCCACCAGGACCCGGGATTCATCGACCACGTGGTGAACAAGAAGGCGGAGATCGTGCGGGTCTACCTCCCGCCGGACGCCAACACCCTGCTGTGGGTGACCGACCACTGTCTCAGGACCTATGATCGCATCAATGTGATCGTGGCGGGCAAGCAACCTTCGCCACAGTGGCTCGACATGGACCAGGCCATCGCTCATTGCGAGGCCGGCCTCGGCCGCTGGTCTTGGGCGGGCAGTGAGCAGCCGGGACGCGAGCCGGACGTGGTTCTTGCCTGTGCCGGTGATGTTCCCACCATGGAGGCCGTCGCCGCGGCACAGCTTCTGCGGCAGCACCTGCCGGAGGTCTCGGTGCGGGTGGTCAATGTGGTCGACCTGATGGCGCTGGTGTCGCCGGAAGAGCATCCGCATGGCATACCCGACGAGCAGTTCGCAAGCCTGTTCGGCATCGGCCAGCCGGTGATCTTCGCCTTCCACGGCTACCCCCAGCTCATTCACCGGTTGACGTACAAACGTCCCAACCACGACGCCTTCCACGTGCACGGCTATCGAGAAGAGGGGACGACGACGACACCGTTCGACATGGTCGTCCTCAACCGGCTGGATCGCGTCCATCTCGCCATGGCCGCCGTCAAGTGGCTGCCGCAAACGGGCGCGAAAGGGCAACAGGTGATCGCGGCCTGCGAGCGGAAGCTCGTGGAGCACCATGCCTATGTGCGGGCCCATGGCCGCGACATGCCGGAGATCGAGGAGTGGGGACTCGAGGAGATTACCCACTGAGCGGGCTGCTGCCCGGTACTGCCGAAGGGATCGGGCTGCACTGTTACAGTTTGTTACTTTCTGTTACGAATTCTTAACCAAAGCTTTGGAAATCGTGATCGCATCTCCACCGGCCCGCCACAATTGGCATTTAAGTCAAGATGCGACTTCGGAATTATCAGTTCGCATCGGGGTGATTCATGGCACGCGCGATATTAGCGTTCGGGCGGCAGGGGGGACGTGTCATCGGAGATGTCGTGCTTTATGCCGCTTCGGCGACCGTGGTCTATCTCGTGTTGACGCTTATTCAGGCCTCGGGGTGACGTTATGTTTGACAGTCTTGGTGCCGCTGTGGCGGCGGAGGCAGCCGATCGCAGGCAGAAGGCCGGGGGAGCCGTTTCCGCCGCGCCGCCGGATTCGGCCGTGCCGGGCTTGTCCATTTGGCGAAGCATAGTACAGCCCGCGACGGCACGTTCCGCAGGACCCGTCTCGGCCGAGCTTCCACCGGACCGGCCTTCCCTCAGATTTATTGCTGAGCTCTGAATACGGCCGTCTGTCTCAGGCCGCGGCCCTTGTGGTTCAAGCTGGGCCGTGGGTGCCATCGACCAGGCGGATGTCATACGCCGAATGCCGGCCGGGATCGCCCGGCCTTGACCGCTGTGGCCGCGTGGCGCTCAGTCTCGCGGCGACAGGGCGAGGCAGTCGATCGACTTCTGCGAAAGCGCACGGCAGGCTTCGCGGGCGCTCTGCTGGGTGAAGCCCGAGAAACGGGCGCGGAAGATGGACCGCTGTGCGTCGAGCTGGGCCATTTCCGTAAATCCGGGCTTGCCGCGAAGTGGGGGAAGGCCCGTCGCCTTGACCGTGGCCAGCCGCTGTTCCGCCCCACTCTCGGTCGGAAACGCGCCGACCTGGATGAGCCAGCCGGCATCGTTGCGGCCGGTATCACCCTCGTCCATCTCTGATTCTTCTTCCTCAGCCAGCTCGATGTCGTCGGTTGCGGTTGCCGCGACCAGGGCTGCCATGGTGAGGGGCGTGGCGGCATTGGCAGCCACCGTCGGCGCAGCGGTATTGCTGGTGACGACCGGCTTCGCGGCATTTTGCGTGGAGGCTTGCGCCTGCGCAGGGCCGGCGCTGCTGGCTATGGTTGCGGTCTGCCCTGGTTGAGGGGCAGCAGCGGCAAGTATTGGCTTCTTCTCCGGCACGGGCGCCGCCGCAACCAGGCCGGCCGCAGGCTCGCGATCGGGCGAGGCACCGGCATAAGCGGCAATACTATAGTTGCGGCGCGCCGGTACCCGCTTGAACGCTTCATCCAGCATTGATGTCATGGCTCTGTTGCGCGAGGCCGCCGTCTTGCCGCCCATAACCACCCCGACCAGGTGCCGGCCGTCGCGGCGCACCGAGGCGAGCAGATTGAAACCGGACGCATTGATATAGCCGGTCTTGATGCCGTCTGTGCCGCGATACTTGCCAATCAGCCGATTATGGGTGCGGAAGGTCTTGCCGGCCACGGTGGCGGAGGAAATACCGAAATACTTGTAATATTCCGGGAAGTCGCGCTGGATCCTGAGCCCGAGTGTGGCGAGGTCGCGGGCGGTGGTGACCTGGTCGGGGTTGGGCAGCCCGGAAGCGTTTCTGAACTGGGTGCGGCTCATGCCCAGGCTGCGGGCAACCTGGGTCATGCGAGCGGCAAAAGCTGTTTCGGAGCCGGAAATGGCCTCGGCGACGGCAACAGCCACATCGTTGGCCGATTTCGTCACCAACACCCGGATGGCAGCGTCGACCCTGATCGACCGGCCCGGCGCGATACCCAGCTTTGACGGCGGCATGGAAGCCGCATGCTTGCTCATCACGATCGGGGAGTTGAGCTTCATGCGGCCGGCACGCAGCTCCTGAAACAGGATGTAAAGCGTCATCACCTTGGTGAGCGAGGCGGGATAGCGCGGGGCGTCGATATTGCGGCCGAAGATGATCTTGCCCGTCGCGGCATCCACCGCCAGGGCGGCATCGCGCTCGGCAGCCTGCGCGCCGGTTGCCAGCTGCAAGACGGCCATGAACAGCGTGATAACAAGGACCACGCACCCAAGCGGCCGCGGTTGCGGTCTCAGGCCAGCTCCTGCGAACGCTGATAGGACCATGACTCTCCCACACACTCCCCGGCGGTGTTACCAGAGTGAATAGTTCGCGGCCGGCCGTCAACAGCTGCGGTCATCCACTGGCAGGTGCCCGTCGGTTGTCACGCGCTGCGCATGCGCATGTCTGGGGCGCGATCATCGGGAGCGATCTTTACGATTTCGTTAAACTTGTGCCGGTTCGCCGGCTATTGTGCGACGCAAAAAATCATTTGACTTTCATTGTGCACTGCATATATTCGGCCGCAAGTCGAAGCTGTCGAGCCACCGCACCTGGCTCGTTCGACCACCAAAAAAGGGATGGAGCAAGAATCATGACCAACACTGTTGAGACGTTCCAGGCTTTCGGTAAGGAGCAGATCGAGGCCTCGGTCGCGAGCGCCACGGCTGTGACCAAGGGGCTGCAGGCCATTGCCGCGGAATGTGCGGACTATTCGCGCAAGACGTTCGAGCAGGGCGCGCAAACTTTCGAAAAAGTGATCAGCGCCAACTCGATCGAGAAGGCCTTCGAAATCCAGCAAGCCTATACGCGGGAGCTGTATGAGGGCTATCTCGGCCAGGTGAACAAGCTGGGCGAGCTTTACATGGCCACGGCGAAGGAAGCGTATAAGCCGTTCGAGAGCCGCCTGCCGCTGTTCAACGGCCCGGCCAAGAACCGCTAAGCCTCACTCAACTGTTCGGTGAAGCGTCGCATGCCCGGCAGGTTCGGCCTGCCGGGCTGTTCATGTGCCGAAATCGTAGCTGGCCTGCAGAAAAAAGCCGTAGCGTTCGCCCAAGAGATCGTACAGGCGAGCCGTCGCCTCAGCTTGGATCAGCTTACCGTCCGAGACGTTCATGTGCCAGTACCGTCCGCCAGCGCCCAGCTTGAGATTGCGACCGATCCGGTAGGATAGCACCGCATCGATCTGCACCCCGTCGCCGGTACCCTTTATCGGCCATGGGACGATATCGGGCCTCGTCAAGTGAAGGTCATCACCCTCGAACCGGCTTGCCGGCAGATAAGCCGCATCGAGCGAGAGTGCAAGGCGATCCGTCCATCGCCATTCCGCCGTTGCGCCAATTCGCAGCGAGTGCCAGCCGGTGACCGCTGAATGAGCAGGTCGTGACAGCACCGGCCCGAGACAAAAGGGACCATCCACGGCCACTTGCTCGCAACCAAACCCGTTATAGCGCTCCTTCAAGAAATGATATCCGGCATACGCGCCCAGCTGGAGCCAGGGCCGATCCCATATCACCAGTCCAAGGTCGATGCTGGCGTAGCGCACCCTGCCGTCGCGCTGGTCGGAGAGTGTCCTTGAATAGGGTTCCGTCACCGGCGGGAAGTCCTCGTCGGTCAATTGGCCTCCTTCGAGCGCACCCCCGCCGAAATAGCCCTTCAGAAAGAGGCGTCCGGCATAGTCGAGCCGTCCAAAGGCCTCTCCCGTATGCCCGGTTGCCCTATAGGTCAGGGCAGACAGCGGAGAATGGCGCTCCCAGGCGTATCGGAACTTGCCTGCACTCACCCAATACCGCACGCCGAAACTGCCCTGCCAGAGCGATGGCTCAGCGATCGGCTCCTCGAGATAAGCAGGCGTCGGCGCCCACAGCCGATAATTGAGGCCCACGGTGGCGAGGTAGGTATGTTCCGACACCTTCACCAGCATGGACCCGGCCTGATCTCTCATGCGGAACTTGGCCGTGCCGAACTCGTAAGCTGCGAATTCCGCCTGTGCCGACCAGCGGTCATCGATGGCGAACTCCAGCCCTGCACCGGCCGTCCATCCAAGCTCGGCCCGGTCGCCTCGGAAGATGTTGTAATAGGTGTTGCGGGCGGCGATATTGAACCGGCTGTATTTCAGGGCCGGACCAGCCTTGACATAGACGAGAACCCTGCCGAGATCGTATCCGGCCCTGGCGGTCAGCGCAGCGAGCAGGTCCGTATCGTTCCTACAGATCCAGCCTCCGCCGTTTTCGCCGGCACCGCATGCGACCAGCGCCTCGAGGTTTGTCCAGCCCACGCGTCCTTCCAGGCCGACGAGCAGATTGTCGAGTTGCCGGCTATAGCCGATCTGTCCACCGGAAGCGACGCCCTCACTGGCTCCATCGGCGGGAAAGGACCCTCCGAACGGGGTGAGCAAGCCGGTGGGGTCTCGCCACTCAGCCTTGCCCCATGCGGTCGAGAAATGGATGCCGCCATAGAGGCCCGCCCACCGGGATGCGCTTTCCGGCTGGTCGAGATCGGCAGCAGACGCAGCACAGGTGAAGGCGAGCACGCTCGCCACAGCAAGTGAGTTGCGCATGGGGATGTCCGGTTGACTGTTTGCACAATCTTAAGTTGTGTAACCAACCAGTCAAGGACACTTCCCAGCAGCCCACGTCTGCCGGCCTGATTTCCGTTGGCGGCGTTGTGATCACGCCACATGTCCAGCCCGACGTGCGGCACCTGCCCATCCCAGCGGCGCTCGGGTTGCCGAGCTGGATCTCGCGAAACTGTGTCCATAGCTCGTTCACATCTGCGGGGCAGGGGAGTTGCATTCGAGAAAGCGAGGGGCGAAAGTCGCGGTCAGCTGGAAAATGCATTGGCCAGGGACGGTGGGGCTATTGCCATCTCGCAATCACCCCACGAACTCATATATAGTCCGAGGCGAAGGGCGACGGTCCGCGACCAGGGGCGGGATGGCGCCTGGCACGGACGCCCGCAACGAGGATCCATGCTGCAGTCTGGTGGCGATTGAATTCATGTCGACTGGGAATTTTGGCAACCGGGAAGACGGCCAGAGCGGCGTCGTAACGCGAACAAGGACGCGGACGAAGAAGCCGAGCATGTACAAGGTTCTGCTTCTGAACGACGACTACACGCCGATGGAGTTCGTCGTTCATGTCCTGGAGCGGTTTTTCGGCAAGGGGCGGGAGGATGCCACGCGCATCATGCTGCATGTCCACCAGAAGGGCGTCGGCCTGTGCGGGGTTTATACATACGAAGTGGCGGAGACCAAAGTGACGCAGGTCATGGAGTTCTCCCGCCAGCATCAGCACCCGCTGCAATGCACGATGGAGAAGGAGTGATCGGCCCAGTGCCTAGTTTCTCTCGCAGCCTAGAGCAGGCCCTCCATAGGGCACTCGCTCTCGCCAATGAGCGGCATCACGAATATGCCACGCTCGAACATTTGCTTTTGGCTTTGGTCGACGACAAGGACTCGGCTGCGGTCATGCGCGCCTGCAATGTCGACCTCGACCTGCTGCGCCGCAATCTCGAAAGCTATATCGATACGGAGCTCGCCAATCTCGTGGTCGAGCACGGGGTGGAGTCCAAGCCCACGGCGGGCTTCCAACGGGTCATTCAGCGCGCCGTCATCCATGTGCAATCCTCCGGACGCGAAGAAGTGACGGGTGCCAATGTTCTCGTCGCCATCTTTGCGGAACGGGAGAGCCATGCGGCGTTTTTCCTGCAAGAGCAGGACATGACGCGCTACGATGCAGTCAATTATATTTCGCATGGTATCGGCAAGCGGCCGGGGACGTCCGAACCCAGGACGGTTCGTGGTGAGCAGGAGCCGGCCGATGAAGGCGAGGCCAACGTGAAGGGCGGCAACGACGCGCTTGAAGCCTACTGCGTCAATCTCAACCGCAAGGCGGAAGAGGGGCGCATCGATCCGCTGATTGGCCGCGAGGAAGAGGTTCGCCGAACCATCCAGGTGCTCTGCCGGCGCCAGAAGAACAACCCGCTGTTCGTGGGCGATCCGGGTGTTGGCAAGACCGCCATTGCCGAAGGTCTCGCGCGCAAGATCGTGAACGGGCAGGTGCCCGAGGTTTTGAAGAACTGCACCATCTTCCAGCTGGACATGGGCACGCTGCTCGCGGGCACCCGCTATCGCGGCGACTTCGAGGAGCGTATCAAGGCGGTGATCAAGGAGATCGAGCGCTATCCCGGCGCGATCATGTTCATCGACGAGATCCATACGGTGATCGGCGCCGGTGCCACATCCGGCGGTGCGATGGATGCCTCCAACCTGCTCAAGCCGGCGCTGGCGGGCGGCTCGCTGCGCTGCATGGGCTCGACCACCTACAAGGAATACCGCCAGCACTTCGAGAAGGACCGGGCGCTGGTGCGCCGGTTCCAGAAGATCGACGTGAGCGAACCGACGGTTGAAGACACCGTGAAGATCCTCAAGGGGCTCAAACCCTATTTCGAGGAGTTCCATGGGGTGCGCTACACGGCGGAGGCGGTGCGCACGGCGGTGGAGCTTTCGGCCCGCTACATCAACGATCGCAAGCTGCCGGACAAGGCGATCGACGTCATCGACGAGACCGGCGCGTCGCAGATGCTGCTGCCGGAGTCGAAACGCAAGCGTACCATCGGCGTGAAGGAGGTGGAGGAGACCATCGCCAAGATGGCGCGGATACCCTCCAAGTCGGTGTCGCGCGACGATGCCATCCTGCTGAAGGACCTGGCGGAGGACTTGAAGCGGGTGGTGTTCGGCCAGGACCAGGCGATCGAGGCCTTGGCCTCGGCCATCAAGCTGTCGCGTGCGGGCCTGCGCGAGCCGGACAAGCCGATCGGCTGCTATCTGTTCTCGGGCCCGACCGGCGTCGGCAAGACGGAAGTGGCCAAGCAGCTCGCGAGCCTTATGGGCGTGAATCTATTGCGCTTCGACATGTCGGAGTACATGGAGCGGCATTCCGTCTCGCGGCTGATCGGCGCGCCTCCGGGCTATGTGGGCTTCGACCAGGGCGGGCTCTTGACGGACGGCGTCGACCAGCATCCGCACACGGTGCTGCTGCTCGACGAGATCGAGAAGGCCCATCCGGACCTGTTCAACATCCTGCTGCAGGTCATGGACCACGGCAAACTCACGGACCACAACGGCAAGTCGGTCGACTTCCGCAACGTGATCCTGATCATGACCACGAATGCGGGTGCCGCCGACCTGGCAAAGGCGCCAATCGGGTTCACCCGCGAGAAGCGCGACGGGGAGGACTCGGACGCGATCAACCGCCTGTTCTCGCCGGAATTCCGCAACCGGCTCGATGCGATCATTCCTTTCGCCAATCTGCCGCCGGAAATCGTGCGCCAGGTCGTGGAGAAGTTCGTGCTGCAGCTCGAGGCGCAGCTTGCCGACCGTCAGGTCAATATCGAGCTGTCGACCGAGGCGGCCGACTGGCTGGCCAAGGAAGGCTACGACGAGCTCTACGGCGCCCGGCCGCTGGCCCGCGTCATCCAGAAGCACATCAAGCAGCCGCTGGCGGACGAGGTGCTGTTCGGAAAACTGTCCGGTGGCGGCACGGTGCGGATCACGCTCAAGCGGGACGAGAATGGCAGCTCGTCGCTGGCCTTCGAATATCTCTCGCGCGAGCAGGAGATGGCCGGACCGCCGGAAGCCAAGGGCAAGGGGAAGGGCACGCCAACCCGGCGCAAGCCGAAGTCCGGGCCGGATGGCGGCGAATCCAAGCCCAAGGTGCCGGAGTTCACAAACTGAGCGACCTCGCGGCTGTCTCTGCAATCCCTGTATGCTCGGCCGCGCCTCGGCGTCGAGCCAGGCATACAGGGCGACACGGCACATGGGCCGCGACAGGGCGGCGCTTTACTTCCGAGCGGGCCTCGTTCATTGATGCCAGATCATCGCCAGACTGCGGCCTGCCCGCGGGTGTGGCCGTGACATGACCTGGGTTCACCATGGCGAGAGATTAGAGAGATGGCAGACGCAGACCGGTCTCCAGCAGAAGCCGAGGGTCAGCAAGAGCTGGTGCTGACCCGCTCTCCAGCCATCCGCATGGCTTCGACCTTCGGCATTGCGTCGATGGCGCTCGTGTCCGTCATCGCGATGGTGGCTGCCTTATGCTGGTCGCTACAAGGGCTGCTGGGATTGCCGAATTGGCTCGCATCGGGCGCATTCGTCCTCCTGTCGCTGCTCGGCGTGTGGACGGCGGTCTGGGTCGGCCTGCGCAATTGGCATGTGGAGAAGCGGCTGGAGCGCGGGCTCGAAATCGACGAGCCGAAATGGTCGATCCGCAGCTATCTCCAAAAGGGTGCCGAGGCCCGGTGACGCATTTGTCGATGCAGCACTGTCCTTCGCCCAATTTCGGCGAGCGGGCGCCCGGAACATCGATCGACATCCTGCTTCTTCACTATACCGGCATGCAGAGTGCGGATGCCGCGCGTCGCTGGTTGTGCGATCCGCGGTCGCAAGTCTCCTGCCACTATCTGATCGACGAGGCCGGCCTGATCACGCGGATGGTGCCCGAGGAGAAGCGAGCCTGGCATGCCGGGGTTTCTTCCTGGCAAGGCAAGGAGGACATAAACTCCCGCTCGGTCGGCATCGAGATCCATAACCCCGGTCATGACGGCGGCTATCCACCCTTTCCCGCCGTGCAGATGGCGGCGGTGACCGAGCTCTGTTCAGACATCCTGGCGCGGCACAGGATCGCGCCGGCCCGTGTGCTTGCCCACTCCGACGTGGCGCCGGGCCGCAAGATCGATCCCGGCGAGAAATTCGACTGGGGGCAGCTCCATGCCGCCGGCATCGGCCACTGGGTCGAGCCGGAGCCAATCGTGCCCGGTCAGGAACTGCGCTTCGGCGATCGGGGCGAGAGCGTGCGCGATCTGCAACGGAAGCTCGCTGCCTACGGCTATGGCATTGAGCCTACGGGTGAATACGATCAGCGCACAATGGACGTGGTTGCCGCCTTCCAGCGGCATTTTCGCCAGGCGCGGGTCGATGGTATTGCAGATCTGTCGACCATCGGCACCTTGGAGCGGCTTACCGAAGCCATCGGCCCGGCGGATGTTTGAAAACGACGCGCGCTGATACCATCTTGTGTTATAGGCAGGGATCGCCAGTCGGCCGGATGGCCGCCTTTGCCCAAGGGCGAAAGCCGGGCAGGGGAGGAAAGTCCGGGCTCCAGAGGAACACGGTGCCGGGTAACGCCCGGCGGGGGCGACCCCAGGGAAAGTGCCACAGAAAGCAAACCGCCCCTGCCTTTGTGCAGGGGTAAGGGTGAAAGGGTGCGGTAAGAGCGCACCGCGCTGCCGGTGACGGCGGCGGCATGGTAAACCCCACTGGGAGCAAGACCGAATAGGGGCGGCCAGGGCAGCAATGCTGGCCCAAGGTTCGTTTCTCACCCGCCGCCCGGGTAGGTCGCGCGAGGTGTGCGGCAACGCACATCCCAGATGAATGGCCATCCAGCGCCGAACCATTGTTGCGTTCGGCGTGGACAGAACCCGGCTTACAGGCCGACTGGCGCCTCTCCCTTTCCCTGCTGATGGGAGCCTGTCCCACGTCATCCCGCTTGATCCGCTGACGCGGCGCAACAAAATAATAAGCCGTGGACGCTGTCGGGCGGGCTATGCGGCGCTAAGGGGTGATTTACCCGCGACCGTAGGATCGGTTGACCTTGCGCCTATTGTGCACTAACGGGAACGGCTTCGTTTTTCTGTGTAGGCTAAGCGGGATCGCATCAGAATGGCTGCACCGGCTCCTCAGACCGTCATCGAGGTCCGGCACTGGACGGATCGGCTCTTCAGCTTCAAGACCACCCGGGACAAGAGCTTCCGTTTCGAGAACGGTCAGTTCGTCATGATCGGGCTGCCGGTGGACGGCCGGCCGTTGCTGCGCGCGTACAGCATGGTCAGCGCCAACTATGAGGAGTGCCTCGAGTTCTTCTCGATCAAGGTGCCGAACGGTCCGCTCACCTCGCGCCTGCAGCAGATCAAGGTGGGCGATCACGTGCTGGTGGGCGGCAAGCCGACCGGCACCCTGGTGCAGGCGGCCCTGACCGACGGCAAGCGCCTCTATCTCGTCTCGACCGGCACCGGCATCGCCCCATTCATCAGCGTGGTCAAGGACCCGCAGGTCTACGAGCGGTTCGAGACCGTGGTGCTCATTCATGGCTGCCGCTTCATCAAGGAACTGGAGTTCGGCCGGCTAGCAGTCGAGGCACTGCGCAAGGACGAGTACCTGAGCGAGATGATCGGCGACCGGCTGATCTACTATCCCACCGTTACCCGCGAAGAGTTCGTGCACCGCGGCCGGGTCACCCATCTCCTGGACTCCGGCACCATCGCGAGGGATACCGGCTTGCCGATGCTGAACCCGGCCGAAGACCGGGTGATGATCTGCGGCAGCCCGGCCGTGCTCGCCGACATGTGCGCGCTGATGGACAAGCTGGGCTTCGAGGAAGGCGCCCTGTCCAAGCCCGGCAGCTACGTCATCGAGAAGGCCTTCGTCGAACGCTAACGATCAGCGCACGGCGACCGTCATCCAAGTCTCGAAGCAGTAGTTGTCGGCGAGCGAGGTCACGCCGATGGTGGCGCGGGGTCCGACGCCGATCTCCTCGCCGAATACGTCCGCGAACAGATCGGTGAGGCCGCTGGCCACCCGGTGCGGTTCCGTGAAGCCGGGGGCACAGGCCACGAAATTGAGCGAGCGCACGAGTCCGGTCACCCGGTCGAGGTCGCCGATGGCTTCCTTGATGCCGGCCAAGCAGTTGAGCCCGGTGAGCCGGGCGGCCGCGTAGCCCTGTTCGATGGACACGTCCCGGCCGAGCACACCGGGATAGAGCACCTTGCCGTCCTTCATGCCGGCGGTGTGGCCGGAGAGGAACAGGATCTCGCCCGAGCGGTAGTAGGGCCGCATCTTCCCATATTTCTGGCCGTAGTAATCCTTCTCGTCGGCGGTCTGCATGGGCAGCTCGAGCCCGAGTTCCGCCAGTCGCTGCTCAACCTTCATGATGATCCCTCCGGCACGGCTCTCTGGCCAGCTTCACCGTCTGCTCGCTGGATCGACCTCCTGTCAAGCGGGCCCGAGGGCGTGGCTTGAGAAAATTTCCCGCCTTTCGTCTCGACCTTGCCGTGCGGACAGCTTAATCAACTTGCCGTCGACGTTGCTTACGAGAGATGAGGCCAATGCTGCAAACCGACCTCGATCCCGCCGCCGAGGGGTGGGACGCTTATTCCGAGCCCGGATATATCGAGCTGATCGGCCCCCTCTGGCGGTCGCGTGAGGGAGACCAGCTGCTGATCGGCCTCAAACTCGCCGACAAGCACATCAACCGCAATGGCGTTGCCCATGGCGGCCTGCTGATGACGCTGCTGGACCACGCCATGGCCATGGCGTCCCAGGAGAAGAACGGCAACCGGCTGCAGGCGACCATCCAGTTCGAGACCCAGCTGGTGGGTAAGGCGGTGCGCGGCGACTTCCTGGTGATCCGGCCGCAGATCATGCGTGCCGCGCGCAGCCTGATGTTCATGCGCGCGGTGGGGACGGTCGATGACCGGGTCGTGGTCTCGGCGAGCGGCGTGTGGACGCTGTTCGACGGTGAAGGCAAGCGCTAGGGGGGCAGGCATGTTGGCGCTGGAGGGGTTGAAGGTTCTCGATCTGTCGCGGGTGCTGGCCGGACCGTGGTGCACCCAGACTCTGGCCGATCTCGGGGCGGATGTGTGGAAGGTTGAGAACCCGCAAGGGGGCGATGATACCCGCAGCTGGATGCCGCCCGACATCAATGGCGAGAGCACCTATTTCCTCTGCTGCAACCGGTCGAAGCGGTCGATCGCGATCGACCTGCGCGATCCGGAGGGCCAGCGGCTGGTGCGGGAGCTGGCCAGGCGGGCGGACGTGGTGGTCGAGAATTTCCGCAAGGGCGCCCTCGACCGCTTCGGGCTCGGTTATGACGACCTGCGCGAAATCAATCCCCGGCTGATCTATTGCTCGATCTCGGGTTATGGCCGCAGCGGGTCGCGGGCGGAGGAGGCGGGCTATGACTTCGCCATCCAGGCGGAGAGCGGGCTCATGGCCATCACCGGCGAGGTGGACGGCGAGCCGATGAAGCTCGGCGTGGCGATCTGCGATATCGTCTCGGGCATGAATGCGGTGCAGGCGATCCTGGCCGCGCTGCTTGCGCGGGAGAAGACGGGGGAGGGGCAGTTCATCGACATCGCCCTGCTCGACAGCGCTGTCAATGTGCTGGCCAATGTGGCGTCCGGCTATCTGGCGACGGGCAAGCCGCCGGGCCGCTACGGCAATGCCCATGCCTCGATCGCGCCCTATCAGGTGTTCCCGGCGAGTGATGGCAGCTTTGCGGTGGCGGTCGGCAACGACCTGCAATTCCGGGCTCTGTGCGCGAAAGTGATCAACCGCCCCGAGCTGGCTGACGACCCGCGCTTCGCAACCGCGAAGACCAGGGCGAGCCGTCGGGCCGAGCTCGCGGAGATTCTGAGCGAGATCTTTCGGACGAAAAGCAAGGCCTACTGGGTGGAGGCGCTCAAGGCGGCCGGGGTGCCGGGCGGGCAGATCCGCACGGTGCCGGAGGTGTTCGCCGCGCCCGAGGCCGAGGAGCGCGGCATGTTCGTCGAGGTGGACGATGCCCGCCACGGCAAGCTGAAGCTGCCGGCGCCGGCCTTGCACCTGCGGGGAACGCCGACCCGCACGCCCACCGCGCCACCGCGGCTCGGGGAGCACACGGATGCCATTCTCGCGGAGGTGCTCGGTCTCGACGACGAGGCTCGTGACCGGCTGCGCATGGAGGGTACGGTGGCATGAGTTCCAATAGCTGACCGGGGAGGAGAGCCCTTGAGCCTAATCATCGAAGAGCGCGACGGCGCGATCGCCACCATCACCCTCAACCAGCCGGAGCTGCGCAACCCCATCTCGGACAGTGAGATGATCGACGCGCTGGAGCAGGCGATCAGGCGGGCGGACCAGGACGTCTCGGTGCGCGCCGTGATCCTCACCGGCGCCGGCAGTGCGTTCTCTTCCGGCGGCAATCTCAGGAAGATGGGCGGGGAGGGCGGATTGAGCGACAGCCTGCCCGCCAAGACCCGGCGCAATTACCGGTTCGGTATCCAGCGGCTGCCCCTGCTGTTCGAGGCGCTGGAGGTGCCGGTGATCGCCGCAGTGAACGGGCCCGCCATCGGGGCTGGCTGCGATCTCGCCTGCATGTGCGACATCCGCATCGCCAGCGAGAAGGCGAGCTTCGCCGAGAGCTTCGTCAAGCTCGGCATCGTGCCCGGCGATGGCGGAGCCTGGCTCCTGCCGCGGGTGGTGGGCTTCTCCAAGGCCTGCGAGATGGCGCTGACCGGCGATGTGGTGAAGGCGGACGAAGCACTGAAGATCGGGCTTGTCTCCCGAGTGGTGCCGGAGGTGGAACTGATGAGCGCCGCTCGGGACATTGCGGAGAAGATCGCTGCGAACCCGCCCTATGCCGTGCGCATGACCAAGCGGCTGTTGCGCGAGAGCAGCCGCAACGGCCTGCAGACGATCCTCGAGATGTCGGCGGCCATGCAGGCGCTGGGCCATGCGACCGAGGACCATAAGGAGGCGATCGCCGCCATGCTGGGCAAGCGGGCTCCGCGCTTCACCGGGCGGTGATCAGTCGCCACCACTCTCGTTATTGCCGCGCTTGACGCGGCAAGCCAGGGACCAAAGGGGGAAAGCTTGTGCCGTGTGGCCCTGGATGCCGGCTTAGCGCCTAGGCGCGGCCGGCATGACGGATTCTCTCTGGTTCAGCCGCTTTCGTCATCACCGAGCTTGGCCCGGTGATCCAGGGCGACAAGCGAAAGCCTTCGTTGTGCCGGGGCCGGGGACCAAGGGCTGTTACGGCGCGGGGAAGAGCTGGGCGGTCCGGCCGGTCAGGTAGTAGGTGAGCAGGCCGATCCACTCCTTTTCCGCGAGCCCGAGCACGTTGAGCAGGTCGCCGAGATGGCGCTTGTGGTCTGCCGGCGTGCGGAAGTCCACGGGATAAGGGACGACATCGAAGCCGACCTTGCGAAAGCATCCCACGGCCCGCGGCATCTGGAAGGCGGAGGTGACGAGCACCCAAGTCTCTCCAGGCTTGGGCTGGGCCGCCTGCTTGGCGAGCAGCGCGTTTTCGTAAGTGTTGCGCGATTTGGCATCGACCGCGATCCGAGCGGGGTCGATGCCGAGCTCGATCAAGATCTCGCGCATGATGAGGCCCTCGGGCGTGCCGCGCTGGTCGATGTCACCACTGCCGCCGGCGAGCACGATACGCGCATGGGGATAGGTGCGCGCCAGGGCGACGGCGGTGGTGAGCCGGTCGGCGCCCTCATCGAGCGTCGGCGTGCCGCGGTAGGAGGACACGTCGTTGCGGGTGACCCCGCCCAGCACCACGATGCCGTCCACCTGATCGCCCAGCCGTGGAACGGGAAAGCGGTTTTCGAGCGGTGCGATGAGCCAGCGGCCGATGGGCAGGAGCATAACCAGCACCATGCCGAGCGCGCCGAGGCCGGTGAGCCATCTGCCCTTGTTGCGCAGGCGAGGCACGAGCTGCAGCGTCAGGCCGACGACAATGAGCAGCAGGAGGAAATTGCCGGGATCAGCGATGATCCAGAACAGCTTCGAAATCGCGAAAAAATCCATGGGCCCCCGTCCATGAAGCAGGATGAGCCAATCTTATCGCCATCCCGCTTACAGTCCGTTTGCGTCAGTGCTCGGCAAGCCACTCCACCCAGCGGCCGTGATAGTCAGCCCGTGCCAGCTTGACGGTGGCCCCCCCGGGCCAATAGGTCAACGCGAGCAGCCCGCCCTTGCCAGCGCCATCCGCTTCGAAACGCAGCCAGGCCAGGGGTGTTTCCGGTCGCGCCGCGGCCCCCGCCTTGGCAAGCGCCGTGCGGATACGCCGACGTGCGCCCTGGGTCAGGTACTGCCAGACGATGGTGTGGTAGACCACGTGCGCCGCGCCGGGTTCACCAACCTGCAAGCGCTTCTCGACCCAGTCGGCCGCATCGGCTTGGTCGACCGATACCCCGCTGTTTGCAGCAACCTCCAATATGGCCGAGAGGCGCTGCATGCGATCCGTCTGGTCCGGCCAGACATAGGACAGGAGACGCCGGCGCGCCATCGGACAGTTCGGGTCGAGCGGGTTGCGGTCGCAGCCGCGGCGGTCTGCCACCTCAACCGGCACGTCCAGATCGGGCATGCGGCCGCGCCATTCCGGCGCAAGCTCCACCCGGGCGGACGGGCAACCCCAGGTGCGGTGTCCGATCCGGTAGCGCAGCCGGTCCCAGCAGAGGTTTGCGCCGGAGCTCGCGCCCAGCTCCGAGAGCTGCAGCGGCAGTCCAGCTCGTCTGGCAATGGCAAGAAAGCCGCCGAGGAGGATGCCTGAACGGGCCACCTCATTGGTCTGAGGCGGACTTGCCAAGGTGTTGAGAATGCCGTCGGCGCGGGCGGCCAAAACCTGCTCGATCGTGTCCCAAAGCCGATCAGGCTCCGGCATCGGGTTCGGCGGATAGAGTGCTGCGAGTTCAGGCACCTCGCCAGACAGAACGAGGGAATGCAGGGCACCGGCAAAGCGCAGCGCCAGGGCATCGCGGCCCGCACCGCCCGGCCAATGGAGAATGGCGCGGCCAACGCGATCGCGAGCGTCGAGCCGTTCAGCCGCAAGCCACAGCAGCACGGCGGTAAAGGGCGAGCCAAGCGTCGCACAAGCGCGCGCCTGATCCTGGAAGGCGCTACGCACCCGCCGGCCGGGCATGACGGCGTCGTAGGCCAGCGCCGCGCCTGCCTTGAGCAGCCCGCCCGTCCGGTCGCCCATGCCCCACCACTGCTTCAATCCTGATGCCATCGGCGATCATACCTCGCGAAAACGTGATTGATGCTCCCTAGCACAGGGAGAGGCGACAATCACCTCGCCCGCTACAGAAAGGTAGGCAACAGGTTACGGCTCGCCGTGGACAGAGGTGGTCGCGGCCGTGGAAAGCGAGGGATCGCCGGCATCGCTCAAGCGGCTCGACAGCAGCATGCCGTGCTGTTCCAGTATGGGATAGGCGGCCGAGGCGATGTGCGATTCGATGCGCTTGATGTCGCGCACCAGATCGAGGTGCAGCCCGCTGGTCTCGATGCTTTCCTTGCGCCCCTCGCGGACGCGCTGAAAGTGGCGCTCATTGGCGAGCCGCTCGAGCTCGCGGAAGTGCTCCTTTTCCTCGAATAGCTGACGTGCGGCGTCGAGGTCGCCGGTGAGGAACACGGCTGTCGCGAGCTTCATATCGTTCTGCACGCGCGCGAACATGTCGTCCAGCTCGGCCATGCCCTCAGCCGACAGGGTCACGCCGCGTTTGATGCGCTTGGCGGCAATCTCCATGATGTTCTTGTCGATGATGTCGCCGATATGCTCGAGATTGATGGAAAAGGCCAGGATGTCGGCGAGGCGGCGGTTCTCGGCATCGCCCAGCATCTCGCGGCTGACATCGGTCAGGTAGCGCTGGATCGCGCCGTGCAGGCTGTCGAGGATCTTGTCCATGCGGCAGACGGCCTGCACCTTGGCGCGCTCATTGGAGTGCAACGCGTCCTGCGCGCCGCGCAGCATGTCGTGCACCACGTCGGCCATGCGCATGGCCTCGCGGGCGGCATTGGCCAGGGCCACGGAGGGCGTTTCCAGCGCCACCTTGTCGAGGTGCTGCGGCGCCCAGGGGTCGAGCGGCTTCGGCCTGGGCGGGAACACCCACTCCAGGGCCTTGGCGAGCAGCGGCAGCGGCAAGAAGAACAGCGCCGCGAGCAAGACATTGAAGATGGTGTGGAAATTTGCGGTGAGCCGGTCCGGCTCGGGATCGAGGCTCAGCATGGCCTCGCTGATGGGGCCGAGCAACGGAATGACGATGGCGCAGCCGACCAGCCGGTTGACCAGATTGCCGACGGGCAGGCGGAGGCGTACGGGGTCCATGCCGGCGCCTTCGACGACCGGATTGATGGCGCTGCCGATATTCGCCCCCACCACCATGGCGATGGCGGCGGCCGGCGCGATCACGCCGGCCGTTGCGAGAGACATGATGATCAGCACGATGGCGACGCTGGAATGAGCCGCCCAGGTCAGGGCCGCGGCAATGATCACATAGACCATCGGCTGGCTTTCAATGGCGGCGAGCATATGGCGCAGGCCCTGGACCTGGGCCAAGGGCTCGATCGACTGGACCATCAGATGCAGAGAGAGGAGGATGAGCCCGAGCCCGATGCCGACCCGTCCGAGATCCCTCACCCGCGACCGTCCGTGGTTGAAGGCGATGTACCCGGCAAAGATGAGGAGGGGGTAGATCAGGGCGATGTCGAAGGACAGCACCTGAACGATCAGGGTCGTGCCGACATTGGCGCCCAGCATGATCGCAAGGCCCGGCACCAGCGCCACGAGGCCATCGGCGGCGAAGGAGGTCGCCATAAGCCCGGTGGCGGTGCTGCTCTGGAGCAGAGTGGTGACGGCGAGGCCGGCACCGAAGGCGGCAAGACGGTTGTGGAGGGCGCGGCCAAGCACCTGCCTGAGCTCGCCGCCAAAAGCCCGCAGCACGCCACTATGGACCATATGAATGCCCCATAGCATGAGCATGATCTCGCCGATCAACTGAACGGTGGTGCCGATGAAACCGGACATATGCCTCCTGGCGGCCCAGCTCGCTGGCGATCGAGGGCCTTTGACGGGCAGCATTCTAGCGCGTTTCGCGTTCGCAAGCGCTGAGCGTTGTCCGATCGGCCTCCGGTTGGCAAGCCCGTTCGGGAGCTGCTAAGCGCGCGGTTACCGAGCGCCGGGAATTCCTGTCATTTTGTCCACGCAGTCAGTATTTATTCATGTCGAGCATGGCGGAATTCGCAACCAGCGCGGCTGAGCCACTATCAGTTCACCGAGGCAATATCTAGGAACGATCAGGATGATACGAGTTCTGCGTAAAACTTTCTCGGGCCGCTCCTTGGCCTGGGGCGTTCTGGCGATCATGCTGGCGGGCGCCGCCGTCGTGCCGGCCGATGCTCAATCGACCAGCACCGGCCAGACCACGGGCGATGCGGCCACTTTGACCATCACCGTCAAGGGCATGCAATCGAATGACGGGGCGCTGCTGTGGACCCTCTACAACAGCCAGGAGAGCTTCGAGGCTTTCGACGGCAGCACCGCCCTGAAGAAAGGCAGGTGCGAGATCAAGAACGAAACCTGCACGATCGAGGTGGACAGCGTGCCCTATGGCACATACGCGATCCTGGTTGCCCATGACGTGAACGATGATGGGGAGATCGATCGCAATCCGCTGTCGGATGAGCTCAAGGGGGTTTCGAACTATACCAGCAAGCTGTGGTGGAAGCCCAATTGGGACGACGCCAAGTTCACCGTGGACCAGCCGAATCAATCGATTTCCATAACCGTCTACTGAGCCTGCAGGGAGGATGTCCCGGCGTCTTGAATGCCGGGCATGAGGCGCACGCGGACACCCGCCTCAGCCTTTGTCCCCTCGGTGAGCGCCGCTGCGACCGCCGCCACTCCGGCGGTGCCGGCTGAACCGGTGCCGGCGAGCCAGACCACGCGCCGGCCGGCATTGGCAAGCTGGGCTAGGCTGTGCACGATATCGTCCCCAGGAGCGAGGCTCAGGCGCTGCGCCTCGCGCCGGCCAAGCTCGAGCATAGGGACGGGCAGCTGGGGCTCGTGCGCGATGACATCGGCGCCCTGAAGCGCGCGCACCGCCTTGAGCGTCAGCAATTCGGGGTCGCGATGGCCGGCAGGGATGATAACGACCTCGCCCCGCCGGCGGCGCGGCCCGCTGGCGATGGCCTCGGCTGCGCCTTCGAGCTCGGCGAGGTGATCTATCCCCCGCACCTCCGGGGCGAAGGCGAGATCGACGAAGGCTTCCCAGAAGCGGCGGCGCGCGCCAGCCAAGGGCAGAATGCCGCTCAGGCGCGCGCGGACGCGCTTGGCCGCTGCGCTCCAGTCGCTTAAGCCATGGGGCAGGATGGCCTCGATGCGCCGGCGTACCGCTTGAGCCAGGACCGGTGCCGCGCCATCGGTGGAGATGGCCACCACCACGGGGGCGCGGTTGACGATGGCGCCGAACTGGAAGTCGCAGCAGGCAGGCTGGTCGATCACATTGACGGGAATGTTCCGCTCCCGGGCCGCGGCGGCGAAGCGGGTGGCCTCGTCATCGCTGGCGCCGGCCACGGCAATGGCCGCACCGTCGAGGTCGGCCGGCTGCCAGGGGCGAGGGATCCAGGTGATGGACGGGGTTGCCGCAATCAGCGCCTGCAGTTCGGGGGCCGGATCGCCGGCATAGACGAAGACGCGGGCGCCGGCCGCGGCCAGCAGCTCCGCCTTCCAGGCTACGGGTCCGGTATTGCCGGCCACCACCGCCCGGGCACCGGCAAGTTCGAGGAAGATGGGCAGCTTGGGCAGCGGCAGCAGCCGAGCTTCGCGGGTTTCGGCGGGAAGGGCAGGCCGGGTCATGCGACCGGCCCGGTGTTGCGGTGGAAGTCCGCGCCGTTGCCGGTGGCGGCGATGCGACGGGAGCGGATGAGAAAGGCGCTGAAATGTTCGTCCGGCTCGCGCTCCCGAGCGTAGGCGGCGAACAGCGGGTCGAGCGCTGAGACGATGTGGTCGTGGTCAAGGTCTTCCGCATAGAGCTTGGAGAGCCGGCTGCCGTTGAAAGCACCGCCGAGATAGAGGTTGTAGCGGCCGGGGCCTTTGCCGACCAAGCCGATCTCGGCGAGATAGGGACGGGCGCAGCCATTGGGGCAGCCGGTCATGCGGATGACGATCTCGTCTTCGCCAAGGCCGTGCCGGGCCAAGCGTTCCTCCAAGACGGTGACGAGGCTCGGCAGATAACGTTCGCTTTCGGCCAAGGCCAGGCCGCAGGTGGGTAGGGCCACGCAGGCCATGGCATTGCGGCGCAAGGCGGTGGCGTGTGCGGTGAGGCCGTGCTCGGCGACGATCGCCTCGATCAGGGCGCGGTTCTCGGCCGGCACATTGGCGATGATCACGTTCTGGTTGGCGGTGATGCGGAACTCGCCGTCATGCACTTCGGCGATGCGCCTGAGGCCGGTGAGCAGGGCCGGCCCGCCGGGGATGTCGCGTAGCCGGCCGTTCTCGATGAACAGGGTCAGGTGATGGCGACCGTCCTCGCCCTCGGTCCAGCCATAGCGGTCGCCGGTGGAGGTGAATTCAAACGGCCGCGGAGCGCCGAGCGGCTTGCCGATGCGCCGCTCCACTTCGGCGCGGAAGGCGTCGAGCCCGCGGTCCTCAATGGTGTATTTCAGCCGGGCGCGCTTGCGGTTGGTGCGGTTGCCCCAGTCGCGCTGCACGGTGACCACCGCCTCCGCCACGGCAAGCGCATCTTCCGGCGCGCAGAAGCCCATCACGTCGGCGGTGCGCGGGTGGGTGTCGGGCTCGCCATGGGTCATGCCCATGCCGCCGCCCACCGTGACGTTCCAGCCCTCGACCTCGCCGCGCTCGTCGAGAATGGCGATGAAGCCCAGGTCCTGGGCGAAGATGTCCACCTCGTTGGAGGGGGGCACGGCCACCACCGTCTTGAACTTGCGCGGCAGATAGGTGCGGCCGTAGATGGGCTCGACCACCTCTTCCTCGCCGCCGGCGATCTTCTCGCCGTCGAGCCAGATCTCGCGATAGGCCGGGGTGTTGGGCAGCAGGTGCTCGGAAATGGCCGCGGCCAGGGCGTGGGCAGCGGCATGGGCGCGCGACTGATGGGGATTGGTCGAGGCCAGCACGTTGCGGTTGACGTCGCCACAGGCGGCAAGGGTGTCGAGCAGCGCTGCGTCAATGGCTTGCATCGCAGTCTTGAGGTTCGACTTGATGACGCCGTGGAACTGGAAGGTCTGGCGCGTGGTGAGCCGCAGGGTGCTATTGGCATAGTCGCGGGCGGTGCGGTCGAGCCTCAGCCATTGGTCGGGCGTGCACACGCCGCCGGGCAGGCGCAGGCGGATCATGAAGGCAAACGCCTTCTCCATCTTCTTCTTGGTCCGCTCCGGCCGCAGGTCGCGGTCGTCCTGCAGGTACATGCCGTGGAACTTGACCAGCTGCTGGTCGTCCTCGCTGATAGCGCCGGTGACGACTTCGCCAAGTCCGTCGGCAATGCTGCCGCGCAGGTAGGCGCTGGCCTCCTTGATGCGCTCGTTGCGGGATAGCTCTTTGCTCATGATGTTGCGCTCAATAGACGTCCTGCAGATAGCGCCGTTCCCGCTCCAGGGCGGTGACGGCGGCTTCGGCGGCCTCGGGGGCGAGCGCCTTCACATCGGCATAGGCGGAGACCAGCGTGGCGCGCACGTCCTTGGCCATGGCCTTGGCATCGCCACAGACATAGAGGCGGGCGCCATTCTCCAGCCAATCGACCACCTCACGGCGCTGTTCGAACAGGCGGTGCTGAACATAGACCTTGCTCGGCGCGTCCCTGGAAAAGGCGAGATCGATGCGGGTGAGAGCTCCGTCCTGAAGCGCATCCTGCCATTCGAGCTGGTAGAGGAAGTCGTGGGTGTAGCGGCGGTCGCCGAAGAACAGCCAGGAGCGGCCGTCGGCGCCCTGGGCGCGGCGCTCCTGGGTGAAGGCACGGAACGGGGCGACGCCGGTGCCGGGGCCCACCATGATGATGTCGGCGGATGGGTCGGGCAGGCGGAAATGCTTGTTGGGCTTCACCCGCACCCGCACGGTGGCGCCGGGCTTGAGGCGATCGGCCACATAGGTGGAGGCAACGCCGGCGCGCGGGCGGCCGTGGGTTTCATAGCGCACCGCGGCGACGAGCAGGTGGGCCTCATCACCCACTTCCTTGCGCGAGGAGGCGATGGAATAGGCGCGGGGCGGCAGCGGCCGGAGCAGCGACTGCAACTGCTCGGCAGACAGGCTGGCCGGGAAGGCCTCCAGCATGTCGATGAGCTGGCGACCGATGATCCATTCCTTGGCCCGACCTTCGTCCAGCAGGCGGCGCGCTTCGGCATGGCCGGCTGTGGCGGCGAAGGTCTCCAGGGTTTTGAGGGAGAGGGTGGTGATATCTCGTTCTGCACTCAACGCCTGGCGTAGCCGGTCGTCGGCACGCAAGCCGGCGGCGGTGAGCACCGCGTCCACCAGGGCCGGGTCGTTCTCCGGGAACAGCTCCAGGGAATCGCCCGGGTCATAGGCGGGTGCCGTGCCGTCGAAGGCGAGGCCCAAGTGGATGGTCTGCTTGTCGGAGCGGGAGGAGTTGAGGTTCACATGCTCAATCACCTCGGCTAAGACCGGGTCGCGGCTCAGCTCGTGCGCCGTGCGGCTGGCGAAGTCGACCGCGACCACGTTGCCTGAAGGCGCTCGGGGCGGCGCCAGTGCTGTCACGGCCGCTTCGATCCAGCCGCGGGCGGGCTGCTCGAAATCCAGGTCGCAATCGATGCGGTCGGCGATACGGGTGCCGCCCAAGGCCTCGAGCCGCGCGTCGATGGCCTTGCCAACGGCGCAGAATTCCGCATAGGCGCTGTCGCCCAAAGCAAGGACAGCGAAACTCACGCCGTCGAGGCGCGGCGCGCTGTCGCTCATCAGTGCGGCATAGCCGCGGGCAGCGCGGCCCGGCGGCTCGCCTTCTCCCCAGGTGGCGGCGATCACCGCCAGCCGCTTGTGCTTGGCGAGGTCGGCGATCTCCAGGTCGGCGAAGTCGATGACGGTCGGTTTGAACCCACTCTGCCGTGCCCGCTTGGCCATGTCCTGCGCCAGGCGTTCGCTGTTGCCGGACTCGCTGGCATAAAGAATGGCCAGCGGCTCGGACGGACGCGTCGGCGCATCCAGGGTCGCGGGGTTCTGCGCGCCCTCGCGGGCGTCCAGACCGGCGAGGAAGCCGGCGAGCCAGGCACGCTGGGTCGGCGACGCGGTGGCGAGCACCCGGTCGAGGTTGTCGCGGTCGTGATCGGCAAAGGGCGCCGAGTGGGGAAGAAGAGCCTGCTGAGACATGGGCGCAAGTGTCGGCCGGTGCGGCCCATTCGTCAACGAGAATGTTCTTTTTATAGAACGTGGCCTGAGAGCAGAACGGGTTGGCGGGGTCCGCCGGCGAGAGAAAGTTTTCCTCCTGCTTTCGGCGGGTGCCTGTGGGTATTCGCGCGGGAGGAGAGACGTACCGTGTGGCCCTGGATTGCCGGGTCAAGCCCGACAATGACGGTTTATCAATAATATACGTCAGCCCCCGGCTAGATCCTCACCCGGCCGCCTCGCGGCGGCCACCCTCCCCGGAGTCGGGGAGGGAAGGCCAAGGCAAAGGCGTCGGGACGGGCTAGCCATCGCCCGGCGGGATAGCGAGCGCGGTGGTGAACTTGATCTGCTCCATGGCGAAGCGCGAGGTCACGTTCTTCAAAGGCGCGGCCGCGATCAGCTTCTTATAGAACCTGTCATAGTCCCTCATGTCGCGGACCACGACGCGCAGGAGATAATCGACATCGCCGGCCATCCGCGTGAACTCCGTTACTTCCGGCATGGCGGCGACCCGGGCGGCAAAGGCGTCGAGCCATTCCTTCGAGTGCTCGCCGGCCTCGATCGACACGAACACCGTCAGCCCCAGCCCAAGCTTCTCGGGGTTCAAGAGGGCCACGCGGCTCGTGATATAACCCAGGGTTTCCAGGCGCTGAATGCGCTTCCAGCACGGGGTCTGCGACAGCCCCACCCGTTGTGCGACCTCGGCGATGGACAGGGTCGCGTCATGTTGCAGCAGGTCCAAGATTTTTCTGTCGATACCGTCCATCTCTCCCGACCCGGTCCGCATAGATGGTTCTCTCCCGCTTTGGGCGACCCGCAAGACAGTTCTTCTCTTTCCAAGGAATTCGTTCGTCGGCGCTAGGACTGTCCGCCTCTCCGTGCCGCCATAACCGGCTTGACGTCGTTCTTTATATCGAACAGTGTGACACGATCATCGGAGATGTGCAATGACGAGCAAATCACGGGATCCGGCGGGCGGCGCTTCGGTTGAGGCTTTGGCCGGTGCCATGGCCCAGGCCATGGCCGAGACCCATCTCGCGGGCCGCCTGCGGGCGGTGCGGCAGCTGATTCCAGGCCGCCTGGTGTTCACCACCAGCTTCGGCCTGGAAGACCAGGCCATCACCCACGCGATTTTCACCCACGGCCTCGGCAAAGATATCGAGGTCGTCACCCTCGACACCGGACGCTTGTTCGCCGAGACCTATGAGCTGTGGGCGGAGACGGAAGAACGCTATGGCTGCCGGATCCGCGCCTTCGCACCCGATACGGTGTCGGTGGAAGCACTTGTCGCCGGCCAGGGCATCAATGGGTTCCGCCATTCCGTCGACGCCCGGCTGGCCTGCTGCGCGGTGCGCAAGGTCGAGCCGCTGGGGCGGGCATTGGCCGGGGCTGCCGGCTGGGTCACGGGCCTGAGGGCTGAGCAGTCGGCCGGGCGGGCCGCAACCCCGCTGGCTTCCTATGATGGGAGCCGCGCGCTCATCAAGGTCGCTCCGCTGGCCGACTGGACGCGGCGCGAGCTCGAAACCTACATCAACGATAACGGGATCCCCTACAACGTGCTGCATGACCGCGGCTTTTCCTCGATCGGCTGCGCGCCGTGCACGCGTGCGGTGCGCCTGGGGGAGCCGGAGCGGGCGGGCCGCTGGTGGTGGGAGCAGGACGGCAAGAGCGAGTGCGGACTGCATCTGAGCCCCGAGGGCGTGCTGGTGCGCGGCCGCGCCACGGCGGGAGAGCTGGCATGATCGGCGCGGAAACGGCGCTTGCGCTGGTGGAGGGCGATGCTACGGCCGTTCATCCCGCGCGGCTCACGCATCTCGACCGGCTGGAGGCGGACAGCATCCATATCATTCGCGAGGTGGCGGCCGAGGCGGAAAACCCGGTGCTGCTCTATTCCATCGGCAAGGACTCGTCCGTGCTGCTGCACCTGGCGCAGAAGGCCTTCTTCCCCGGCCCCATTCCGTTTCCGCTGCTGCATGTGGACACGACCTGGAAGTTCCGCGACATGATCGCCTTCCGCGATCAGCGTGCCGCCGAGCTCGGCCTCGACCTCATCGTGCATGTGAACGAGGAGGGGCTGCGCCGCGGCATCGGGCCGATCTCCCACGGCTCCGAGCTGCATACGGATGTGATGAAGACCCAGGCGCTGCGGCAGGCGCTCGACGCCCACGGCTTCGATGCGGCGATTGGCGGGGCGCGCCGCGACGAGGAGAAATCGCGGGCGAAGGAGCGGGTGTTCTCGCTGCGCAGCGCCCAGCACCGCTGGGACCCGAAGCGGCAGCGGCCGGAGCCGTGGCGGCTCTATAACGGCCGCAAGCGCCGCGGTGAAAGCCTCAGGGTGTTTCCGCTGTCCAATTGGACCGAGCTGGATGTCTGGCTCTATATCCACCGCGAGCAGATCCCGATCGTGCCGCTTTATTTCGCGGCGCCGCGCCCGGTGGTCGAGCGCGGCGGACAGCTGATCATGGTGGATGACGAGCGGCTGCCACTGCGGCCGGGCGAGCAGCCGCGCGAAGTTTCGGTGCGGTTCAGGACGCTGGGCTGCTATCCGCTGACCGGGGCGATCGAAAGCACGGCCGCGACCCTGCCGGATCTCATCTGCGAAACCATGGCCGCGCGCACGAGCGAGCGCCACGGCCGGGTCATCGATCATGACGGCGCGGCTTCCATGGAGCGCAAGAAGCAGGAGGGCTACTTTTGATGACCCTGCATCCAAGCCCTCGGTCCTTTGGCTTCGAGGCGGTGCTGGCGGCACACCAGGCGAAAGACGTGCTGCGCTTCATCAGCTGCGGTTCGGTTGATGACGGGAAATCGACCCTGATCGGACGGCTGCTGCACGACACGAGGCAAGTGCTCGATGACCAGATCGCCGCGCTGGCGAAGGATTCGCGCAAATATGGGACGCAAGGCGCCGCGCCGGATTTCGCCTTGCTGGTGGATGGGCTTGCGGCCGAGCGCGAGCAGGGCATCACCATCGACGTGGCCTATCGCTTCTTCTCGACGGAGAAGCGCAGCTTCATCGTGGCCGATACGCCGGGGCACGAGCAGTATACCCGCAACATGGCCACGGGCGCGTCCACGGCGGATCTTGCCATTCTGCTGGTGGATGCGCGCAACGGCCTCACCCGGCAGACCCGCCGCCACAGCCTGCTCCTGTCGATGCTCGGCGTGAGCCACGTCATGCTGGCCGTCAACAAGATGGACCTGGTGGGCTGGTCACAGGCGCGGTTCGAGGCCATCGCCCGCGAATTCGCGGATTTCTCCGCCGGGCTCAACTTTCGCGAGGCGATCTCGATCCCCATGTCCGCCCTGAGCGGCGACAACGTGGTGGCTCCGGCTGTGTGCGCGCCTTGGTACAACGGGCCGACATTGCTGGCTTATCTGGAAGACGTGGAAATCGCGCGCGGGGGCGAGGATGAGGCTTTCCGCATGCCGGTGCAGTGGGTCAACCGGCCGGATGCCGATTTCCGCGGGTTCTCCGGCCTCATCACCGGCGGCGCCGTGAGACCGGGCATGCGGGTGCGGATCGAGCCCTCCGGGCGCGAGACCAGGGTCGCCAGGATCGTCACCTTCGGCGGGGACCTGACGGAGGCGGTAGCCGGACAGTCGATTACGCTGGCCCTCGCGGATGAGATCGACGTAACACGCGGCGATGTGATCGCGGCGGCGGACCAGCCGCCGGTCGTCGCCGACAGGATCGCGGCACGGCTGTTCTGGATGGCGGATGGCCCGCTGCGCCAAGACGACCGGTTCCTGGTGAAGCTCGGGGCCCAGACCGTGCCGGCGCGGGTCGCGGCCGTTCAGGGGCGGATCGATCTCGACACGCTCGCCCCGGTCGCGGCGTCCGCCCTCGACAGCAATGACGTCGGTGACGTGACACTGCTGCTCGACCGGCCCGTCGCCGTCGATCCCTACGCCCAAGCCCGGGCGACCGGCGGCCTGATCCTGATCGACCGCGAGAGCTTCGACACGGTGGCCATGGGGCTGGTGGCGCCGGAGGGTCAGCAGAGGCGAGATGCCGCGGGCAACCGCGATGCGGGCGCATGGCTGAGGGCGCCGCGCGAGCAGGCCTGGCGCAGCGTGGCGAAGGCGGTGTCGTGGCGGGTGACGGGCTCGCTCGACACCATGCTGGTGGCCTATCTGTTTACCCGGGATGCGCGCATATCGGTGGGGATCGGCCTGACCGAGGTGATCACCAAGCTGGTCCTCTATTACGGCCACGAGCGTTTGTGGGCGCGGATCCCCTTCGGCCTGGCCGATGCGGTCCGGTCGGGCACTGCCTCGTCTGTCGGGATGCTCAGCTGGCTGCAACGGCTGCGGCAGAGGCGAGCGTAGGCCCCGCGCCTTTTTACGCTTCGGCCGTTGCCGCTTCCGGCGCCTTTCGCTATGACTGCCCGCAAATCCCTGAAACTCCGCGAAGGCATTCATGGCGCCTTACCAATACATCTATCACATGCATCAGCTGTCGAAGACCTATCCCGGCGGGAAGAAGGTGCTCGACAACATCAACCTGTCATTCTACCCGGGGGCCAAGATCGGCGTGCTCGGCCCCAACGGCGCCGGCAAGTCGACCCTGCTCAAGATCATGGGCGGGCTGGATAAGGAATTTTCCGGCGAGGCCTGGGCGGCGGAAGGGGTCAAGGTCGGCTATCTCCCGCAGGAGCCGCAGCTCGATGCGAGCAAGTCGGTGCGCGAGAACGTGATGGAAGGCGTGGCCGAGAAGCAGGCCATCCTCGACCGCTACAACGAGTTGATGATGAACTACTCCGACGAGACGGCGGAGGAGGGCGCGCAGCTCCAGGATATTATCGACAGCCAGAATCTGTGGGACCTCGATTCCCAGGTGGAGCAGGCCATGGACGCGCTGCGCTGCCCGCCGGACGACGCCGATGTCGCAACCCTCTCCGGCGGCGAGAAGCGGCGGGTCGCCCTGACCAAGCTGCTCCTCTCGAAGCCCGACCTGCTGCTCCTGGACGAGCCCACCAACCATCTCGACGCGGAATCGGTGGCCTGGCTCGAGCACTTCCTCAAGGCTTATGACGGCACCGTGGTGCTGGTGACCCACGACCGCTACTTCCTCGACAATGTCACCGGCTGGATCCTGGAGCTGGACCGCGGCCGCGGCATTCCTTACGAGGGCAATTACTCCGCCTGGCTGGAGCAGAAGCAGAAGCGCCTGGAGCAGGAAGGCCGCGAGGAGGAAGCCCGCCAGCGCAACCTCAAGGACGAGCTGGAGTGGGTGCGGCAGAGCCCGCGCGCCCGGCAGGCCAAATCGAAAGCGCGTCTCAAGGCTTACGAGGAGCTGCTCAACCAGGATGTGGCGGAGAAGGTGGCCCGCCAGCAGATCACCATTCCGCCGGGGCCGCGCCTCGGCAATGTGGTGATCGAAGCGGAAGGTTTGGCCAAGGCCTATGGCGACCGGCTGCTGATCGACGGGCTGGACTTCCGGCTGCCGCCCGGCGGCATCGTCGGGGTGATCGGCCCTAATGGCGCGGGCAAGACCACCCTGTTCCGGATGATCACCGGACAGGAGCAGCCGGATGCCGGCACGCTGCGCATCGGTGAGACGGTGGTGCTCGGCTATGTGGACCAGTCGCGCGATACGCTCGAAGGCGACAAGACCGTATGGGAAGAGATTTCCGGCGGCAACGACGTGATCGCGCTGGGCAAGCGGGAGGTGCCGTCCCGCGCCTATGTGAGCTGGTTCAACTTCCGCGGCAGCGACCAGCAGAAGAAGGTGGGCGTGCTCTCGGGCGGCGAGCGCAACCGGGTGCATATCGCGAAGATGCTGAAGTCCGGTGCCAACGTGATCCTGCTGGACGAGCCGACCAACGATCTGGACGTGGACACGTTGCGGGCCCTGGAGGAGGCGCTGCTGGATTTCGCGGGCTGCGCCGTCATCATCAGCCACGACCGGTGGTTCCTCGACCGCACGGCGACCCATATCCTCGCCTTCGAGGGCGACAGTCACGTGGAGTGGTTCGAAGGCAATTTCGAGGCCTATGAGGAAGATAAGAAGCGCCGCCTGGGCGAAGAGGCGGTGATGCCGCACCGGGTGAAGTACAAGCGCTTCGAGCGGAACTGACCGCCAGCTGGAGGAGAAAAGGGATGATCGGCGCATCCGAGCCATGCCCCTGCCGTTCCGGCAGCACCTTTGGCGCCTGCTGTGGGCCGCTGATCGCCGGCGAGCGGGCGGCGCCGACGGCCGAAGCGCTGATGCGGTCGCGCTATTCGGCCTTTGCCGCACAGGCGATCGACTATCTCGAGCAGACCCTCCTGCCCAGCACGCGGCGGGATTTCGACCGGCAATCGGTCACCGAATGGGCCCGCAACAGCGAGTGGACCGGCCTCGAGGTCGTGGCGACCGAGCGTGGCGGTGCCGAGGATCGCGAGGGTGTGGTCGAGTTCATCGCTCACTTCCGCGTGAACGGGGAAGATCGCACCCATCACGAGACCTCGCGGTTCTCGCGACGGGACGGTCGCTGGTACTATGTGGACGGCCGGGTGGGACGGCGGCAGGAAACGGTGGTGCGTCAGACGCCGAAGATCGGCCGCAACGATCCCTGCAGCTGCGGCAGCGGCAAGAAATTCAAGAAATGCTGCGGGCTGGCGGCCTAGGCGGCCAGCCAAACCTGTGCCAATCATGTATCAGTTGAACAAAATCGTAGGGAACGGCTGACAATTTGTTCCCGTTTGGACAAAAGGATTGTGCATGATTTCTTTACGAGCGGGCTTAACCGGAACATGGCGATGACCAGGCTTGTCTTATTGCTCTCTCTTCCGATTCTGGCTCTCGGCGTGGCGAGCGGTGCGCCCGGTGCCTGGGCGCAGACCCGTGCCTCGGAGGCCCTCGATGCCTATGGCGCGATCGTGGAGGCGAGAAACGCTGCCGAGACCTGCGGCTTCCTTACGACCGAAGAGTTGGACGAGCTGAAACACTATTCGGCTTTGGGCGAGCTTGCCGCGACCAAAGCGTCGTCGGTTGCCGAGATGCAGGCAGCGCGGGACCGCGCGTTGAGCACGCGCCCACGCTGCAACAGCAGCGAAGCGCAATCGGTGCGCAACGTGCTTGAAGAGGTGAGGGTGGCGGCAAGCAAGCCCGGCACCGGCCGTGCCACCGCTTCGGCGCAACCGACGCCGCGACAGCGCCAATCGCAGGCACAACCGGAACCACAGCCGCAGCCGGGACCCATGATGCGACAGGGCTTCGCCGCACCGCCTGTGGCCGCGCCGGCAGCGTTGCCGCCGCCGGACAGCCGCATGATCCCGCCCGTCAACATGCGCGATCCGGTCGCGCGCTATGGCGGGCAAGCCCGCGCCTATTTCCTGGAGCGCAAGTGCAACTTCCTCGACTATGATTCCGAGCTGACCTTTTGGAAGCTGCTGACCGCCCGGTACAAGGTGATGGTGACGCAGCACGGGCGGCGGCGCGTGAATGCCGCACAGCTCGCCGGCGAGGCGGAGGCGAACGACATTCTCTGCGGCCGGGATGCGCGGGCGGCGGTGCTGAACGGCTATCGCGACATCGTCGCCATATCGGGTCAGTGAACGAGAAGGCAGGGGCAGTCGCGGGAAGCGGCGCCCGACGTGAATTGTTGAGGAGGGGCGTTTGGCAAGGATCGGCTTTATCGGACTAGGCAATATGGGCGGACCGATGGCGGCCAACCTGGTGAAGGCGGGCCACGAGGTCACGGGCTATGATCTGGTTCAAGCCGCGCTCGACAAGTTTGCCGGGATCGGTGGCCGGCCGGCGGCGGCCATGGCCGATGCGGTCGCCGGGGCGGACGCGGTGGTCACCATGCTGCCGGCGGGCCAGCACGTGCGCGATGCCTATCTCGGCAGCGGTGGCATCCTTGCTGCGGCGGCAACCCATGCGGTGTTGATCGACTGCTCGACGATCGATGTCGACAGTGCTCGCGCGGTTGGGGCCGCGGCGGCGGAACGGGGCATCGCCATGGTGGATGCGCCGGTGTCGGGCGGCGTGGGCGGCGCCGAGGCGGGCACGCTGACCTTCATGGTGGGCGGGCCGGAGAATGCTTTCGCCCAGGCCAAGCCCTATCTGGAATGCATGGGCAAGACCATCGTCCATGCAGGAGCAAGCGGAACGGGGCAGGCGGCGAAGATCTGCAACAACATGATCCTCGGCATTTCGATGATCGCGGTTTGCGAAGCCTTTGCGCTGGCGGAAAAGCTAGGGCTCGACCATCAGAAGCTGTTCGATATCTCCTCGAAATCATCCGGACAGTGCTGGTCGCTGACCACGTATTGCCCGGTTCCAGGCCCGGTGCCGACCTCGCCCGCCAATCGCGACTACAAGCCGGGCTTCACCGCCGCCATGATGCTGAAGGATCTGCGGCTGGCGCAGGAGGCCTCGCAAGTGGCCGGCGCCCAGACGCCGCTTGGGGCACATGCGCAGGCGCTTTATGCGGAGTTCGCGGAGGCCGGCAACGGGGGCGTCGACTTTTCCGGCATCATCAAGATGCTCCGAGAGCGTCGTTGAGTTTGACTGGTAAGCTGCTAGCCTGCGCTGGATAGATCTCAATTCTTCCGTAACATTGCGGAAGCATTTGATTCACATTCTTAGCAATATCAGACCTTCTCCTGCCCAAGAAACATAATCTAAGCATGCGTTAACCCATCGGTTTGAGGCGATTTTAACGCGCATTGCCTGAGTCTGCCGAGCAGGATGGGGACACTAGATCCCCACCAAAACAGGCAGGTGGTCAACATGAACATGGCAAACGAGAAGGCGTCGCAGACGGAGAGTGGCCATCGGGAGACGATCAAGAGCAGCTATCTTGAATCACTGAGCCTGATCGAGAGGCTGCATCGGAGATTGCTCGACGTGGTGAAGGATGAGTTCGAGCGCACAGGCGAGCAGGAGATCAATGCCGTGCAGGCCATGCTGTTGTTCAATATCGGAGACAGCGAGCTCACTGCGGGCGAGTTGCGTTCTCGCGGCCATTATCTCGGCTCAAACGTGTCCTACAACCTCAAGAAGCTGGTGGAGGCCGGATATATCAACCATCAGCGCTCGTCGGCCGACAAGCGTTCGGTGCGGATCAGCCTCACGCCCCGTGGGCAGGAGGTGAGGAAGCGGGTCGATGCGCTCTATGAACGCCATCTCGGCTCGATCGAGCAGGTGGGCGGGCTGTCGGCGGACGAGTTCGACCGCCTCAACCGCTCGCTGGCCCGGCTCGAGCGGTTCTGGATCGACCAGATCCGCTACCGGCTGTAGGGCGAGGATCCGCCGGGGGCTTTTGGTCGGCACGACAGGAGGGGCGGGTCACAAGGCGTTGAAATTCATCGGCTCAAGCTTGCCGCATGCGGTGCGCTTGGTTAGGAGGCTGTTTACCCTACTCAAGTCATAGTTACCGTAGGTTTGATTTTTGACCGGAGAGACAAGTGCTGCTAAGACCATAGCGGGGTCCGGGGAGCCGCTGGAGATCACCGGCTTGGCGAGCGCAGCACCTTGTGAACAGTTTGGGATTGGATATGACGGCTGATCGCGCCACCTTACGTCGTTCGGCATCGCGCCGCTCGTTTCTGATGGGCGGGCTTGCTGCGACCACAGCCCTGGTTACCGGATTTGCCCCGGCGCGTGCGCAGGGGCAGGGGCAGCAGAACTTCTCAGGCTACAGCGTTCAGCAGATGGCGCCCACCATCACCTATGTGGCGCAAGGCAAGAACGTGATGCCGATGCTCAGCGGGATGAGCGAGTCGCTGCTGCAGGATGCGATTGCACGCTATGAGATCATCGCCGCCCGTGGTGGATGGCCCATGCTGCCGCCGCCGGGGCAGAAGCTGAGCAAGGGCGGGCAAGGCCAGCTGGTGGGAATGCTGCGCGAGCGCCTCGCCGTCGAAGGCTATGGCGCTCAGGGCGGCCCGGATCCCTATCTGTTCGATGGGGCCTTGGCGAGCGCAGTGATGAAGTTCCAGAAGAATCACGGCCTGCTGGCGACCGGGATTGCAGACGCCGATACGATCAATGCGCTGAACGTTCCGATCGAGGAGCGGCTGTTCACGATGCGCGCCAACCTGCCGCGCATGAAGGAATATGCCAAGAGCCTCGCCGACTACTACATCACCATCAATATCCCGGCCACCCAGCTGGAGACGGTCGAGCACGGCAGCGTCTACTCCGTGCACAATGTGGTCGTGGGCATGACCGATCGGCCGAGCCCGGTGGTGCTGAGCCGGGTGAGCGACGTGACGTTCAATCCCTACTGGATCGCGCCGGCAAGCATCGTGCAGAAGGACATCATTCCCCGGGCGCAGAAGGATCCGAGCTTCCTCATCCAGCAGCGCATCCGCATTCATGACGGGCTCGGCGGGCCCGAGATCGATCCGATGAGCATCGACTGGGCGACGCTCAGCCCCGAACGCTATGTCTTCCGCCAGGATCCGGGCGACGACAATGCCATGGCGACGGTGAAGATCCATTTCCCGAACAAATACGCCGTCTACATGCACGATACGCCCACCAAGAACCTGTTCACGGCGGAAGCCCGATATTTCAGCTCCGGCTGCGTGCGCGTGGACCAGGTGCACATCATGACCGAGTGGCTGCTGCGCGCCAATCCGGGCTGGGACCGCATGCGCATCGAGCAGGTGATCGCCAGCGGCGAGAACACCAAGGTTGACGTGATGCAGAACACGGCGGTGCGAATGGTCTACATGACCGCCTGGGCGATGCCCGACGGCACCGTCAGCTTCCGGCCGGACATCTACAAGCTGGACGGCACCGGCTTCGTGATCGGCCAGCCGGAGCCCATCGGCGGTCAGCTCGCCACCGCGGCACCCCAGGCGACCGGCAGCGTGCAGCCGGCGGTCGCCGTGTCGGATCCGAACCAGCCGCCGGTGTCCGGGGCGCGTGACGCCTGGCGGCGGGCCAGCGGCGGCACCTATTAAGCCAGCGGCCAGGCACCCCCACCCCCGACGCGCTTTCGCGCGCCGACCCTCCCCGCGCGGCGGGGAGGGTGTTCATTGCTGCAACTGCAGTTTCAGCAACTTAGTCATTGCGGCACTTGACGCGGCAATCCAGGGGCCGCAAGCGGAAGTCCGTGGCGTGTGGCCCTGGATGCCGGCTCAGCGCATAGGCGCGGCCGGGCATGACGTTATCGTTCAAGATTAACGACTTACGATTTAAACCCAATTTCACTTCCTGGCGTGGGTTGCGGCCTTGCGCGGCTGCGGCAATGCGATCGCATGACCTTGGCGACACTGCGTGCTAGGTGCAGCACGTTGCATCTCGGTCGAAAGATTCTAAGCTTGTGGATCATGATCCTGCCGCCGTGCTTCCCGGGATGCGGCATGATTGCGGCTCGAACGCGGCCCGCGCCTTGAAACCACGGGCGCGGCGGCCCTTCACGAGGAACCGATGATCGATTATGACGCGCTGCTTGGAAACGCCGTCGCCGGGCTGAAGCAGGAGGGCCGGTACCGCTACTTCGCCGATCTCGAGCGGATCTGCGGCAAATTTCCGCGCGCGATATTCCGTGGCCCTCATGGGGAGCGCGAGGTCACCATCTGGTGCTCCAACGACTACCTGGGCATGGGGCAGCATCCCAAGGTGATCGCCGCCATGCATGCGGCGCTCGACGGCACCGGCGCGGGCTCGGGCGGCACACGCAATATTTCCGGCACCACCCATTATCACGTCGAGCTGGAGCGGGAGCTTGCAGACCTGCACGGGAAGGACGCGGCGCTGCTGTTCAATTCCGGCTACATGGCCAATGAGGCGACACTGTCGACCCTGGCGCGGCTGATGCCGGATTGCGTGGTCCTGTCGGACGAGCTGAACCATGCCTCGATGATCGAAGGCATCAGGAACAGCCGCTGCGAGAAACAGATCTTCAGGCACAACGACCTGGCTGACCTGGAGCGCAGGCTCGCGCAGCTTGATCGGAGGCGGCCGAAGCTGGTGGCCTTCGAGTCGGTCTATTCGATGGACGGCGACATCGCGCCTATCGCCGAGATCTGCGCGATGGCCCGCCATTACGGGGCGATGACCTATCTGGACGAGGTGCACGCGGTTGGCCTCTATGGCGCGCGCGGCGGCGGCATTGCCGAACGGGACGGGGTGCTCGATCAGGTCGACATTATCGAGGGCACGCTGGCCAAGGCCTTTGGGCTGATGGGCGGCTATGTGGCGGCCTCCGGCGTCGTTATCGACGCGATCCGGTGCCACGCGCCGGGCTTCATCTTCACCACGTCGCTCGCCCCGGTGCTGGCAGCGGGCGCCCTGGCCAGCATCCGCCACCTGAAAGGATCGAGCGAGGAGCGCGACAAGCAGCAGGAGAGGGCGGCCCAGCTCAAGTCCATGCTGCGGCGGCGCAGCCTGCCGGTGATGGACTCGGCCAGCCACATCGTGCCGCTGCTGGTGGGCGATCCCGTTCACTGCAAGCGGATGACCGACCAGCTGCTGGACGAGTTCTCGATCTATGTGCAGCCCATCAACTATCCGACCGTGCCGCGCGGGACGGAGCGTCTGCGGCTGACCCCGGGGCCTTTGCACTCGGAGGACGACCTTAGGCAGCTCGTCGAAGCCATCGACCTGCTCTGGCAGCGCATGGCGCTCGACCGAGCGGCCTGAGATTTGCAGCATGGCGCGCGGACGTGGCCCGGAATGAGCCGGGCGCTTTGCCCCAAGCGCCGCTCTGTGGTAAGTGCGGCGGCGCAGGGGAGATCAATCTTTTCGCATGTGAAGGAAGCTGCCGATGTCGACCTCCGCCAGCCGCGATTTCAAGGCGCCGCAAAGCGCCTTCTTCAGGGAAGACTTGCGTGAGCGCGATCCGGAGCTCGCCGGCGCCATTGCCAAGGAGCTGGGCCGCCAGCAGCACGAGATCGAGCTCATCGCCTCCGAGAACATCGTGTCGCGGGCGGTGCTCGAGGCGCAGGGGTCGATTCTCACCAACAAATATGCGGAGGGCTATCCCGGCCGGCGCTATTACGGCGGGTGCCAGTTCGTGGATATTGCCGAAGAGCTGGCGATCGACCGTGCCAAGGCCCTGTTCAACTGCGGCTTTGCCAATGTGCAGCCCCATTCCGGCGCCCAGGCGAACCAGACCGTCTTCCTTGCGCTGATGCAGCCGGGCGACACGTTCCTGGGCTTAAGTCTCGCGGCCGGCGGACATCTGACCCACGGGGCGGCGCCCAATCTCTCGGGCAAGTGGTTCAAGCCGATCCAATACGGCGTGCGCAGGGACGATCACCGGATCGATTACGACGAGGTGGCGCGGCTCGCGCGCGAGCACAAGCCGAAGCTGATCGTGACCGGCGGCTCGGCCTATCCCCGCATCATCGATTTCAAGCGTTTCCGCGAGATTGCCGACGAGGTGGGCGCCTATTTCATGGTGGATATGGCGCATTTCGCCGGGTTGGTCGCGGCGGGCGTGCATCCGAGCCCGTTCCCTCATGCCCATGTGGTGACGACCACCACCCACAAGACTTTGCGCGGTCCGCGCGGCGGCATGGTGCTGAGCAACGACGAGGAGATCGCCAAGAAGATCAACTCGGCCCTGTTCCCGGGGCTGCAGGGCGGTCCGCTGATGCATGTGATCGCTGCGAAGGCGGTGGCGTTCGGCGAGGCGCTGCAACCGGAGTTCAAGGCCTATGCCCGTTCGGTGGTGGAGAATGCCAAGGTTCTCGCCGGGGTCATCAAGGAGAGCGGTTTCGACATCGTGTCGGGTGGGACCGATACCCACCTGATGCTGGTCGATCTCAGACCGAAGGAACTCAAGGGCCGGGATGCGGAGGCGGCTCTGGGGCGCGCCTTCATCACCTGCAACAAAAACGGGGTGCCGTTCGATCCGGAGAAGCCTACCGTCACGTCCGGCATCCGGCTCGGCACCCCTGCCGGCACCACGCGCGGCTTCGGCGTGGCCGAGTTCCACCAGATCGGCGAGATGATCGTGGAGGTGCTGGACGGGCTTGTGCGCAACGGCGAAGAAGGCAATGCTGCCGTGGAGGCGGCGGTGAAGCAGAAGGCTATGGACCTGACCAGCCGCTTCCCGATCTATAGCTGACAGGGGCAAGCGAACAGGGGGTTTTGGAGGCATGCGCTGCCCCTATTGTGGGAACACTGACACGCAGGTGAAGGATTCCCGGCCGACCGAGGATAATAGCGCGATCAGGCGGCGGCGCTTCTGCCCGGATTGCGGGGGCCGTTTCACCACCTTCGAGCGGGTGCAGTTGCGCGAGCTGATCGTGGTGAAGCGTTCTGGCCGACGGGTACCGTTCGAGCGCGACAAGCTGGTGCGCTCGCTGCAGATCGCGCTGCGCAAGCGGCCGGTCGATCCGGAGCGGATCGAGCGGGTGGCGAGCGGCATCGTGCGCCGGCTGGAGAGCCAGGGGGAAAACGAAGTCCGCTCGGAAACCATCGGCAAATTGGTCATGGAGGCCTTGAAGGCCCTGGACGATGTTGCCTATGTGCGGTTTGCCTCGGTCTACAAGAACTTCCGCGAGGCAAAGGATTTCGAGGAGCTGTTGGGCGAGCTGACGGGAGAAGGGGAGCGCCCGGTCCACGAGACGCCGGATGAGCGTTGATGTTGCGTCGTTGAAAGCCATAGCCGGTCCGCGCGCCCATGATGACCACTTCATGGAGCTGGCGCTGCGGCTTGGCCGGCGCAACATGGGGAACAGCGGCTCCAACCCTGCGGTCGGCTGCGTGATCATCGACGAGAGACGCTCACCGCCCCGCATCGTCGCCGTCGGCTGGACCGGGCGCGGCGGCCGGCCCCATGCGGAACAGGTGGCGCTGGCCCGCGCCGGCGGGGCAGCGCGAGGCGCCACCGCCTATGTCACGCTGGAGCCTTGCGCCCATTACGGCCGCACGCCCCCTTGCGCCAGGGGGCTGGTGGAGGCGGGCATCGGGCGCCTGGTGACCACGTTCGATGACCCGGACCCGCGGGTGTCCGGGCGCGGCAACGCCATGCTGCGCGAGGCCGGCATTCCCGTGACAATGGGGGTGCGCAGCGCGGAGGCGCGGCAAGACCTTGCCGGCTTCCTGTCGCGGATGGAACGGGGGCGGCCCCATGTGATCCTGAAGCTCGCCGTATCGGCCGATGGCAAGATCGCCGAACGGCCGGGCGCGCAGACCGCCATCACCGGGCCCGCGGCGCGGGCTTACGCGCATATGATGCGGGCAACCTCCGACGCCATCCTGGTCGGGCATCGCACCGTCGTCATCGATGATCCCGAGCTGACCTGCCGCCTGCCGGGCCTTCGCGACCGTTCGCCCATTCGGGTGGTGCTGGCCTCGGCGGGGCTGGTGCCGCTGCAGACGAAGATGCTGCGCGACGTCAGCACCATTCCCGTCTGGGTGCTGGCGAAGGGGGAGCCGACGCCGGGCGCCTGGGACACGCTGGAGCGGGTGGGTGTCGCGCTCATTCCGTGCGGGGAGGGGGGCAGCGGCGGCGTCGATCTCGATCGCGCCTTGCGCGAGCTCAGCGCCCGTGGCGTCGGTCGCCTGCTGGTTGAGGGCGGCGCCGCGGTCGCCCGTGCGCTGATGGAGGCCGACCTGGTGGATGAGGTGGCGCTTTTTTCCGCATCCCGCCGGCTGGGCCCCGCGGGCGTGGATGCGCTGGCAGGACTGCCGCTCGCCAGCATCACCCGATCGGACAGGTTTGTCGCAAGCAGGGAAGAAGGGTTTGGCGAAGACCGCCTGACGGTTTATGTCAGGCGATATTCGCCAGCATCATAAGGCCCGTTCTCATGTTTACCGGTATTGTCACCGACGTCGGCGAGCTGATCCAATTCGAGGATCAGGGCGACCGCCGGCTCACGATCGCCTGCCATTACGATCCCGAGACGATTGCGATCGGCGGTTCCATCGCCTGCTCCGGCATCTGCCTCACCGTGGTCGAAACGGGGCGCCACAACAATGACCGGGGCCTGTTCGTGGTGCAGGCCTCCCAGGAGACGCTGGCCTTCACCACGCTCAAGACCTGGAAGATTGGCCAGCGGATCAACCTGGAGCGGGCGCTGCGCTTCGGCGACGAGCTCGGCGGCCATCTGGTGACGGGGCATGTGGACGGGGTGGCCAAGGTGCTTTCGCGCGAGCCGGACGGGCAGTCTCTCCGCTTCCGCTTCGAGGCGCCCGAGCATCTGGCCAAGTTCATCGCGCCCAAGGGCTCGGTGGCCCTGGACGGCACGTCGCTGACCGTGAACGAGGTCGAGGGCAATGTGTTCGGCGTCAACATCATCCCGCATACCCAGGTGGTCACCACCTGGGGAGAGGTTCAGGCGGGGGAGCTCGTGAACATTGAAATCGACATGATGGCGCGGTATGTGGCGCGGCTGAACGGTTATTCCTGAGTCCCGGCCTGTTTTTAACCGAAATGGCACCCATATGAGCTTCCCGCGCATATTGATCATCGAGGCGCGCTTTTACGAGGACCTGCTGGACGAGCTGGTACGCGGCGCGGTTGAGGCGCTGGAAGAGGAAGGCGCAAGCTTCGAGCGGATCACGGTGCCCGGCGCCCTGGAAATCCCGGCGGTGATCAGCTTCGTCGAGAATAGCGACAAGGGTCGTTTCGACGGCTATGTGGCGCTCGGTTGCGTCATCCGCGGCGAGACGTACCATTTCGAAGTCGTGGCCAATGAGTCGGCGCGAGCCCTGATGGACCTGGCCGTCAGTCGCGGGCTGGCGATCGCCAATGGTATCTTGACGGTTGAAGACGATGATCAGGCCTGGGCGCGTGCCCGGGTGGACGGCATGAACAAAGGCGGCGCTGCGGCACGGGCCGCGGTGCATATGGCGCGGCTGAAGGTCGAGCTGCAGGGATAAGGATCATGGCGGAGCAGGTGGCCAAGGCCTCGCAAGCGACCCTTAGCGCGCGGACGGCAGCGCGGCTGGGGGCGGTGCAGGCGCTCTATCAGATGGACGTGGTGCAGTCGCCTCTGCCCGACGTGCTGGCGGAGTTCGGCTCCTGGCGGCTTGGCAACGATTTCGAGGACGGGCAGTGCGGCCCGGCCGACTTTCCGTTCCTGCGCGATGTGGTGACCGGAGTGCTGCGGGAGCAGCTGCGCATCGACCCGATGATCAACCGGGCGCTCGCGGAAGGCTGGTCGCTCAAGCGGCTCGACTCCACCCTCAGGGCCATCTTGCGGGCGGCCACTTACGAGCTCACCTGTCGGCCGGATGTGCCGGCCAGGGTGGTCATCAACGAATATGTGGAAGTGACTCACGCTTTCTTCGGCGATGACGAGCGGCGTTTCGTCAACGGGGTGCTCGACCGGCTCGCCCGCAATATCCGCACCACTGAATTCACCTGACCTGGCCCGCCGATGCTGCCGCGCGAGCAAGCCATGATCCAGGCCATCTTCGCGCCACTTGCCGCAGGCTTTGCCGGCGCTGCCGGCCTGCGCGACGATGCGGCGGTGGTTTCCCCGCAGCCGGGCATGGACCTGGTGGTCACCACCGACAGCCTGGTCGCGGACGTGCATTTTTTGAGCACCGACGATCCGGCGCTGATCGCCAGAAAGGCCTTGCGGGTCAATCTTTCCGATCTCGCGGCCAAGGGGGCTGACGCGCGCGGTTATCTGCTGGCGATTGCCCTGTCGCCAGCGCAGGACGAAGGCTGGCTCAAGCGGTTCGCGCAAGGCCTGGCCGAGGACCAGGCGCGGTTCGGTTGTCCGCTGATCGGTGGCGATACGGTCGCAACACCTGGTCCGCTGACGATCACCCTCACCGCCCTAGGCGAGGTACCGGAGGGCAGGGCGGTGCGCCGCGGCGGTGGCCGCCCCGGTGACATGGTCTATGTCTCCGGCACGATCGGCGACGGGGCGCTCGGGCTGAAGGCTGTGCGCGGCGAGCTCAGCGGCAGCGGGGCGGATGCCCTGAAGCAGCGCTATTGGCTTCCCGAGCCGCGGCTGGCGCTTGTCCCGGCGCTGCTGGCCTATGCCACGGCCGCCATGGACATCTCCGACGGGCTGATCGGTGATCTCGGCCTTTTGTGTCATGCCTCCGGCGTGTCGGCGGACATCGAGGCGGGACGGGTGCCGCTTTCGGCCGCGGCCCGCGAGATTGTGGCAAGCATGCCGGGCATGCGCGAGGTCTGCCTGGCCGGCGGCGATGACTACGAGATCCTTTGTGCCGTTCCACCGTCCCAGGCCCCGGCCTTCGAGCAGGCAAGCGCCGCCGCGGGAGTGACGGTTACGGCTATCGGGCGACTGGTCGAGGGCACCCTCCCGCCAGTGTGCCGCGATGAACATGGCCGGCCGATGACGTTCTCGCGGCTGTCCTATAGCCATATTGCGTAATCGTCATTGAAGGGTCGCCGCGGCAGGTTTACTGTCCGCGCAATGAGTTCCGCCACCGCTTCAGCCGCTCTTCACGACGACCGCCTTGCACGCCGCAACGCCATGCTGCTGGCGGCGGCGCAGGCACTGTTCTCGTCGAACTCGGTGATCATCATCATCACTGGCGGCCTGGTGGGCAGCATGCTCGCCTCCGATCCGGGCTGGGCCACGCTGCCGGTCTCGTGCTTCGTGGTGGGAACGGCACTGAGCACGGTTCCGGCATCGCTGCTGACTGGCCATGTGGGGCGCCGCGCCGGCTTCATCGTCGGTGCGCTTATCGGCTTGTGCGGAGCCTTGCTGGCGGCCTACGCCATCTATAGCCGGAGCTTTCCGCTGTTCTGCCTGGCGACGCTGGTGAGCGGCAGCTATCAGGCCTTCGGCCAGCTCTACCGCTTCGCGGCCGCCGACACCGCACGCGACAGCTTCAAGCCGCGCGCCATCGCGTGGGTGATGCTGGGCGGCATCGTCTCCGCCTTCATCGGCCCGTTCGTGGTGATGGGCACCCGCGACCTGCTTGCGCCGGTGACCTTTGCCGGCTGCTACCTCGCCTCGGCCGCGCTTGCGGCCATCGCCATGGGCGTGCTGGCCTTTCTCGACATCCCCCATGTCAGGGCGTCGGCGGCGACCGGCAGCGGGCGCCCGCTGCCGGAGATCCTGCGGCAGCCGCGGCTGATCGTGGCCATCATCGCAGGGATGATGAGCTTCGGCATGATGAATTTCGTGATGACCTCGACACCCCTGGCGATGGTCGGCTGCGGCTTCAGCTTCGACGCGGCGGCCTGGGTCATCCAATGGCACGTGCTGGCGATGTATGTGCCGAGCTTCTTCACGGGGCGGCTGATCAGCCGGTTCGGCGCGCCGCAGATGGTGGCAGCCGGCATGGTGCTGCTCGCGGCGGCGGGTGTCTCGGCGCTTGCCGGCCTCTCGTTCGGGCATTTCTCGGCGGCGCTCGTCCTCCTGGGTGTCGGCTGGAATTTCGGCTTCGTGGGCGCGACCACCATGGTGACCGACTGCTACAAGCCGGTCGAGCGCAGCAAGGTCCAGGCGGTGAACGATTTCGCGGTGTTCACCACGGTGGCGCTCTCCTCGCTCTCCTCCGGCAAACTGCTCAGCGTGTTCGGATGGTCGGCGATCGGCCTGTCACTGTTCCCCTCCGTGGCGCTGGTTCTGGCGCTGCTCGCCTGGCTCGCCCTCAAGAATCAGCACAAGCCGGCCTAGGCCGTCGTTGCGGTGCAAACATTGCATCGCCGCGAGCGCACGCTCACGCCGGCACACATCACGAAAGGTCCTTGTTTTTCAGGTGGGTAGCCGTAGCCGCACAGGCCTATAGGCCGGGCGTGCCATTCTTGTTGCAACGCGCAGCACATTTCGGCGATCATCGCCCGCACTTTGCGCCGGGCCATCCGGCCTGAAGCGGCAGCCAGAGCGGGCGCTGCCGGCACGAGGGGAACATGGGAAGCTCAGGAAACAAACAATGACTCTGGAAATTTGGCTGATCATAGCCTGCGGGGCCTTGTCTATTGTCTATGGCATATGGGCCATCCGATCGTTGATGGCGGCGGACGCAGGAAACGCCCGCATGCGCGAGATCGCGGGCGCGGTGCAGGAAGGCGCCATGGCCTATCTGGCGCGGCAATACACGACCATTGCCATCGTGGGGGTCGTTATCTTCATCATCGTGGCCCTGCTGCTGGGGGTCCTGGTGGCCATCGGCTTCGCGGTCGGCGCAATCCTGTCGGGGGCGGCAGGCTATATCGGCATGCTGGTGTCGGTGCGGGCCAATGTGCGCACGGCTCAGGCGGCAAGCCAGAGCCTCGCTGCGGGGCTCGGGATCGCCTTCCGAGCAGGGGCGGTGACCGGCCTGCTGGTTGCCGGCCTCGCGCTGCTGGCGGTTGCCGTCTATTTCATGGTGCTGACGCAGATCCTGGGCTATGCGCCGGGCGACCGGGTGGTGATCGATGCGCTGGTGGCGCTCGGCTTCGGTGCCTCGCTGATTTCCATCTTCGCCCGTCTGGGCGGCGGCATCTTCACCAAGGGCGCCGATGTGGGCGGCGACCTCGTGGGCAAGGTGGAGGCCGGCATTCCGGAGGACGACCCGCGCAACCCCGCCACCATCGCCGACAATGTGGGCGACAATGTCGGCGACTGTGCCGGCATGGCGGCCGACCTGTTCGAGACCTATGCGGTGACGGTGGTCGCCACCATGGTGCTCGCCTCCATCTACTTCGCCGGCACGGCTTTGGCCGGGCCGATGATGCTCTATCCGCTGGCGATCGGGGCGGCCTGCGTGATCACCTCGATCATCGGCACCTTCTTCGTGCGCCTCGGCTCCAGCCAGTCGATCATGGGGGCGCTGTACAAGGGCGTGATCGTCACCGGCGTGTTGTCACTGGTGGCGCTGCTGCCGGTGACGGCCTGGATGGTGGGTCTTTCGACCGAGCTCACGGTCGGCGACCGCACCTTCACGGGGTGGGACCTGTTCTGGTGCGGCGTCATAGGCCTGGCCGTGACTGCCCTGATCATCATGATCACCGAGTACTATACGGGCACGAATTTCCGGCCGGTGAAGTCGATCGCCCAGGCCTCGATCTCGGGCCACGGCACCAACGTGATCCAGGGGCTTGCCATTTCGCTGGAGGCAACCGCGCTGCCGGCGCTGGTCATCGTGGCGGCCATCATCATCGCCTACACGCTGGCCGGGCTGTTCGGCATCGCCATCGCGGTGACCACCATGCTGGCGCTGGCCGGGCTGGTGGTGGCGCTGGATGCGTTCGGACCGGTGACGGACAATGCGGGCGGCATTGCCGAGATGGCCGACCTGCCGGCGGAGGTGCGCAAGACCACCGACGCGCTGGACGCGGTGGGCAACACCACCAAGGCGGTGACCAAGGGCTATGCCATCGGCTCGGCGGGGCTCGGCGCGCTGGTGCTGTTTGCGGCCTATACGCAGGACCTGCAGCATTTCACCGGGAACGCCGCGCAGTTCCCCTATTTTGCCGATGTGGGGCAGCTGACCTTCTCGCTGTCCAATCCTTACGTGGTGATCGGGCTCATGCTCGGCGGCCTCCTGCCTTATCTCTTCGGCGGCATCGCCATGACGGCGGTGGGCCGCGCGGCAAGCGCCATCGTGGAGGAAGTGCGGCGGCAGTTCCGGGAGAAGCCTGGGATCATGGAGGGGCGCGACCGGCCGGACTACAAGACCGCGGTCGACCTGCTCACCAAGGCGGCGATCAAGGAGATGATCGTGCCGTCGCTGCTGCCGGTGCTGTCGCCGATCGTGGTCTATTTCGTGATCAACGCGATCGCCGGCAAAAACGCGGCCTTCTCGGCGGTGGGCGCCATGCTCCTGGGCGTGATCGTCACCGGGTTGTTCGTCGCGATCTCGATGACGGCCGGCGGCGGCGCCTGGGACAACGCCAAGAAGTATATCGAGGACGGCCATTTCGGCGGCAAGGGCTCGGATGCGCACAAGGCGGCGGTCACCGGCGACACGGTGGGCGACCCTTACAAGGACACGGCCGGCCCCGCCGTCAATCCGATGATCAAGATCACCAATATCGTCGCGCTGCTATTGCTGGCGGTGCTCGCCCATAGCGGCTGAACGGCACAGCCGTTTCTGCGTCGCAGATCCCGCGCGCCCGCTCGGGCGGTTCCGCTAATCTCCTGAATCGCGGAGCCGCCCTAAGCTATTGTTGGATCGCATTTTCTTTACGCGAACCGGTACCCACTTCGCTCGAAAATGCTCTCGCGGGATTTTCGATTCTTTCTTGCTTCGGCAGATTGTTGAACGATCGTAAAATAGTGTAGAATGGGCCGGACGGCTTCGCCCCGGCGCCGCTTGCTCCGGGGAGACACTATGTCCGGGCCGCAAGCCTGCCATGCTTTGACATTCGGCGGCTCACCTGCTCAATATGCCCACCTTCCGAATAAAGGCATTCTGTCATGACCCAGCTTTCCAATCTCGCTGTGCGCGATATCGAGACGCTCATTCACCCCTACACGAATCTCGCCACCCATCGCGAGGCGGGCCCGCTGGTGCTCGAGCGGGGCAAGGGCATCTATGTCTATGACAGCGAAGGCAAGGAATATATCGAAGGCTTGGCCGGGCTGTGGTGCACGGCACTCGGCTATGGCAACGAGGAGCTGGTTGAGGCAGCCGCCAAACAGATGCGCGAGCTGGCCTATACCCACCTGTTCGCCGGCAAGAGCCACGACCCGGCGATCGAGCTGGCGGAGAAGCTGAAGGAGCTGGTGCCGGGCCATCCCTCCAAGGTGCTGTTCTGCTCATCCGGCTCGGAGGCCAATGACCAGCAGGTGAAAATCGCTTGGTATCACGCCAATGCCATCGGCAAGCCGCAGAAGAAGAAGATCATCTCGCGCATTCGAGCCTATCACGGCGTGACGGTCGCTGCCGGCTCGCTTACCGGGTTGCCGCCGGTGCATCAGGATTTCGATCTGCCGATCAAGAACATCCTGCATACGGACTGCCCGCATTATTACCGCTATGGGCAGCCAGGGGAGAGCGAGGAAGAGTTCTCGAGCCGCATGGCCGCCAATCTGGAAGCCCTGATCGAGCGCGAGGGGCCTGACACGATCGCCGCCTTCATCGCCGAGCCGATCATGGGTGCGGGCGGCGTGGTCATGCCGCCGAAGGGCTATTTCGAGAAAATCCAGGCGGTGCTGGCCAAGCATGACATCCGCTTCATCTCGGACGAGGTGATCTGCGGCTTCGGCCGCACCGGCGAGTGGTTTGGAGCGCAGACCTTCGGGATCGAGCCGAACTCGGTGAGCATGGCGAAGGCGATCACCTCGGCCTATATGCCGCTCGGCGCCATCACCATCGAGGAAGAGGTCTATCAAGCCATGCTGGACGAGAGCCGCAAGCTCGGCTCCTTCGCCCATGGCTACACCTACACGGCGCATCCGGTCTCGGCTGCCGTGGCGCTCAAGACCATCGAGATTTACGAGCGCACCCGCATCGTCGACCATGTGAAGGCGATGGCGCCAGTGTTCGAGGGCCGCTTCAAAAGGCTTGCGGATCATCCGCTGGTGGGCGAAGTGCGGGCGAAGGGCCTGATCGGCGCCGCCGAACTGGTGGCCGACAAGACCAGCAAGGCGCCGTTCAACCCGAAATCGGCGGTGGGCGCCAAGATGGTGGGCTTCCTGCAGCAGAACGGGGTGATCGCGCGGGCGGTGGCCGGCGACAACGTGGCGCTGTGCCCGCCGCTCATCATCACCGAGAGCGAGATCAACGAGATGTTCGACCGCTACGAGAAGGCGCTCGAACTCACTGCCGCCTGGATCAAGAAGGAAGGCATCACGGCCGCCTCGTAACGGCTCGGTCCAGTGTCGGCCATTGGGCGGTATATGCCCATCCGTCATGGCCCGGCTGCGGCGAGGCGCCGACCGGGCCATCGTGGGGCCAGGAGGGTGGGCTTTCCCTTGGAGCCCTGGATTGCCGCGTCAAGCGCGGCAATGACGATTTGTTTTGCCAGTCAACAACTTACTTCATGCCCGCTGCGCCCAGGCGCCGACCGGGCCATCGTGGGGCCAGGAGGGTGGGCTTTCCCTTGGAGCCCTGGGTTGCCGCGTCAAGCGCGGCAATGACGAGAGTGGTGGCGACTTGGGCATCATCCGTCATGCCCGGCTGTTGCCGCGCGGACTAGTCCTCGCTCTTGGCCGCCGACCGTGCGACCTCGTCGCGATTGGCGCAGACGAAGTCGACGATCCCCCAGTCCATCGCCTCTTCCGCCGTCATGAAATAGTCGCGGTCGAGCGTGCGCTCGACCTCCTCGGGCGTGCGGCCGCAATGCTTTGCATACAGCGCGTTGATCCGCCGCTTCATCTTCACAATGTCCTCCGCATGGCGCTCGATATCGGAGGCCTGGCCCTGGAAGCCGCCCGAGGGCTGATGCACCAGGATGCTGGCATTGGGCAGGCTTGCGCGGCGGCCGGGCTCGCCGGCCATGAGCAGGAAGGAACCCATCGAGCGCGCCGTGCCGAGACACAGGGTGCAGACGGGCGAACGGATGAACTGCATCGTGTCGTAAATGGCGAAGCCGCTCGTCACCAGCCCGCCCGGCGAGTTGATGTAGAAATGGATCTCCTTCTTCGGATTTTCCGATTCGAGGAACAACATCTGCGCGCAGATCAGCGCCGCCGAGCCGTCGTCCACCGGCCCGTTCAGGAACACGATGCGTTCGCGCAGCAGGCGCGAGAAGATGTCGAACGACCTCTCACCGCGGGAGGACTGTTCAATGACAATAGGGACGAGATTCATTGCTTCGCGCATAGGCGAACCTCCAGCAGCAGCCGAATTGGATGGGGTGATGTCAGGCGGCGAGCAGCATGGGCGGCGCGTTGCCATTGGCCGCCTGGATGGGCGCGGGCATGTGGACCAGACGGAAGTGTGTGCCGCCGTCCGAACAGGGCGCGAGTTCGACCGTCACCACCGTTTCCGAGAGCGGGCCGTCGGCTGCCTCACGCCAGCGGTAGCTGACCGCCACGAAAGGCTGGGCCGCGATGATCTCGAAGGTGCGTTCGGCATCGTCTCGCTTCGTTCCAAAGCTTGGCTGCGCATCCAACCAATCCGATGCCAGCTGCGGCTCGGTGAGCGCCCGCCAGACCTTCTCCGGCGAGGCATCAAGCACACATTCGACCACCACGGAAGGCTGCTCGGCGTCGCTGTCGGGCCGGCTCATTGCTCAATCTCCTTCAGAAGGTGCTTCAGTCTCTCCACGCGACCGGGCCAGAACGCGCGGTAACGCAACAGCCAATCGAGAAGAGGCTGCAGCCCTTCAGGATCGACACTGTATTTGACATAGCGGCCGGAACGGCGCTCGCGGACCAGGCCGGCGCTGCGCAGGACAGCCAGATGCTGCGAGATCGCAGGCTGCGACACGCTGAGCCCTTCGCGGAGCTCGCTCGCGTTGAACTCGCCCGCGGCAAGCTTCTCGAACACGGCGCGGCGGGTGGGATCGGCAAGCGCACGAAAGAGGTCGGAGGGTTCCATGCCCATCATATAAGCACAGACTTATGTGATGGGCAACGGCTATTGGCGGGAAAAGCCGTTCGCCCGTCGGATGGCGCTCACATTCCAGTCGCGGTGCCAGGCGATGAGTCCCCAGATCATGCCGAGCAGCATCCAGAAGTGCCGCCAGTGGTCGGTGTCGACGATCAGCCCCTCGATAACCAAGGGCGTGAAGGTGGAGGCCAGCACGATGGCATAGCCGCGCCAGGGGGTGGTGGCGAATACCATGCGGAAGATGCCAACGACGCTGCCGATCACCAGGGCGATATAGGCGGCGCCGCCCAGCCAGCCCGTCTGCAGGAACATGTAGAGATAGACGTTGTGGGGCTGCTCGCCCCAGAAATAGCCGAAATCATCCTGACCATAGCCGAGCGGCGCGGCGAGGATCCACTGAAAGGCCAAAGCCTGGCCGGCGAAGCGGCCGCGCCCGCCACTGTCATAGCTCTGGTTGAGGCCCGCCCGCAGCGAGAGCATCTCGCTCACGCTGGGCAGGTTGAGGGCCACGACGATCGCCAGGGCGATGGCGATGACTGCGCAGATGCTGATGAAGATGATGCGCAGGTTGAACGACCGGTCGCGGCTGGTGGTCACCATCAACAGCACGCAGATCAGGGAGGATGCGATGAAATGGCCCCAGGCGCCGCGGGAGAAGCTGAGAAACAAGCCCAGAGCGATAACCAGCAGCAGGGCGAGCCATACCAAGCCTTTGAGAAAGGGCTTGGTCAGCACGAGATACATCAAATAGATGCCGCCCACGATGAGGAACGGGCCGAAGACGTTGGGATCCTTGAAGGCGCCTTTGGCACGCCAATACTCGGTGAACAGCTCATGAGTGCCCGCGATCAGATCGAAATAACCGATGATGCCGAGAGCGGCCGAGACGACCGCGGCGGCGGCATGGCCGCCGAGCACGGCTTTGAGGCCCCTGTCGGGATTGGTGTAGACGGCGCCGGCCACAATGAACGTGATCACCATCAAGTAGCAGGTGATGATCAAATGCATGCTGCTGTCGGCGAGGTCCTTCGTCTGGGTCAGGGCAACGAGGCCGCAAAGCAGGATGACGGTGCAGAGCACGATGAGGGGCGCGAGGCTGCCGGGCAGTCGCAGGCCCATGGCGAGGCTGAGGCCGCCGAGCGCGAGGATCGCGAGATCGAACGGCGCCGGCTCGACCATGACGAAAAATCCCACGGCAAAGCACAGCCACAGGAGGCCATAGCCGACGTCTTGGATCTGCCAGGCGGTCGCGGCCCGGTTGCGTATGACAAATTCCGCCATTCCCGGCGGGTGCTCCGTCTAGTAGGCGTTTTCGGTTTTCAGAAGCGCCCAGGGCGTGATGGCCAGTATGTAGAGATCGAAGATCACTGACCAGTTCTCTATGTAATACAGGTCGTGCTCGACCCGGCGCTGGATCTTCTCTTCCGTATCGGTCTCGCCGCGCCAGCCATTGACCTGGGCCCAGCCGGTGAGGCCGGGCTTCACCTTGTGGCGGGCGAAATAGCCCTCGACCACTTCCGTATAGAGCCGGTCAGCCGCCTTGGCCTGGGTGGCGTGCGGCCGCGGGCCGACCAGCGACAGCTCGCCCTTGAGCACGTTGAACAGCTGGGGCAGCTCGTCCAGGCTGGTCTTGCGGATGAAGCGGCCGACCCGGGTGACGCGCGGATCTCCCTTGCTTACCAGCTTGCTGGCATTGGCATCGGTCAGGTCCGTGTACATGGAGCGGAACTTGTAGACCTCGATCAGCTCGTTGTTGAACCCGTAGCGCTTCTGCTTGAACAGTACCGGCCCCTTGCTGTCCAGCTTCACCGCCAGCGCGATTAGCGCCATGATGGGCGAGAGCACAAGCAAGGCCAGCGCGGAGATGATCTTGTCTTCGATCAGCTTGATGACGGTGTCCCAGTCGCTCAGCGGCTTGTCGAAGACGTCGAAGAACGGCACGTTGCCGATATAGGAATAGGCGCGCGGCCGGAAGCGCAGCTGCTCGGTATAGGCGCTCAGCCGGATGTCGACCGGCAGGATCCACAGCTTCTTGAGGATCTGCAGCAGCCGGGATTCGGCGCCCAAGGGCAGGGTGATGATCAGCAGATCGACCCGGTGGTTGCGGGCAAAGTCCAGGAGCTGGTCGACATTGCCGAGCTTGGGATAGCCCGCGACCTGGGGCGGAGAACGATCATCACCCCGGTCATCGAAGATGCCGGCGATGGTCACGTCGAGGTCGGGCGAGGATTCGAGTGCGTCGATGAGAGCGGCCGCCCGCTCGCCGCCGCCGACGATGACGGCGCATCGGTCGAAGCGGCCGTCCTGGTTCCAGTTGCGCACGAAGGCGCCGACCACCGCGCGGAAGCTCAGCACCGACAGCAGCCCCAAGGCAAACCAGGCTGCAAGCCAGATGCGGGAATAGTCCTCGCCCACCTGGGTGAAGAACACGAAGGCCGTCATCAGCGCAAAGGAGCAGACCCAGATGAAGACCAGGTGCGGGACCTGCTTCATCGGTCCGATCAGGGCATGGATCGAGTACAAGCCGCCCATCTGGCACAGGGTGGGGATTGCGGCGCCGGCAAGCAGCGTGGCGGAGAGATAGAGGGCGCGGAAGTAGGTGTCGTATTCCTGGACATAGGCGTACCAGAGGAGCAGACCAATGCCGGTGATGAGCAGCGCCTCGCAGACCCGCACCACGCCTTGCACGACCCGCGGCGCAATCCACGGCGTTTTCCGCGCCATGGGCGGCTTGACCGCGGCCGGCGCGTCGACGGCGCTGTCCGCGGACCCGGTTGCCGGCGTCGCGCTTGCTGCGGCGGACATGAGGTCGGACGGCGCCAGCCTGATGCGGCGGGGGTCGGTGTTCAGCATGGCAGTGCCCATTTCTGATTATTGTTTGGCCTGGTCATTCCGCGGCAAAGGGGTGCGCGTACATTTCCGCTTCCGGCACGGTAACATTGCCGGGGAGAGTGAGATAGGAGCGGGTGATGCGATCCACCATGGTGCTGACGGAGAACTGCTCGGCGATCCGCCCGGTCAGCCGCTGGGCGAGCTCGCGCCGGCTGTCGAGGTCGGCAAGCGCATCGTCGATCGCCGCGGCTAGCGGATCGACCGCATCCGGCGGCACCATCAGGTCTTCGTGGCCGTCGAGGATTTCCGGAATGCCGCCTACCCGCGCGGCGATGAGCGGCACGCTCGCGGCCATCGCCTCGAGCACAATATAGGGTAGCGATTCCGCGCGCGACGGTACCACCAGCAGGCGTCCGCGGGCGAAGGCCTGGCGCGCCGGCATGGCGCCGGGGAAGCTAACGCGGGAGGCGAGGCCGAGCTGGTGGGCCAGCGCCTTGAACGCTGCGGCATCGGGACCATGGCCCACGATGCACGCGGTAAGCTCGGGCCGCTGGTCCGACAGGGCGGCCATGGCGCGCAGCAAGAGATCGACGCCCTTCAGGTGCCGCAACTCGCCGATGAACAGCAGGTCGGCCGCGTCTTCCGCGGGTGCGACCGGCGCGATTTCATCCTTGGTCACGCCGTTATAGGCGATAATGGTGCTGGCGCTCGGCTTGCCAATCTTGCGAATGAACGTATCGCGCTCGTACTCGCAAACGAAGACGAACTGATCTGTCCGTGAAAGCAGCACCTGTTCCATGGTGAGAAACAACGCCCCAGCAATGGACAGGCGGCTGTAATGGAGGCTGCCGCCATGGGGCGTGTAAACGCTATGCACCGAGCGGGCTGGCTGCGGCCCCTTGGCGGGCAATTTCGTGGCGGCCAGCCGTGCATAGGCCCCGCCCTTCGCGCCATGGCCGTGGAGAATGGTTGCGCCGGTCTGTTCCGCGATGCGTTGGACTGCGTCCACGGCCGCCTTGTCGGAAAGGGAGGGCAGCCTCGTCATCGGCACGCGATGAACGCCCAACGTGCAAACACGCTCGAGCTCGGCTAGCTTCTTCTCGATTGCCGGCGAGGTGGTGGTGTCGCAGATCACGCCAACATTCAGGCCGCGGGCCGCCTGTCCCGAAGCGAGATCGCAAACGTGTCGAAACAATCCTCCGATCGGTGCCCGCAACACGTGGATAACGCGCAGACGCTGCAACATTTCGGTTCACTCTGCTCTGGACCTCAAGCATGTGCCAGAGGCCCATGCAAGATCAGAACCACCGCTCCTTCACGTAAACCACATCGCCGGGATAGAGCGGCGTTAGCACCGGCACGTCAATAGATTGCACACCGGAGGATGAACGCCTCGTAACCAACACGGGCCCTTGGTCGGCGCGCGGCGTATAGCCGCCACCCAACGCGATCGCTTCCTGCACCGACAAGCCGGGCGTATAGGGGAAGGCACCGGGATTCTGGACCTCGCCAAGTATATAGAAAGGCCGTAAGGTCACAAGCTGAACGGAGACATTGGGATCGCGCAGGTATTTCTGGCTCAATCGGCTTTCTATGGCGCGGGCGATCTCCGGCGTGGTAAGCTTGGCAACGCGGATCGTGCCGGCCAGCGGGACGGAGATGTTGCCAGAGGCATCGACGGTGACCTCGCCGGTGAGCTCTTCCTGGCCGTAGACGCGAATACTCAGCCTGTCACCTACGCCCACTCTATACCCCGAGGGGTTCTCGTAGCCCTCCGGCAAGGCGGTGGTGCCAAAAGGGGGCGACAAACCGGCCGCGGGCTCGACGATTGGCCCGGATTCTGCAGGGAGGTAGGTGTCCCAAGTTGGCGCGCAGCCGAACATCAGGAGCGCAAGGGACGGGGCCAACACGATACGACTGATCAACACGGGGGGAGACCTCTGACTTCAATGCCCGGCGTTAGCCATGCTGAACAATTGGTAAAGCGGCATGATTAAAAAATGCTTTACGCTGCCAGGAGGTCGGTCCTGAAAGAAGGCTGCTGCCCCATGCGATTTGGCACGGCAACTTGCCGGAAGCTCAAGGAACCGGGAAGATCATCTTTGCCTTGGCACGCATCGGGGCGGTTTAACCGTTCCGTTACGGTGCTGGTACAAATCTGGCTGTATAGGAACGCCGGCCGGCGTCGTGTTGCCAGCACCGAGACGGAAGGCTGAATAGGGAGTCATGACATGACCCGGGACGCAACGGACGGAATGGAGGCCGACCGCCCGCTCGTCGCTGCCGTAGATCTGTTTGGGTTGCTGCAGGGGATGTGGCGCCGCAAGCTGCTGATGCTCTTCGTGCTGAGCACAGTGGTGGGCGCAACGGTCGCCTATATCGCCACGACCACGCCCAAGTACAAGGCGGAGGCCGAGGTTCTCATCGAAAACACGGAGTCGGCCTTCACCCGCACCAGCCTGGAGACACAGCCGCGCCAGCTGGACGAACGTGATATCGCTAGCCAGGTGCAGGTGATGCAGTCGGGCGAGATCGCGGAGCGGGTGGTGAAGGCGCTGGACCTCACCTCCAAGCCGGAGTTCCAGTTTTCGGACGAGGAGCCCAACGTTGTCGAGAAGTGGCTGATCGAGAAGGGGCTGGCCGCGGATCCGCGAACGTTCACGCCGCTTCAGCAGGCGCTCGAGATCTATTACGACGATCTGCAAGTCTATCCCATCGGCGGCAGCAAGGTGGTCTCGATTGCCTTTACCACGACCAATCCGCAGCTGGCGGCCGATGTCGCCAATGCCGTCGCCGATCAATATGTGAATTCGACACGGCAGACGCAGTCAGAGACCACCAGCAATGCCAGCGAATGGCTGGCCCAGCAGATCGAACAGCTGCGCGACAAGGTGGTGGCCTCGGAGCGTGCGGTCGAGGAATACCGGGCGCAGGCCGGCCTGCTCCAGGGTAGCCAGTCGATGCTGAGCAATGAGAGCCTGACGGAGCTCAACAACCAGATCATCCAGGCCGCCGCGCAGAAGGCGGAGGCGCGGGCGCGGGCCGACTCGATCCGGACCATGCTGAGGGATACCGGCCAGATCGACAGCTCTGTCGAAGTGTTGAACTCGCCCTTGATGCAGCGGCTGATCGAGCGGGAAGTAACCTTGCGCGGCAGCCGAGACGATCTTCTGGTGACGCTTCTGCCCACCCATCCGCGCATCGTCGCCATCAACAACGAGCTTGCCGGTCTGCAGCGTCAGATCCGGCAGGAGGCGCTCAAGATCGCGCAGAGCCAGGAACAGCAAGCGGAGATCGCGGAAGCGCGCGAGGCTGCGCTGACCCGGACGCTGAACGACATGAAGGCCCAGGCGGCAGACGCCAAGGTGGATGAGGTCAAGCTCAGAGCCCTCGAACGGGAAGCGGCGGCGAACCGCAATCTGCTGGAGACATTCCTCGGCCGCTACAGCGATGCGAGCGCCAGAGAAAGCACGCAGGCCCAGCCTTCCCTGGCAAGGGTGATCTCGCCGGCTACGGCCCCGGTTGCACCCGCATCGCCCAAGCCGATTCCGCTGCTTGCGCTGGCTGCGCTCGGCGGCACCGCTTTGGCTTTCGTTATCGCCTTCATCGCCGAGATCTTCTCGCTCGACATCCAGCGGGCCAACGCGACATCCCGGGCGCCGCGCCTGTCCAGGGACGAGGAGCAGCCAAGGCGGGCGCCCGCTCCGCTACCGGCTCTGCCGAGCCCGACGACCTTGACCGGGCCGGTTTGGCCGAAGATCGAGACGCGCGAGCTCTCCGGGGGCGATACTGCGGATGCGGCGGCCGGCGCCATAATTCCGGTCATCGCCGAGTGGCACTCCAACGGGGTGAAGCGCGTGCTGCTGGGCAGCGACCGTTCCACCGCCATCGCGAGCGAGACAATCGCCGAGATCGGGCGGGGCCTGTCGCGCAGGCACGAGCGGGTGATCCTCGTCGATCTCGATCCCGCGAGCGGCGCGCTTGCGGGTCTTTTGGGCACGGGCACCGGGAGCGGGCTCTCGGAGCTCATGGCCGGCAAGGCAACCTTCAGCGATACGATCAAGAGCGATCTCAAGTCGGACCTGCACGTGCTGCGCGGTGGCCTTGACCGCGGAGCGCTCGCCAACATGTCGGAAGCGGGCCGGATGGGGTTCGTTCTCAATGCGCTGGGCCAGGCCTATGACCTGGTGCTGCTGGTGCCGGGGATGATCGACGGCAATACCGCGCTGCCGACCATCACCGCCGGCGCCGCGGCCGTCGTGGCTACCTCCGGCCAGCCGGGAACGGCCGACGCCATCGCCGACCAGCTCGCGCCGCTTGGCGTCAAACACCTGGCGCTGGTCAAAATGGCTGCCGAACCTGCGCAATCCGCAAGCGGTGAAGCGGGGAACGGCGCGCGCGACAATGGCAGTGGCAGCAGCGGCGCGGCCGAGGGCGACACATCGAAGGACGGCGCCACGAACAGCGCCGCCGCGTGAGGCAGAGACCTGGGGGAGGCCATGGCAAAAGCGCTCGTGGTGGTGACCGGCGCAAGCCACGGCATCGGCCATGCGGTCGCCGCCCGGTTTGCCGCAGAGGGGCATCCATTGCTGCTGCTTGCGCGGCATCCGGAGGCGATGGACCGGCTGCAGTCCGATACCATCATGCGGGCCGCGGTCGACGTTGCTGATTATGCCGGGCTGAAGGCAGCCATGGACCGCGCGGAGGCGGCGCATGGCCCGGTCGAGTGCCTCGTCAACAACGCGGGCTTTCTCAAGGTCGGGGCGCTGGAGACGCGCGATCCGGCCGACCTCTCCTATGAAGTCGACGTGCTGCTGAAGGGCGTCATCAACGGCACGCGTGCGGTCCTGCCCGGAATGGTCGAGCGAGGCCGTGGTACGATCATCAATCTCAGCTCGATCGGGGACAGGGTGCCGGGGCCGGATGGCGAGGTCTATCACGCGTGCAAGGCAGCAGTGCGATCCCTGTCGAGTTCCCTGCAGAAGGGCAAGGCTACGCGCAATATCCGGGTGGTGAACATCGCCCCCGGTCTGGTGCGGACCAATATCCATCAGGACATGGGGATCAGCTTCGAGGAATATTGCCGGCTTCTCGGCAATCCGGAGTTCATCAGCGCTGATGAGTTGGCAGACATCATCTTCTATTGCTGGAAACTGCCACAGCGGATCTGCGTGCGCGACCTCGTGGTCATGCCGACCAGTTCCAGCTTCGGCTGAGAGACCCTCGGGCTTATCGTCCGTTGCCGGCCAGCGACCGCCGCAGCCGGCGCAGCCGCGGCCACAGCCGGCGCGACGACTTCAGCCGCCGCTTGCAGGCATTCGCGACAGAGGCAGAGGCGACGTAAGGGACGCCCCTCAGGGTGGAGGCCGCCAGCGCGTGATAGAGGGGGATCACCTCATCCGCCCAGGCGTCCTTGTAATCGGCTTGACCGGCGCCGAAGTCGAACAGGGTGAGGCCCGCCTTGCTGCAAGCCTCGATGGTGCGGCGGAGCACGGCGTCGCCGGGTGAGTGCTTGCGCATGGGGCCGTCGGTCATCGACAGGATCAGGGCGTAGTAGGCGCGGCCGTACACACCGCCCAACGCGACGCTCAAGGGGTATCCATCGAGGGTGAGGGCGAAGGGCGCCAGGCCTTCCCCATATGTGGAATACTGGTCGACGAGCCGGTGAAGAAAGGCGCGTTCCCCGGCCACGGCACCGCCGATGCCCAGTTCACCCATGCGGCCGGCATGCTGCTCAAACATGGCCTCGATGATCCGGTGAGCCTCGGCCGCGGTCTGCGGCAGACCGAAATGCAGCTCGCCTTCCCGATTGAGGCGACCATCCCGCTTCTTGGCACTGCGCCGCGATTCGCCAGAGCGCTTGCGCGCATAGAGCGCTTCATAGTCACCGTCGAGATGGATCACATAGACGCTGTTGGCGCCCCGCGCGGAGAAGATCTGCCGCAACGGATGGGGGCGGCCCTGCCAGCGCACGGGCATCGGCGCGAGATGGACAGCGTCCACCGGACCCGCAGCACGCAGGATTTCGGGCCAGGCAGCGGCGAGATCACCGCCGATTTCGGTGAGAAAGTCGGGATTGTAGAGGCCAAGGCCATAATTGAGAGTGGGGGCGGTGAGCCAGCTCAGCACGACGCAGCCCAGGCGACGGCGCACTGAGAGCGGCAGAAGAAAGAGCAGCCTATCATCCTCGTCATGGCCCAGAATGATGCGTGGCGAGACGCCTTCCGCTTGGCCGATGCAGTGCTGCCAGGCCTCGTTCCACTCCCAGGTGTCGTAGAAGCTGCCGAAAGCACGCTGCTGAAAGCCGCGCCAGACTTCGCGGAGGGCGTCGATGTCACAATGGCAAGAGATCTTGAGCGGCACTTTGGCGTGGTTCCGTGCGATACCAGAGGCAGGCATGCAGTCTCGTGTCGGTTCGACTGGCAGCGCGTCCGACTTCAAGGCGAGTGGCTTGCCTGCGGACATGCTCAGCCTCCCTGTGCTATCGCTTCCATCCGAGTTGCCTTCAAGTGCCGATCTGGCACATGCTCAGTTTGCAAACAAAGGTGCCGATGCAAGACCCGCGCCTTCCTCAGCTCGCCCTTTCCGCGATGCGCATCAGCGGCCTGTCGAAGCTGGCGGCCCCGCTGTTCCGCGGCCTGGGCGCGATCTTCATGCTTCACCACATTTTTCCCGGAGGTGGCCTGCGCCGGGGCTTCGCGCCGAACCGGGGGCTGGAGGTCACGCCGGAATTCCTCGCCGCCGTCATCCACCACATGCGCGATGAGGACTACGAGCTGATCGCGCTGGGCGATGCGGTGGAGCGGATCCGCCGGGGGCATTCCGAGCGGCCGTTCGCCGTGTTCACGATCGATGACGGCTATAAGGACAATCTCGAATATGCGGTGCCGATTTTCCGCGGGGACGGAGTCCCTTACACCATTTTCTTCGCACCCGAGATCACCGATGGGAAATGCGAGCTGTGGTGGCGCATTCTGGAAGAAGTGATCCGCCGCGAGAACCGCATTGCGGCGCAGCTGCCTTCCGGCCGGACTGAGCTCGATACCGCTACGGACGAGGGGAAGAACCGAGCTTTCCGGACGCTCTATTGGCCGGTGCGGCACATGGAGGAACACGAGCAGCGCCGCTGGATCCGCCGTTTTGCCCGGGACCATGGGTTCGATGTGGACGGTTATTGCCGGAGCGTCGCCATGGGCTGGACTGATGTGCGGGCGCTGGCCCAGGATCCGCTCTGCACGATCGGCGCCCATACCATTCACCACTATGCGGTGGCGAAGCTCTCGCCCGAAGAGGCGTTGGCGGAAATGGCGGGGTCGGCCGACCGCATAGCGGTGGAAACGGGCGTGCGGCCGCAGTTTCTGGCCTACCCCTATGGGGATGAGGGATCAGCAGGCCCCCGCGATTTCGCGCTGGCCAAGCAGGCGGGCTTTGCGGCGGCGGTCACCACGGCAAAGGGCGTTGTTCACGCGCGGCATGCGGGGATGCTGACGGGTCTGCCGCGGGTGTCGCTCAATGGCGATTACCAGCGGCTGGCCTATGTGGATGTGCTGGTGAGCGGGCTGCCATTCGCGGCGCGGGATGCGGCGCGCAAGCTGCTCGGACGGGGGTGATGCTTCAAAAGCGCTGGTCGGGCCTGGGCTTGTCGGGCTTCTGCATCCACCAGACGATGCCCATGGCGGGGATGACCCAGAGCAGGCCGCCGACGAGGTAGAAGATGGTCTTGCCCAGCACGGAGGCATCGGGCATGTGGGTGGCGCCGTAAACCATGGCAGCCAGGCAGTAGATGGTGAGGAACACCACGAGGATCACGGTGCCGACAAGCTTGCGGAGGCGTTGGGGCATGCTGAACATGTTGGCGTCTCTCGAAACGCGACCCACTGCCGCGCGCCACGGCTGACGCTTGCGTCGCCGCATTGTGCATTCTACTCGAAGGCCTATGTCCGAGACCGCCACGACTTCGTCAAGCCTCGAATTGCGCGGGGCCTCTGCCAAACAGGTACAGGCGCGACCTTATGTCCGCGCGTGGCTCATTCTCGTGGCCCTGCTGGTTCTCGCCATCGTGACGGTGGGCGGCGCGACGCGGCTGACCGAGTCCGGCCTGTCGATCACCGAGTGGAAGCCACTGCTCGGCGCCATTCCACCGCTCAGCCATGCGGACTGGCTAGAGGCGTTTGAGAAATATCGGCAGATCCCGCAATACCAGCTCATCAACAAGGGCATGAGCCTGGAGGAATTCCAGTTCATTTACTGGTGGGAATGGGCGCATCGGTTCTTCGGCCGGATCATCGGGGTGGTGTTCCTGGTGCCGTTCCTGTTCTTCTGGTTCACCGGCCGGATCGAGCGGGCCATGGTGCCGCGGCTCGCGGCCATTTTCATTCTCGGCGGGCTGCAGGGCGCGCTGGGCTGGTACATGGTGGCCAGCGGCCTTGCCGAGCGCACCAGCGTCAGCCAGTATCGCCTCGCGGCCCATCTCGGCCTGGCGGTGCTCATTTTCGGGATGATTTTGCGGACGGTGCTGCGGCTCGGGGAGACGGAGGCGCAGCGCCTGCCACGGCAACCGGGCCAGCACGGCGCCAAATGGCTGGTGGCGCTGATTTTCCTGCAGGTGCTGCTGGGCGGGCTCGTTGCGGGGCTCGATGCGGGGATGGGCTACAATACCTGGCCGCTCATGGACGGGGCCTTCGTTCCGCAGGGGCTGCTGCATATGAGCCCGTGGTGGCTCAATGCCTTCGAGAACGCCATGACGGTGCAGTTCAACCACCGCATGCTGGCGTATGTGATCACGCTGGTGGCGCTGGTGCACGCGGCGATGCTGTGGCGGTCTTTTAACAACCGGCCCGTGATCCGATCCGCCATGGTGGTGGTCGGTCTGGTGCTGCTCCAGGCCTTCGGCGGCATCGTGACGCTGCTGCACCAGGTGCCGTTATGGCTGGGGTTGGTGCATCAGGCGGGCGCCGTCATCCTGTTCGGCGCCGCGATCTGGCACCTGCACCGGACGCTCTATGCGCCGGTGCAGCAGCCTCGGGTTCACTCAGCCTTCAGCGCCTGATCGAGATCGGCGATCAGGTCCTTCACATCCTCGATGCCGACCGACAGGCGCACCACGTCCGGGCCGGCGCCGGCGGCGATCTTCTGCTCATCGGTGAGCTGGCGGTGGGTGGTGGAGGCCGGATGGATGATGAGCGAGCGGGTGTCGCCGATATTGGCGAGGTGGCTGAACAGCTCGACCTTGCTCACGAGCCTGATGCCGGCCTCATAGCCGCCCTTGACGCCGAAGGTGAGCACGGCGCCCGCGCCCTTGGGCGAGTATTTCTGCTGGAGTGCGTGGTCGGGCGCCTCGGGCAGGCCGGCATAGGACACCCAGCTGACGGCAGGGTGGTTCTTCAGGAATTTGGCCACGGCCAGCGTGTTGTCGCAATGGCGCTGCATGCGTAGGCTCAATGTCTCGATGCCGGTGAGGATCAGAAAGGCATTGAACGGCGAGATCGCCGGCCCGAGATCGCGCAGGCCCAGCACGCGCGCGGCAATGGCAAAGGCGATGTTGCCGAAGGTCTCGTGGAGCTTGAGGCCGTTATAGCTGGGCGAGGGCTCCGACAGGCTGGGATATTTGTTGTCCTTGGACCAATCGAACGTGCCGGCATCGACCAGGATTCCGCCGATCGAATTGCCGTGGCCGCCGAGGAACTTGGTGAGCGAATGCACCACGATATCGGCGCCGAACTCGATGGGTTTGATGAGGTAGGGCGTGGCGAGCGTGTTGTCGACGATGAAGGGCACGCCGGCACGCTTGGCGACGCCCGCAATGGCCTCAAGATCGGTGAGCCGGCCGCCGGGATTGGCGATCGATTCCGCGAAGATGGCCTTGGTCTTCGGGCTCACCGCCCGCTCGATGGCGGCGATGTCGCCACTGTCGACCCACTTCACCTGCCAGCCGAACTTCTTGAAGGAGTGGTTGAACTGATTGATGGAGCCGCCATAGAGCTGGCGGGTGGCAATGAACTCGTCGCCCGGCTGGAGCAGGGTGTGAAAGACCAGCATCTGCGCCGCATGGCCCGAGGCGACAGCGAGCGCAGCGGTGCCGCCCTCGAGGGCTGCGACCTTCGCCTCCAGCACCGACTGGGTGGGGTTGTTGATGCGGGTATAGATATTGCCGAAGGCTTCGAGGCCGAACAGGGCCGCGGCGTGGTCCACGTCCTCGAAGACATAGGACGTGGTCTGATAGATCGGGGTTATGCGCGCGCCGGTTGCGGGGTCGGGCTGGGCACCGGCATGGATCGCCAAGGTGTCGAAGCCCACACTTCCTTCAGCCATGATTTCCTCCACTCGAGCGACCGTGCAACGGCTTTCCCGGTCGGCTAGACAAGATCGTGGTTTGTTTAGCCGCCGCCGGAATAAAAAACAATCGTCCTATACTCAGAACACACGGACCTACTCCGCGGCGACCCTATGGCCGCCGCCCAGCCATGTGCCGAAATCGGCCAGCGCGCGGGCGGCGAGCGCGCGTTTCCTGGCGAGCTGCTTGGCGCGGCCGCGCAGGCGCTGGCCTGGCGGACGGGGAATGGCAATATCCGGGAACAGGCCGAAATTCACGTTCATGGGCTGGAACGAGCGGGGGCCGAAGCCTGCATCCTCGGCAAGGTGCCCGCCGGTGATATGAGAGAGCAGCGCGCCGTGCGCCGTGGTGGGCGGTGGCGGCGCGGCGGGCTGGCCCAGGCGCTCGGCGGCGGCGAAGCGCCCGGCCATGAGGCCGGTGGCGGCGCTTTCCACGTAGCCCTCGACCCCGGTGATCTGGCCGGCAAAGCGTAGGCGCGGCATCGCCGTGAGCCGCAACATACCATCGAGCAGCTTGGGGCTGTTGAGGAAGGTGTTGCGGTGCAGGCCGCCGAGCCGCGCGAAGTCTGCCTTTTCCAGGCCGGGGATGGTGCGGAAGATGCGCACCTGCTCGGCGTGCTTCAGCTTGGTTTGGAAGCCGACCATGTTGTAGAGGGTGCCTAGGGCATTATCCTGCCGGAGCTGCACCACCGCGTAAGGCTTCTGGTCGGGCGCATGCGCGTTGGTGAGGCCGAAGGGCTTGAGCGGCCCGTGGCGCAGGGTGTCGGGTCCGCGCTCGGCCATTACCTCGATGGGCAGGCAGCCGTCGAAATAAGGCGTATCCTGCTCCCAGTCCTTGAACGCCGTCTTATCGCCGGCCAGCAGCGCCTCGATGAAGGCGTAGTATTGCTCGCGGGTGAGGGGGCAATTGATATAGTCGGCGCCAGTGCCGCCCGGGCCGGGCTTGTCATAGCGCGATTGGAACCACGCCTTGGAGAAATCGATCGTGTCCTTATAGACGATCGGGGCGATCGCATCGAAGAAGGCGAGCGCCGTCTCGCCGGTGAGGCTCAGGATGGCCTCGGCCAGGGCCGGGGAGGTGAGGGGGCCGGTGGCGATGATGACGCTGTCCCACTCCGCGGGCGGCAGGGCGGCGACCTCGCCACGCTCTATGGTCACCAGCGGGTGGCTGGCCAGGGCGGCTGTGACGGCCTCGGAGAAGCCGACCCGGTCCACGGCCAGCGCGCCGCCGGCTGGCACCTGGTGCGCGTCGGCCGCTTGCATGATGAGCGAGCCGGCCCGGCGCATCTCGGCATGGAGCACGCCGACCGCGTTGGTTTCCGCATCATCCGAGCGGAAGGAGTTGGAGCAGACGAGCTCCGCCAGGCCACCGGTATGATGGGCCTCCGTGCCGCGCAGGGGCCGCATCTCGTGCAGGATGACGGGCAGCCCGGCCTGGGCGATCTGCCAGGTGGCCTCGGCGCCGGCGAGGCCGCCGCCGATCACGTGGATTGGCTGATATGTGCTCATGGCGGCCAAGGTAGTTGCCCGGCGCGCCCGAGGCAACCACCGGCTCAGGCCTTTATGCGTTCGCCCTTTGGGTCGTAGAAGGGCTGCAGCTGCAGCCTGGCAGGATAGCGCCTCCAGGCGATCTCCACCTCGAACCCGCCATCCTTCAGGAAATCCGCGGTGACCCCCTCAGGATGGCTGACATAGCCCAGCGCCAGCGATTTATCGATGCGGTGGCCCCACATGCCGCTGGTGGTGGCGCCGATGATGCGGCCGTCCTTGAGGATGGGCTCCTCGTGATACATGAGCGGTGCGTCGGGGCCGTCGTCGTCCAGCGCGATCGCCACCATGCGCCGCTTGGGCGTGCCGGCCTCGCGCTGCTTCACCAGCGCCTCGCGGCCAATGAAGCCGCCCGGCTTGTCCCAGGCGACGGCAAAGCCAAGGCCCGCCTCAATGGGCGTGTCCTCCTCGGCGATGTCGTGGCCCCAATGGCGGTAGCCCTTCTCCATGCGGGCCGAGTTCATGGCGTGATAGCCGGCATGGGCGAGACCATAGTCCTTGCCTGCCGCGACGATGGTGTCGAACACATGGGCGGCGAACTCGCCGGGGATGTAGAGCTCCCAGCCGAGCTCGCCCACATAGGTGACGCGGGAGGCGCGCACCCGGGCATAGCCGATCTCGATCTCCTTGGACGCGCCGAAGGGGAAGGCGGCATTGGTGAGGTCCTCGCCCGAAAGCGTCTGCAGCAGGGCGCGGCTGTTCGGTCCCATCAGCCCAAGCATGGGCAGGCCGGCGGTGATGTCGGTCACCGTGCAATGGGCATCATCGGGGATGTGGCGCCTGAGCCAGGTGAGGTCGCGGATCTGGTTGGCACCGCCGGTCACCACCATGAACTCGGTTTCGCTGAGGCGGGTGACCGTCAGGTCCGCTTCGATGCCGCCGCGCTCGTTGAGCCACTGGGTATAGACCAGCCGGCCGGGGGCGACGTCGACGTTGTTGGCCGATATGCGGTTGAGCACCTTTGCCGCGTCGCGGCCCTGCACCAGGAACTTGGCAAAGCTCGACTGATCGAACAGGGCCACCGCATCACGCAGGGCCCGGCATTCGGCACCGGTATTGTCGAACCAGTTCTGACGGCCATAGGAATACTCGTATTTCGGATGCGAGCCGGGGGCCGCAAACCAGTTGGGCCGCTCCCAGCCGCCCATCTCGCCCATGCAGGCGCCCGCCGCCACCAGCCGGTCATGGAAGGGCGAGCGGCGCACCCCGCGCGCGCTTTCCACCTGGCGATAGGGCCAGTGCATGGCATAGAGCAGGCCGAGCGTCTCCGTGGTGCGGTCGTGCAGATACCTGGCGTTGCTCTGGAACGGGTGCATGCGCCTGACATCGACGTCGTTGAGGTCGAGCGGCGGATGGCCGTCGCGGATCCACTCGCTCAGCACTTTGCCGACGCCGCCGGAGGACTGGATGCCGATCGAGTTGAAGCCGGTCGCCACGAACAGGTCGCGCACGGTTGGGGTTTCGCCCAGGAGGTAGCGGTCATCGGGCGTGAAGCTCTCAGGCCCGTTGAAAAACAGGGAGATGCCGGCGGTCTCCAGCATCGGCATGCGCGAGACCGCGAACTCGAGCACCGGCTCGAAGTGCTCGAGATCCGGCGGCAAGGTCTCGAAGGCGTGGTCATCGGCAATACCCTCCATGCCCCAGGGCTTGGCATTGGGCTCGAAGGCGCCGAGCAGGAGCTTGCCCGCATCTTCCTTGTAATAGGCATGTTCGTCGGGAATACGCGTGACCGGCATGTCGCGCGGCAATTCGGCGATCGCCTCGGTGACGATGTAGAAATGCTCGGCCGCATGGAGCGGTAGATGCACGCCCAACGGCTTGGCCAGCTCGCGCGACCACATGCCGGCGGCGATCACCACCTTGTCGGCCCGGATCTCGCCGTCCGGAGTTACCACGCCGACAGCGCGCCCGTTCTCGACCAGCACCCGCTCGACCTTGGTGTTCTCAAAGATCTTCGCCCCCTTCTGGCGGGCACCGGCGGCGAAGGCCTGGGTGGCATCGATGGGATTGATCTGGCCGTCATTGGGCAGGAATACGCCGCCGACCACGCCCTCCATATTGAGATGAGGCAGCCGCTCCTTGATCTCGCCGGGCCGCAGGACATGCACCTCGAGGCCGAAATTGCGGCCCATCGAGGCACCGCGCAGGAATTCCTCGAGGCGCCCCTCGGTGAGCGCCACGCCGATGGAGCCGTTCTGCTTAAAACCGGTGGCGGTGCCGGTCTCCGCCTCCAGGGTGCGGAACAACTCGGTCGTGTATTTGGCAAGCTCGGTGAGGTTGCGCGTGGCGCGAAGCTGCCCGACCAGCCCCGCCGCATGCCAGGTGGTGCCGCAGGTGAGCTGCTTGCGCTCCAGCAGCACCACATTCGTGATACCGAGGCGCGTCAGGTGATAGGCGATGGAACAACCGACGATGCCGCCACCAATGATGACCACATCGGCGCGTTGCGGGAGCTGCTTTGCCATGGACTTCGATCCAGAAGAGGTGAGCCTGCGTTGGCGCGACAGTAGCCGACCCTCTCATCGGGATGAAAGTCCGGAAACGCAGAAAAAATGTCCCAGTGCGACCGGCCGCCTGTTGGCGTAGGCTCGTGTCTTGCCTATAGAATGAATGTTCTGAAAAACGAACGACTGGGAAGGGCTGCAGATGTATAAGGGTGATGTGACGCCCGAACAGGCTTTCGAGGCGCTGACGGGCAGCGATGATGCCGTACTGATCGACGTGCGCACCGAGCCGGAATGGGCCTTTGTCGGCCTTCCTGCCGTCGACCGGCTCCTGCGCCTCTCGTGGCAGCAATACCCGACGATGCAGGTGAACGGCCAATTCGTCGACCAGGTGCGCGCGGCCGGCGTGGCGGAAACCGACAAGGTGTTCCTGCTGTGCCGCTCAGGCGCGCGCTCGGCCGCGGCAGCGTCGGCCCTGGCGGCTGCCGGCTTCGAGAACGCCTATAATGTGGCGGGTGGCTTCGAGGGTGATCGGGACAGCGAGGGCCATCGGGGCCAGATCAACGGCTGGAAGCGTGCCGGCCTGCCCTGGGTGCAGAGCTGAGGTGACCCCGTGAGCGATAAGCCCGATTCGAACCCCGCGGCACGATGGGGCGAAGCCACCCGCCTGGTGCGCGGCGGAACCGACCGCTCGCCGCATGGGGAAACTGCCGAGGCGCTCTATCTCAATTCCGGCTTCGTCTATCCCGATGCCGAAACCGCAGCGGCCCGCTTTGCGGGCGAGGCGGAGGGTTATGTCTATGCCCGCTACGGCAACCCGACCGTAACCATGTTCGAGGAGCGGCTGCGGCTGATCGAGGGTGCGGAGGCCTGCTATGCCACAGCGAGCGGCATGGCGGCGGTGTTCGGGGCGCTGGCCTGCCAGGTGAAGGCGGGCGATCACGTGGTGGCATCGCGCGCTCTGTTCGGCTCGTGCTATCAGATCATCACCACCATCCTGCCGCGCTTCGGGGTGGACTATACGCTGGTGGACGGGGCCGACCTCGATCAGTGGGCGCGGGCCTTCAAGCCGAACACGCGCTGCGTGTTCCTTGAGACGCCGTCCAATCCGGGGCTGGAGGTGATCGACCTGGCGGCGGTTACGGAGATCGCTCATGGTCATGGCGCGCGGGTGGTGGTCGACAATGTGTTCGCAACGCCCATTCTGCAGAAGCCGCTGGCATTCGGTGCCGACATCGTCGTCTATTCCGGCACCAAGCATATCGACGGGCAGGGGCGCTGCCTGGGCGGAGCCGTGCTTTCGACCCGGCAGTTCAAGGAAGAGGAGCTCAAGCCGTTCCTGCGACATACCGGACCTGCGTTGAGCCCGTTCAATGCCTGGGTGCTGCTCAAGGGGCTGGAGACGCTGAAGCTGCGCGTGATGGCACAGTGTTCGGCCGCCGAGCGGATCGCGCGGGCGCTGGCGCAAGCGCCGGGGGTGGAGCGCGTGCTCTATCCCGGGCTGCCGTCGCACCCGCAGCATGAGCTCGCCATGCGGCAGATGACAGCGGGCGGCACGCTGGTGAGCTTCTTCGTGACAGGAGGCCGGGAGCGCGCGTTTTCTATGCTGCGCCGACTCAAGCTCATCGACATCTCCAACAATCTGGGCGATGCCAAATCCCTGATCACGCATCCCGCCAGCACGACCCACCGCAATATCGGCGAAGAGGCGAGAGCGACAATGGGGATCACCGAGGGGATGCTGCGCCTGTCGGTGGGGCTGGAGGAGCCGGAGGACCTTATTCAGGACCTGCGGGCTGCTTTGTCGGATTAGGCATTGCGGCGTCGGTGTCAGCATCCGTAGAGGTTCCCCGTGGGCTGGGGATAAGGGGTCCCTCTCGATGTTCTATTCAACGCTTTATCGACTTATCACCAATCCGCCGTGGCTTCCCAAAGAGCCTATGCCGCGCAAGGGCTTGATCAACAAGATCATCATCGCCCTGGAAGATACCTGGCCGGTCATGGAGGCGGCGAACCGGATCGTCGAGCGCTTTGTCGACGACTGCAATCCCGGCTCGATCGCCGGCTATGCCGGCGGGCAGAATGTAGGCTATGTCTATGATCGCAACGGGGGTGGTCTGCGGCCAACCACCCCGGTGGATGGATTGAGGGCGGATGAGAACACGCGCATCGACATCGTCGGTCGCGGGGAGATCGGCGGGTGCCGCGCCGGGCAGGTGAGCCGGCTTACCGGCTTTCAGCTCGCCGAAATGGTTGCGCCGCTGCTGCCTGAGCACGGCATCGAGCAGCTCTCGATCGTGGCAAGCCATGTGGAGGTTGACCGCAGCGCCCGAGAGGGGCAGCTGACCGGCGGTTTCCTATACGAGCTGGTGATGGGCCTGCGCATGCGGGTGGGAGACGGCGCGATGCCGAACGTCATCACCGCCGAACTCGGTAATGTGGCCGTGGACCGCGAGGGGCAAATTCGCGGCGTGCATGCCGTCAATGGCGGGGGGTGGACGACTTGGGCCGAGGACTACGGCCGCATCACGATGGAGGTGCGCCTGGTCGACGGACAGATGCGCTACCGCATCATCGATACCATGCCCGAGGGCGAGCCTTCGAACTTGCTGAGGAATGGTCTGCCGGACGCAGATGCCGGTCCGCTGGAACGCGTGCCGCTGAGGCAGGCTGCGACGGCGGAAGACGATCGCCCTACCGTGGAGCCAGAAGCCCATCCGCTGCGAGAGCCGCCCCTCGACCCGACGCTCACCGAAGCGGGCATGCATCTGTTGCCCGATCCGGGGCTCGGACGGGGGAGCGATTTCTGCATGTAAGCGGTGCTTGTGGAGATAATGCAATCCATGGTTGCGATGCCATGCGCTATCCGATAGCTGCCTCACGTGGGGGCCGTTCGAGGACACGCACATGCTCGCTCAGAAACCGCAACTGCCTGCCGAACCGCCCGCTTTCGGGCCCACCTATGCCAGCCGGGTGGTGATCGCCCTGGAAAGCGACTGGCCCGTGGACGTCGCCGCCAGGCGCCTCCTGGAGGCACCGGTGATCGGGCCAACGCGCTCGGATAACCTGCGCTATGACAATGGCGCGCGCATCCTGTTTGGCCTGGACCGGGAGCAATGGCGGCTCACGCCGGATGTGCGATCGGTGGACGGGCTGCCAATTGTCGACAGCTTTACCCGCTTCGACATCGTCGGGCGGGGATATGCGCCGGCGACCGGGCACGAGGGGCAAGTGAGCCAACTTTCGCCAGATCAGATTGCGGAGCTGGTCGCGCCGCTGCTGCCCAAGGGCGGCGTGGGCTCGGTCAATTTTATCGGCAGCCATGTCGAGCCACCTCCTCCGGCACTGGAGGGCCGTCTGGGATCCGGGTTCCTGTATGACTTTGCCGAAAGCCTGCGACGGACGGCGGGCAACGATCGGTTGCCCGAGCATTTCGCGGCGGAGGTTGGCAATGTTGCGGTGGACGCGGCGGGCGACATACGGGCGGTCACCGCGGTCAGCGCGGACAAGGGCTGGCGAACATGGGATGCCGATTTCGGCCGGCAGGTTCTGCATGCGCAGTACCAAACGGACGGATGGCTGCACTACAAGCTCGATATCGGCCTGCCCGTGCCGCATGATGCGCATGCGATCCGCGATGGCCTGCCCGATGCCGATGCGGGGCCGCTGGAGCGACATACAATCCTGTCGCTGGGCGAGCTACCAGAGCCCCGCTCGGCTTCGCTGAACAACCTGCTGGACCTTTCCGACGGTGACGCTGTGGGCGTGACCCCAGGTGGCCATGCATTTCCGTTTATCGGCGACACCGACGGAATACTGGGGCCCGTGCCAGGCGAGTACTACACGCTGTTTTACGATTGAACACAAGATCAACAACTTGGCTGATTGTGCGACCAGCGCATATCTACCGAGACCGGGATGCGCTCGCAGTCTTTCATTACCAGGTTTTAATTTGAAATAGCCCAGTGCCCCAGTATTCCATGCCTCGTTTTAGGTTTGGAGTATTTGTCATGATGCCAATGCCTGTTCTAGACATTTTAGATGTTTTGGATAGAGGGGCCCGTGGTATTTCGGGCATGTTCAAGAAGCCGCCCATTAATCTCAAGCAAGTTGTGGTCGCTCTGGACGAGAGCCCGGCAACACTGGCGCTCGCCCATAATCGCCTTAGCTTGCCACTGCCCGGCGCAGACGGCCATGGTCCCGAGCCGCGCCTTCTGTTACGGGTGGTGGGGGATCAACTCATGAAGGACCCCAGCTTCGCCGACGTGAAAGGGCACATCAGAGCCGACACGATGTTCGATGTTGTCGGCTCCAGGACAATGAGCGAAGCGGCGGTGCCGGCCGGCACCGCGACGACAATGGTAAACGGCCTCTCCGGATTCGACGTTGCGCGGCTGCTGCAGCCTTTACTGCTTGAAAACAACCGCCACACGGTGAACTTCATTGCGCCCTACATTGAAAGAGTTCACCCACAGACCCATCCGAATGATCTGCCTTCGGGATTCGTCGCCGATTTTTCCAGGTTTCTGAGACACCATAACCCTTCACAAATGCCGCGGTTTCTCCTTGCTGAAACCGGGAATGCAAGAGTGTTTGAAGACGGATCGGTCGGCAACCACCTCGCTCTTCCGCCACAGCTGGAATATAACAAGGCATACGAGGTTCCAGACCGAATAGTTTTTGCTGCACATCACAGAAACGGCAATCTCACCCATAAGATGCTCAAGGTCTTTCCGAATGGCTGGGTCGAACCGGAGAGCGGCCCTGATCACCTTCATGACAGGGACACCTGGAGCCCCGTTCATTTCGGGACCGATCACGAGCAGACGCAAGCACTTCACCATACTGTGGTAGATTTCGTCTGACGCACGCGCGCAATCGATTTGATTCAATGTTTCATTAACCGTGCCATGCGATCATGCGCCCATGAGCATGGTAGCGTGGTTGCGTCAGAGCACGATTTTGATTGGGCTGGTCCTCGCTTTGGCGGGGCCGGCTGCAGTGGACCCCGCGTCTGCGAATGATCCGGTCGCGAAACTGGCGAGCGCCGCAAGCGAAGCCCTGCGCAAGGGCGATCTGAGGCAGGCGATCGAGCAGTATACCGCGATCATCGGCACGCCGGGCGTGCCCAAGGCGGACAAGGTCCGTGCCGAGCTCAACCGCGGGCTTGCCTACCAGCGGCAGGGCCTGCATGCGAAAGCCGCCGAGGACTACAGCAACGCGCTCAAGGCCGACGTGCTGGATGCGCGCAAGCGGTCCATCGCGCTCTATAACCGCGGCCTTGCCTATCGCAAGCTCAACCAGCCGGGATTGGCGGTGGAGGACTTCACCGCCGCGCTGTTCCTCAACCCGGAGTTCGCCGAAGCCTATATGAGCCGCGGCTTGGTGATGCGCGAGCACCAGAAGCCCTACTATGCCCTATCGGATTTCCACAAGGCCATCGAGAGCGCGTTCGACCGGCCGCATCTCGCCTATTTCGCCAGGGCCATGGTGTTCGAGGAGCTGGGCCGGCCGGATGACGCCAAGAATGAGCTTGCCCGCGCCCTGATGACGAAGCCCGATTTCGCCGAGGCGCGCGACAAGCTCGCCGCGCTTGGCGGTTCCATGCCGGCGTCGGTTGCCGGCCAGGGGCAACCGGCGATCTCGAGCGCATCGCAGCGGGTGGCGACCCTCTCGACGCCCGCCGTCACCGGCTCCGTCGGGGCAAGCGTAGAGGGGCAGGCGGATGCGGGCGGCGACAGCAAGGCCATGCCCAAGGCGGCGGTTCCGCCCGCCCACCTGCTGGACGATACGGGCCCGCGTGCGAGGAAGCAGGCGATGGGTACGGACGCGCACACCAGCGCTCGGCTGGTAGCGACCACCTCGGATGGTGGCACGGCTCAGCCGGTGAAGGTGGCCAGTGCCGAGGCAGGCCTTGTCGCCAGCGATGCGGTGCCGTCCTCGCCGGTGATCGACCAGAGCAAGGGGGCGCAGGCGGTTGCTGCTGCGGCGCCGACCGGCTGGCTTATTCAGCTGTCCTCGGCGCAGAGCGAAGACAGCGCCTGGGGCGTATGGAAGAAGCTCTCCGCCAAGCATGACGACCTCAACGATTTCCAGCCGGTGGTGATCCGTGCGGATCTCGGCGCCAAGGGCGTGTTCTACCGTTTGCGGGTGGCGGGTTTCGATACCCGCAACGAGGCCGACAAGGCCTGCCGCTCGCTGAAATCCCGCGGGCTTTCCTGCTTCGTCACGAAGGCGGAGTAGACGCGGCCGAGCGGCTGGGCACGACCAGCGTCCAGGTCTGGGTCAGAAGTTCCGCACCATCCTGATTGAACGTCCTCACCCGTAGGTCGAGAAAGCCGAGCTCCGGCTTGCTGCGCGAGCCGCGGGCCGCCAGCACCTCGGCTTCAGCCGTCAACGTGTCGCCGGGCCGCATCGGCCGGTGGAAGCGCAGCTCGCGAAACTCAGCGCCGATGATCGGTGTGGTGCCGAGCAGACGCGCATCGACCATGAGGCGCATGGTGACCGCGAGCGTCTGCCAGCCACTGCCGACCAGCTCGCCGAACAGAGAGGCGCGGGCCGCCGTCTCGTCGAGATGCATGGGCTGCGGGTCATACAGGGCGGCGAAGTCGTGGGCCAGCGCCGGCGCAATGGTGAACCGGCCGGCGCGGATGCGGTCGCCCACGGCGAAATCCTCGAGATAAAGCGGGTGCGACCTGTCTTGGGCGGGCGAGGCGGGGGCGGTCATCGGCTTCTCCAGGCCTGAGGGGACAATGCCTGCCAGAGTGACTTCAATTTTTGAAGCGAGCAAGCCTGTCCTTCACGCGAACCGGTCGCCATTTCGCTCGAAATGCGCTAACCGGCGCGGAGCAGGCGCACCGCCTCGTCGCGCTCGAACAGGTAGAGCAGCATGCGCAAGGCCTGGCCGCGGGATGTGGTCAGATCCGGGTCCTTCTCCAGGACGAGTGCGGCATCCTTGCGCGCGATGGCGAGGAGCTCGCCCTGCTGCTCGATATCGGCCACCCGGAAGCTCGGCAGGCCGGACTGGCGCGTACCCAGCACCTCGCCCGCGCCACGCAGTCGCAGGTCCTCCTCGGCAATGAGGAAGCCGTCTTCCGTCTGCCGCATGATCTTGAGGCGCGCCGAAGCGGTGCCGCTGAGCGGCGGCTGGTAGAGCAGAAGACAGGTGGAGTGGCCAGCGCCGCGGCCCACCCGGCCGCGCAGCTGATGCAGCTGGGCAAGGCCGAAACGCTCGGCATTCTCCACCACCATGATGGTGGCCTCGGGCACGTTCACGCCCACCTCGATCACGGTGGTGGCCACCAGTAGCGACAATTCCCCGGCCTTGAAACGGGCCATGACCATGTCTTTCTCCGCAGCTTTCATGCGGCCGTGCAGCAGGCCGACCCGGCCGGGAAAGGCCTGTTCGAGCGCGCGGTATCTTGCCTCCGCCGCGGCGCGGTCATCGGCGCCGTCTTCTGCTTCCTCGACCAGCGGGCACACCCAGTAGGCGCGGGCGCCATTACTGAAGGCGCGGCGCAAGCCCTCGATCACCTCGTCCATGCGCTCGATCGAGGTGACACGGGTATCGATCGGCTGCCGCCCTGCCGGCTTCTCCGTCAGGCGGGATATGTCCATGTCGCCATAGAGGGTGAGCGACAAGGTGCGCGGGATAGGCGTTGCGCTCATCACCAGCATGTCGGCCTTGCCACCGGCCTTGGCCTGCAGCGCCAGGCGCTGGTGGACGCCGAAACGGTGTTGCTCGTCGATGACGACCAGGCCGAGGTCGCGGAAGACCACATCGTCCTGGAACAAGGCATGGGTGCCCACCACGAGATCGACCGCACCCATGGCCATGGCTTCGAGCAGGGGCTTGCGCGTGCTGGCGGACTCGCGCCCGGTGAGGACGGCGATCCTCAGGCCCGCTGCCTGGGCCAATGGCTCTATGGTCTCAAGATGCTGGCGGGCGAGGATCTCGGTCGGCGCCACGAGCGCGCCCTGCAGGCCCGCTTCCGCCGCCGCGGCAAGCGCGAGCAAGGCCACGACGGTCTTGCCCGAGCCGACATCGCCTTGCAGCAGGCGCAGCATGCGATCGCCGCTTCCCATGTCGCCCGCGATTTCGGCCAGCGCCATGCGCTGCGCACCGGTGAGGCTGTAGGGCAGGGCTGCCATGATCCTGTCGCGGATGCGGCCGTCGCCCGCGGTCACGCGGCCCTTGGCGCGCTTGAGCTGGCGGCGCACCAGGCTCAGGGCGAGCTGGTTGGCGAGCAGCTCGTCATAGGCGAGCCTGGCTCGGGCGGGGCTGTCGGCCTGCAACTCTTCTGGCCGCGCGGGCTCGTGCACGGCACGGAGCGCGGATGTGAAGCTCGGCCAGCGCCTTTGGGCGAGCAGCGCCGGGTCCTGCCATTCCGGCAAGTGTGGCAGGGTGTCCAGGGCGCTCGTGATCGCCTTGCGCAGCACCTTGGGGGCCAGTCCCGCAGTCAAGGGATAGACCGGCTCCAGCAGGGGCAGCGCCGCCATTTCCTCGGCGGTCAGGATATAGTCGGGATGGGCGATCTGCGGGCTGCCGCTGAACCACTCGATGCGGCCGCTGATCAGGCGGCGCTCGCCCTCCGGCAGCATCCGCCTGAGATAGTCCGCATGGGCATGGAAGAAGACGAGGGACAGCGATCCCGTATCGTCATGGCATTCGACCCGATAAGGCGCGCGGCGGTTGCCGCTGGGCCGGTGGCGGCCTATCACCACATCGACGGTCACGATGCCCGAGCGCGGCAATCCGGCGAGCTTGGGCCTGAGGCTGCGGTCGATGAGCCCGGTGGGGAGGTGCCAGATGAGGTCGAGCACCCGCAACGGTGCCCGGCTGCCGCCGCGATCCGTTCCGGTGCCGCGCACCAGCTTGGCCAGCACGCGCTCCAGCTTGGCGCCGATGCCGGGCAGGGAAAGGGCTGAGGCAAACAGCGGGTTGAGCTCAGAGGGACGCATGGGCACCGTGGTAGCCGGCATTGGCTCGCAACGGAAGCCGCAGAAGTTCGCGCCATTGCATATTGCATCTCCGGGTACACACCGCATATGAAGCCGGGGTGCGGGCCAGTCCAGCCATATCGGGTTTTGATGCGGCGAGCGAGATCATGACGGATGAGATGGAAGATGCCGTTCGCCGGCGGCGGCTGGCCTGGCGTTGTGCCCATCGCGGCATGAAGGAAGTGGACCTCATCTTCGGCGGCTTCGTTGCCGAGACTATCGACCGATTCTCCGCAGCCGAGCTGGACGAGGTGGAGATCCTGGCGGAATTGCCGGACAACGTTCTGCTGGACTGGATTTTGGGGCGAAAGCCGGTGCCGCCCGAATATGATACGCCGCTGACACGGGCGCTGCTCGAAAAGCGGCTCAAGATTGCCGACTATACTGCTGCCGGTCTTACCAGATGAACGCGCCTGTCGATCTTTCCCCGCTCTTGGCCCAGTCCGGGCGGACACTGCTGGCCGGCGCGCCCGAGGGGCTGGACGCGCTCACCCTGGGCCAGCTCGCCCGCGAGGCGGCGCAGGCGGGCAAGGCCCGGCCGGTGCTGCATCTTGCCCGCGACGACCAGCGGATGGCGGAGATTGCCGACCAGCTCTCGTTCTTCGCGCCCGACGTTGAGGTGATCCGCATCCCCGCGTGGGACTGCCTGCCTTATGACCGCGTGTCGCCCAGCGCCGGCATCATCGCCGAGCGGATCGCCGCCCTGGTGAAGCTGGGCAAGGGGCTGGATGCCGGTCCGATAGTCGTGCTCTCGACGGTCAATGCGGCGCTGCAACGGGTGCCGCAGCCGCAGACCTTGGCCAACGCCTCATTCCGCGCCGCGCCCGGGCACATGATCGACATCCCGGCGCTGCAGAACTTCCTGACCCAGAACGGCTTCAGCCGCACCGGCACCGCCATGGAACCGGGGGAATATGCCATCCGCGGCGGCATCATCGACATCTTCCCGCCGGGCATGGAGCATCCGCTGCGGCTCGACCTGTTCGGCGACACGCTGGAGTCGATCCGCTCCTTCGATGCGCAGAGCCAGCGTTCGATCGGCCAGCTCAAGGAGATCGTGCTGGAGCCCGCTTCCGAAGTGCTGCTGATGGAGACCACCATCGCGCGGTTCCGCACCCGCTATGTCGCCGCCTTCGGGGGGCAGACCGCCAACGATCCCCTGTATGAGGCCATAAGCGCCGGGCAGCGCTATCAGGGCATGGAGCACTGGCTGCCGCTGTTCTATGAGCGGCTCGCCACCATTTTCGATTACGCGGATTGGGCAGCGGTCGGCCTGGACCACCAGCTGGACGAGGCGGTGAAGGCCCGGCGCGAGCTGATCGATGATTTCTACGAGGCACGACGCCACGCGCTGGAGCAGCAGACCTTTGGCGCGGCCCCCTATAAGCCGCTGCCGCCCTCGGCGCTCTACGTGACCGAGGGCGAATGGCTGGACCTGCTGGGCGTACAGCCGCAGCTGGCCTTCACGCCGTTCGAGCAGCCGGAAGGGCAGGGCGCCCGCATCATCTCCCTGCATGGGCGCCAGGGGCGCAGCTTCGCTGCAGAGCGCGCGCAGCAGGAGCAGAACGTCTTCCACGCGGTGAAGGCGCATGTGGGCGACCTGCGCCGGGCAGGCAAGCGGGTGCTGATCTCGGCCTGGAGCGAGGGCTCACGGGAGCGGCTGATCGCCATCCTGCGCGAGCACGAGATGGCGCCGGTGGTCGGCGCCGATACCTGGACCGAGGTCACCGGGCGGGACCCCTCGATCCTCAACGTCGTGGTGCTGGCGCTCGAACATGGCTTCGAGACGCGGGATCTCGCCATCATCGGCGAGCAGGACATCCTGGGGGATCGGCTGATCCGCCGGGCGCGCAAGAAGCGCAAGGCCAGCGACGTGCTGACGGAGGTGGCGAGCCTCGCGCCCGGCGATCTCGTGGTGCATGTGGACCATGGCATCGGCCGGTTCGAGGGGCTCAAGACCATCGAGGTGCAGGGTGCACCCCATGACTGCCTGTTCCTCACCTATGCGGGCGGCGACCGACTGTTCCTGCCGGTGGAGAATATCGAGCTCATCTCGCGCTATGGTTCGGAAGAGGCGGGGGTTCAACTCGACAAGCTGGGCGGCCACGCCTGGCAGGCCCGCAAGGCCAAGCTCAAACAGCGGGTCAAGGAGATCGCCGACCAGCTGATCAAGACCGCGGCGGCGCGCCTGTTGCGCAAAGGCGAGATCATGGTGCCGCCGGAGGGGGTCTATGACGAGTTCTGCGCGCGCTTCCCCTATGAGGAGACGGAAGAGCAGCTGGATGCGATCCAAGCGGTGCTGGAGGATTTGCAGAGCGGCCGGCCCATGGACCGGCTGATTTGCGGGGACGTGGGCTTCGGCAAGACGGAGATCGCGCTGCGCGCGGCCTTCGTGGCGGCGATGAGTGGACGCCAGGTAGCGGTGGTGGTGCCGACCACGCTTCTGGCGCGCCAGCACTATGCCACGTTCATCGAGCGCTTCCGCGGCTTTCCCATGCGCGTCGCGCAGGCCTCCCGGCTGGTCGCCCGCAAGGACGTGAACGAGATCAAGAAGGGGCTCGCCGAGGGCCAGATCGACGTGATCATCGGCACCCATGCCATTCTCGCCAAGGACGTGGTGTTCCGCGACCTCGGCCTGTTGATCGTGGACGAGGAGCAACATTTCGGCGTGAAGCACAAGGAACGGCTGAAGGAGCTGCGGGCGAATGTGCATGTGCTCACCCTGACCGCCACGCCTATTCCGCGCACGCTGCAGCTGGCCATGACCGGCGTGCGGGATTTGTCGCTCATCACCACGCCGCCGCTGGACCGGCTGGCGGTGCGGACCTTCGTGTCGCCCTTCGATCCCGTGACCATCCGGGAAGCCCTGCTGCGCGAGCATTATCGCGGCGGGCAGAGCTTCTTCGTGTGCCCGCGGGTGTCCGATCTGAGCGAGATGGCGGAGTTCCTGCGCGAGCATGTGCCCGAGGTGACCTTCGCTACCGCCCATGGGCAGATGGCGGCAACCGAGCTCGAAGACGTGATGTCGGCCTTCTACGACCGCAAGTTCGATGTGCTCCTGTCGACCACGATCGTCGAATCCGGTCTCGATATTCCAACCGCCAATACGCTGATCGTGCATCGGGCCGACATGTTCGGGCTGGCCCAGCTCTATCAGATCCGCGGCCGCGTCGGGCGCTCGAAGCAGCGGGCCTACGCACTGCTCACGGTGCCGGTGGGCAAGCCCTTGAGCGCAGGGGCCGAACGGCGGCTGAAGGTGCTGCAGTCCCTCGACACCTTGGGTGCGGGCTTCACGCTGGCCAGCCACGACCTCGACATCCGCGGCGCCGGCAATCTCCTGGGCGAGGAGCAGTCCGGCCATATCAAGGAGGTTGGCTTCGAGCTCTACCAGCAGATGCTGGAAGAGGCGGTGGCAAGCCTCAGGTCGGGCGATCTGGAGGTCGAGACCGAGGACCGCTGGTCGCCGCAGATCAATATCGGCACCGCCGTGCTGATCCCGGACAGCTATGTGCCGGACCTCGACCTCAGGCTTAGCCTCTACCGCCGGCTGGCGGACCTCGACACCGAGCAGGAGGTGCAGGGTTTGGGCGCGGAAATGCGCGACCGCTTCGGGCCGCTGCCGCAGGAGGTCAACCACCTCCTGCAGGTGGTGGCGATCAAGCTCTTGTGCCGGGCGGCCAATGTGGCGAGCGTGGACGCCGGCCCGAAGGGGGTGGTGGTCTCGTTCCGCAATGGCGAGTTCGCCAATCCCGCAGGGCTTGTGGCCTATATCAACGAGCAGGGCCACAATGTGAAGCTCAGGCCGGACCAGAAGCTGGTGTTCAAGCGCGACATGGACGAAGCGGAGGACCGGCTGAAGGGCGTGCGCGCGATCCTCAAGCGGCTGGTGCAGATCGTGGAGGAGGCCAAGCCCAAGGCGGCCTGACGCTGCCGTTCAGCTTATCGGCAGGCGACCAAGCCGATCGGCTGAAACGGTCCTCCCTCGACCAGCAATGCGCCCGCCGACTGCGCGTAGGAGATCTTCAGCTGGTATCGGGCGGGAGGGCCCTCGGCGGTGCAGGTCGCGTCGATCTGGTAAACGCCACCGACATTGTCGACCTGATTGAACTTGCAGACTACGTGGCCCGGCGTAGAGATGCTGCTCTCGGTGAATTGCCAGGCGGCGTTGCCGCACATTGCCTCCTCCGCAGCCCAGCGGCCGACGAAAAACGGCGCGTCTTCCGTCGCGTGGGCGGAATGCGCACGGGAAGCGTTCACATTGGCTGTCTCTTTGCAGCCGGCCAGCGCCAGCGCCGCCAGTATTGCTGTGGCGATCCTCATGTCGGGGCCTCCCGAAGCTGATTTGCATGGCATCTACGCCACGGCAGGTAAGCGGGGCATCCCGGCATGGCAACAGTGACTGGCTGTAGATCTCGGCGGGCAATACGTCGCGCGTAAGGGGTGTCGGTGCGCGGTTGAAGCGCAATATGAGGCTTGTAGGATTGTTCCGCAGGCTTGCCTGCCCCATCTTGCAGTATAAAAGGTTGCCTGAGCTTGGGAGGTGGGGTTGAAAACGCGTGCGCCTGTCACGACGCCGCACAGCCATGAGGTGACATCGACGGACCGGGAGGTGAGCGCCTTCCTGGCCAAGGCGCAAGCTGTTCCGCTGCGCACGGACGGCGGCCGTGGCCGGCTGGTGTTCGCCATGGATGCGACCATGAGCCGGCAACCCACTTGGGACCGTGCGCTCGCCATTCAGGGCCAGATGTTCGAGGAGACGGCGCGGATCGGCGGGCTCGACGTGCAGCTCGTCTATTTCCGCGGGTTCAACGAGTGCATGGCCAGCCGCTGGGTGTCCGACCCGCAAGCCCTGGCCAAGCTGATGGCCGGCATCGCCTGCCGCGGCGGCTATACCCAGATCCGCAAGGTGCTCCAGCACATCAAGACCGAAACCGAGCGCGCGAAGGTGCATGCGGCGGTCTATGTGGGCGACTGCATGGAGGAGGACGTAGACCTTCTCTGTGCCCGGGCCGGCGAGATCGGGCTGCTGGGCGTGCCCATGTTCATGTTCCAGGAGGGCCATGAGCCGCGCGCCGAGGCGGCTTTCCGGGAAATTGCCCGGCTGACCAAAGGCGCTTACTGCCGCTTCGACCTGAATGCGGCGGGCCAACTGCGGGCGCTTCTCTCGGCGGTCGCGGTCTATGCGGCCGGCGGCCGCCAGGCGCTTGCGGATTATGGCAGAGGCAACCGGACAGCCACGCTGCTCCTGGAACAGTTGGGCTAGGCTGTTAGGGACATGCAAGCGTTCCTCCTCGTCGCCCTGGCTCTCCTGCTGGCCTATTGGCTGCTGCGCAAGTCCGTGAAGGCGGACCCGAAGCGCCTGGCCAAGATGACCCGGTTGGGCGGCGGTGCAGCCATCGCACTGGTCGGGCTGATCATGTCGCTGCGCGGCGGCATGGCTCTCGGCGCGCCGCTGATGGCCTTCGGCTTGGGCCTGCTGGGGCGGGAGATGAATATCGGCGCGCCGGGCGGCTTCTCCCGCGCCGGCGGGCGCTCCGCAGGGCAGCGGTCCGGCGTGCGCACCACGCTTCTCGACATGGAGCTCGACCACGATACCGGCACCATGGACGGCTCGGTGCTGATGGGGCGCCATGCGGGGCGCAGGCTTTCCTCCATGAGCCTGGCCGAGCTGCTCGATCTGCGCAGCGAAGCACAGGGCATTGCCGACCAGAGCCGGCTCCTGCTCGATGCCTATCTCGACCGCATGCATGCAGGCTGGCGCAACGGGGCGGGCGGGGCTTCGGCGCGGGCCAACGGCGCGGGCGACCCGCGGCGCGGCTTCGCCATGTCGCGGGCGGAAGCCTGCCGCATTCTGGAGGTTTCCGACAATGCCAGCGAGCGGGAGATCCGGGCCGCGCACCGGCGGCTCATGAAGAAGTTCCACCCGGATGCGGGCGGGTCGGACGCCTTCGCCGCCCTGATCAACCAGGCAAAGGACGTACTGCTGAGGCGGTAACGGCAAGCTCCGTGGCCGGCGGCGCCGCGAGCCGCTAAGTGGCGACAAAAGACCTTAAAACGCGCAATCCGGGTACGCGTTTCATCCGAGCTGCTTCAATGCTCATAAATACGTAAAGTCATGCGCCTCAACATGAGGTGGCTGGTGGTCCGTTTGTTCGTTGGAGGGCTCGTTGTGGTGAAGCGCACCGCTGATCCCCCCTAGGAGAGCCCCGGTGCCGAGGACCGCACCGGTGGTGATCAGCGCAGCTTTGTACCCGCTCCCACCATGGTCATGAGCCGATATAACGTTGACGTGATCACTCGTGTTGACGTGCTCACTCGTATTGACGTGGTCACTCGTATTGACGTGGTCACTCGTGTTGGCGTGATTACTATTCATGTGCTCGTAATTCGTGTGCTCGTACTGAGGTTGGCGCATGGTCGGAAGATGGCCATCATGCGCCAGTTTCCGATACATTTGATCGCGCAGTTGGTCAAAGTTCTGCTCGCTAATGACCGGATGGTTCTCTGCTTGCTGAAGGAAGTCCCGGTGGAATGCGTCTCGCTCGCTTCCGGAAAGGTTTAGATGGTCGGCAAGCTTCGACGCGAGCCCGTTTACGCCTTCTTCGCGACCTTGGGTCAGGTGGTGGTTGAGAAAATTATCGAAATTTTCAAAGTTATTGTGTTCGCCCCTGTAAATTGAGTCGACAACCTTGGGATAAAACTCATTGTTAAGGTAATTTCTTGTGAAATCTTCTTGTATTTGGTTGAAGTCCGACGCGCCGCCGAACGACGACTGGGCGCCGAACGACTCGCCGAATGCATTATGTCCGCTTTCAAAAGCTTCCGAGGGTTTGAAAATCTCCGATGATTTGAGCGTACCCACCTCTCGTTCGAGAGAGCCTAGTTCTTCCATTATCGGTACTTCAGCCATAATTCCGTCCTCCACGACGTAATACCGGATGAAATGGTAATACTCGATCTTGAATGAGTATTTTTCGACATCGATCAAATTTGTCCATTATTGCGTAATGATTGATATCTTCTATCGCATCCGCGGGATTTGCATCGAAAGATCGACGTCGGATCTCGAGCGTCTTTGGCAGGATGCCAGTCATACTCCGGCGACGATTTCCAACTAGAGAAGCCCTTCGGCTCAGTGGCACGGGCTCAGTATCGTTCCCTCGCAAGCCCGTGTCCTAAATTTGCTGGACACGGCCATTCAAGACTTCCTAGATTTCCCTTCACAAGCCATTCCTTCTCAATCACGCGGATCTCGCCATGACTGCAGGGGTTCAGCCGGACCAGCACGCGGCCGCTCGCAACAGCAGTGCGGAAACTCACGACGTGGTGGTGGTCGGGTCAGGCGTTGCCGGGCTCTCGGCGGCGCTGCGCGCTGCGGCGGGCGGGCTTTCCGTCGTCATTCTGGAAAAGAGCGAAAAGCTGGGCGGCACCTCGGCGATGTCCGGCGCGGGCACGTGGATCCCCGCCAACCATATCGCGCGGGCAGCGGGTATCGACGACAGCCCGGAGGAGGCGCTGACCTATATCCGCAATGCCTCGCCGCCGGGTTGGCAGGCGAAGGAGGATGCGCTGTGGCAGGCCTTCGCCCAGAATGCGCCGCGCGTGCTGGAATTCGTGGAGCAGGAGACGCCGCTGCGCTTTGCGCTGACGGACGAACCCGACATTTTCTGCGAACGCCCGGGCGGCAAGGCCCGCGGCCGCATGCTGTCGCCGCTGCCCTTGAGCCGGCGCCTGCTCGGCCCCTATGCACGGCGGCTCAGGCGCTCGACCCTGCCGCATCTCTTCACCTACCAGGAGGTCTATGACGACGACCTCTGGCATTATCCGGTGCGGGCGGTGCTGCGGCTGTGGCCGAAGCTCTTATGGCGGCTCGCGACCGACAGCCGTGCGCAGGGCAATGCGCTGATGACGGGCCTCATCAAGGGCTGCCTCGACAAGGGCTGCCGCTTCTCGCCGGAGACGCGCGTCACGGCCCTGCTGCAAGACGACGGGGACGGCCGGATCACCGGCGTTGCGGCCGAGCGCGATGGCGTCATGGTGCGGTTTCTGGCGCGGCGCGGGGTGGTGCTGGCAACCGGCGGCTTCGAGTGGAACCAGGAACTCTATACCCGCCATTTCCCGGGCCCGCTCGACCGCATCGCCAGCCCGCGCACCAATACGGGCGACGGGCAGCTGCTGGCCCAGCAGGCGGGGGCGCTGCTCGAGCGGATGGACCAGGCGAACATCTACCCGACGCTGCCAACCCGCTACGAGGGACGGCTGCACGGCATTCCCCTGACGTTCCAGACGGAGCCGCATGCCATCATCGTGGGCCGCCACGGCCGACGTTTTGTCAGCGAGTATGACTACAATATCGGCGAGGCGCTGGATCAGCGCGATCCCGAGACCGGCGAGCCGCTGCACCTGCCCGCCTGGCTGATCGGGGACAAACGGTTCCTGGGCCGCTCGTGGCCGTTCATCTGGTATGCGCGCAAGGATCCCAAATGCCTGATCAAGGCGCGGAGCCTGGACGAGTTGGCGGCCAAGGCCGGGCTTCCGGCGGATGTGCTGAAGGAGACGGTCGCCCGCTTCAACCGCTTCTGCCAGCAGGGCAGGGACGAGGACTTCCATCGCGGCGAAAGCTCCTGGGAGCAGTACAAGGCGGGCAGCACGGAGGCCGCCTTCGGCACCATCGAGCAGCCGCCGTTCTATGCGGTGTCGATCAACCGGTCGATCATCGGCACCAAGGGCGGCGCACGCACCAATCAACGCGGCGAGGTGCTGCGGCCGGACCATAGCATCATCCCGGGGCTCTATGCGGCGGGACTTGCCATGGCCAACCCGATCGGCACCCATTCCATCGGCGCGGGCACCACGATCGGCCCCAATCTCACGTGGGGCTTCATTTGCGGCGAAAGCCTGCTCACCTCAAATCGGAGCGATGTCAGCGATGAACCAAGAGCCGCCCTATCTCACTGAAGAAAAGATCCGGGCGATCGGCCTCACCTACCCGGAGGTGCTGGATGCCCTACGCCAGGCCTTCGCCCGCCGCGCGGAGGCGGCAGACCCGGTGGTCGCCAAGATCGGCCTGCACACGGCGGAGGGTGGGCTGTTTCACGCGATGCCTGGGGTGCTCGACGACATCGCCGTGGTGAAATGGGTCGCCTCCACCGTCGCCTCGACCGCCGCCGGCAAGCATATCAATGCGCAGGTCATCGCCACCAATGCCAAGACGGCGGAGACGCTGGCGATCTTGGATTTCTCGTGGCTCACGGGGGTCAGGACCGCGGCCGTTTCGGCCTTGGGCGCGGATTTCTGGGCGGATCCGAAGGCGGAAAGCGTGGCCATGATCGGCTGCGGGCTGCAGGCGCGCACCCATCTCGACGCGCTTCTGGCGGTGCGGCCGATCAAGCGCATCATCGCGCTGAGCCGCACGGAGGCCTCGGCGCGCAAATACGCAGAGGAAGTGGCGGCGCGCGGCCTTGACGTTACGGTGGTGAACGACCGGCCCGACGCGGTCTACGAGGCCGACATCGTGGTGAGCATGGTTCCGCTGAACATCGCGGTCGTGCCTTTCGTGGACGGTGGGAAAATCAAGCCCGGGGGGCTGGCCATCGGGGTTGATCTGGCCAAGTCATGGATCCCCGAGGGCGTGGCGAAATTCGACGCGCTGACAACGGATGACGCCTTGCAGACGGCGGGGCTGGTGCAATCGGGCATGGTAACGATCACCAGGGCGTTCGACAGCGATTTGCCCGAGGCGGTTGCGGGCCGGAGCCGGGTGACCTGGAGCGCCGACAGGCGCATCGGCTATGTGCCACCCGGGCTCGCGCTGGCGGATGCGGCGGTCACGCGGGTGGTGCTGCAAAAGCTCGGCATGACTTGGTAAAGGTGAAGGTCGGGCGATGGTGAAGGCGATCAGGATCCATGCGGTCGGCGGACCGGAAGTGCTCAAGCTGGAGGAGGTGACGGTTGCGCCTCCGGGCCAGGGCGAGGTGCAGATCAAGCACGCCGCCATCGGCCTCAATTTCATCGATGTCTACTACCGCACAGGGCTTTATCCCGCGCCGCTACCGCTGATCCCGGGGATGGAGGCTGCGGGCGTGGTCACGGCGGTGGGCGAGGGGGTTGGCTCACTCAAGCGAGGCGACCGGGTGGCCTATGGCACCGGACCGCTCGGCGCCTACAGCGAAATCCGCAACATGCCGGCCAACCGGGTGGTCAAGCTGCCGGAGGCAATCTCGGACGAGACTGCGGCGGCCATGATGCTGAAGGGGATGACCGCCAGCTACCTGCTGCACGAGACCTATAAGGTTCAGCCTGGCGATACCGTCCTGTTCCATGCAGCGGCGGGCGGGGTGGGGCTGATTGCCTGCCAGTGGGCGAAGCTGCTGGGGGCCACCGTGATCGGCACGGTGGGCTCGCCCGAGAAGGCGGCACTCGCCCGGGCCCACGGCTGCGACCACACGATCGACTATACCAGGGAGAATGTGGCAGAACGGGTGCGGGCACTGACCAACGGGGAGGGCGTGCCGGTCGTCTACGACTCGGTGGGCGCGGCGACCCTCGAGGCTTCGCTCGCCTCCCTCCGGCCGCGGGGCCTGCTGGTAAGCTTCGGCAATGCGTCGGGACCGATCAAGAATTTCGACCTGATCGAGCTCAGCCGCCGTGGTTCGCTCTATGTCACCCGTCCCACGCTCATGACCTATGCGGCAAGGGATGAGGACCTGGCCCGCCACGCCGCGGCCTTGATGGATGTGGTGGCGAGCGGCAGGGTGAAGATCGAGATCAACCAGCGTTATGCGCTTGCCGATGCCGCTCAGGCGCACCGCGATCTCGAAGCGCGCAGGACCACCGGCACCACGCTGCTTATTCCCTGATCTGATCGGCGGTCATGGCTTCGGGGGACGCGTGTGCCGCGGGGCCCTGGATTGCCGCGTCAAGCGCCGCAACGACGCAAGTTGCTCGGCCTAAAACGTGGGCCGTCTTGAACCCCTGGCAAGATGACGCCAGATCAGCTGCTGGGGCATTGAGCGGTGGTCTGCAGGGCCACCAGGCGCCATTCCGGGCTGCAGCTGGTGGCTTGGCACAGCACCCGCGCGATCATCGGCGCCGGCAAGGCGTGGGCGAGATCCAACGGCGCGCCCGTGTTCTTGTCCGACAGCGTGCTGACCAGCATGCCGATCAGCTCGCCGCGGTCGTTGAAGACCGGGCCGCCGGACTCGCCGCGCCGCGTCGACAGCTTCAGCACCATGGCATCGGGATAGCCGAATTTGGAATAGGTGACGGGGCGCTCAAAATGGGTGGCCACCAGCTCGCCGGTGCGGGCAATATCGCCTTCGGCGCGCGGCTTGCCCAGGGAGAACACCGGCTGGCCCTTGTGCAGGCACGGGCTCGACGCCGGCTTCACCGCCGCGCTGCCTTCCATGCCGCGCAGCTTCACGATGGCCACATCGGGCGAATAGGACAGGGCTTCCACGGTGCCTTGATAGATCCTGCCATCCGGCCCGCGCGCTTCGACCAGCCAGCCCTTTTCCATGCCCACATGGCCGGCGGTGACCACAGTACCCTGACTGTCGACGAGGAAGCCGCTGCCGGAGGCGACGGGCTCCGGCAACTCGTCCTTCTTGCGCTGGTTCTTCGTCGGCGCGTTGTGCACCACCAGCGTCACGTAAGTGGTGTTGGTCTGGTCGACGAGATGCTGGATCGAGCCGGCGATCTGGGCCGAAGCGGGGGAAGGGGTTGCCGCTATGTTGATGATGCGAGGCTTCAGCGGCTGAGACGAAGTGCAGCCGGCAAGGGTCAATAACCCAAGTATGGTGAAAGCTAGCCGCTTCATTCTTCCCCTTCCCTCAGGGCTTCGATCAATGGTGCGAGTTCGCGCTCGTAACGCCGCCACTTGCCGATGGCACCGGCATTGATAGGCTGGCGAACCTGCCACACGCTGGCGGTGTCAATCGGCCGATCACGATGCTCGGTGCTGAGGCATTCCGCATCCCAGGGCAGCCCGACATAATCAACCAGCGCGCGGGCGTGAGGCTCGGGTTCGCGCACCAGAGCTTCGTAGGCGACGGTGTGGATCGGCACCGGAGAGGCCCTGAACCAGTGGCTCATGAGCCGCTCATGCAGCCGGTAGGCATGGGCGAAGGCGCGAAGATCGGTGGAAAAGCTAATGTCCAGCTCAAAATTCTGCTCGAAGCAGGACAGGCCGTTATCGAGCGGATCGCGCTTGCAATAGATGATGCGGGCCCGTGGGAACAGCCAGGCGATGAGCCCGATGAACATGTAGTTGCCGGGCGCCTTGTTGGTGGCGAAGGGCTTTTCCGGCGCCTCGGCGCGCATATCGGCGAAGATCTCAAGCGCGTTGCCGCGCGCCCAGTCGGAGGCCACGATGCCGGCCTGCTCGGGATAGCCGGACATGCTCCGCGCCAGCCTGTTCAGGTCGTTGCGCTCGCCACCCGGATGGACTTGGGGGTAGGCGGCGAGGATCTGCTCGACCAGGGTGGTGCCGGACCTGGGCATGCCGAGAATGAATATGGGGCCGGGCTCGTCCATGCCCTCGCCGAAGCGCGAGGCGAGGAAATCCCGGTCGAAGGTGGCCATCACCCGATTGGCCAGCTGCTCGTGGTAGTCCGGCTTGTAGGGCCGCTGCTCCGCACGCAGGGCATTGGCTTGCGACAGGGCGGTGAAGGCAGCGGGATAATCGCCGCGCCGGTCGAGCAGCGCATAGAGGGCGAAGCCGGCCGTGGCGCGCTGCTCCGGCGGTAAGCTCTTATCGCCGAGGATACGCCGGAGAGGCTCCATGGCATCCTCACCCAGCCGCCGCATGGTGGCGAGCCTTTGATAGCTGTCGGCATGGCGCGGATCGAGCTTGATGATGGCGCGGGCCACCTGCTCCGCCTCGTCGAAATGGCCCTTGCGCTGCAGGACCGTCGCCTTGACATTGAGAGCAGTCAGCTCCCGCGGGTCCTTGCGCAGGGCCTCCTCGGCAATGCTGGCGGCATCTTCCCTGCGGCGCAGCGAAAGCAGGATATTGGCCCAGCGGCCCAGCATCACGGCCGGCAGGGCGGCGCGATCGCTCTCGGCGAACAGACGGTCGGCCGCCTGGTAATCCTGCCGCTCCGCCAGCAGCGCCGCCAGGTTGCAGCGCGCGTCCTGGTAGCGGGGATCGGCTGCCAGTGCCCGGCGGAAGGCCTGCTCCGCATCATCCTGATGCCCGTTTTCCTCCAGCGAGATGCCGAGGCAGTTGAGGATTTCCGGATCCTGAGGCGCCAGCTCGTGGGCCCGGATCAGAAAGGGCAGGGCCTCCTCCTTGCGGCCGAGCAAGCGGAGCGACTCGCCCAGGCCGTAATGGGCATCGGCATGGTCGGGCGATGCCGCAATGGCCCGGCGGTAGTGCCGCTCGGCCAGAGCGATGGCGCCGGCCTGGCGGGCGAGCTCCGCGAGGTTGTAGTGGATATCGGGATTGCTGGGGCTGAGCTTCAGCGCCTTTTCCAGATGGCGCCGCGCCGCAGCAGCGTTTCCGGCGGAGGCCTCGAACACCCCCACCTCGGTGAGCAAGGCAGCATCCCGCTGGGCTTGGGCCAGCAGCGCCTTGTAGGCCTCGCGCGCGGCCGCGACATCGCCACGCGCGGCAAGCGCCCTGGCGCGGCCGAGATCACGGGATGTGGAGGTCGACAGAAGTGCCATTACGCCCGCAGGGATCGCTATCGGGTCATTCCATTCGCGATCTCTGGCCGGCAGCTCTCTTCAAGTGCCGGACCGGGTCGCAACAACGGATATAGCAACTCTCCCCGCAACGCTCCACCACCCTTTAGGCTGAAGGACGGTCAGGGCAATGTGTCGGTTGCATAAAGGGCACAGCGCCAAGCGGCCGAGGCCCGCCGGCCTGTGCGGGCGGGCTGCTCGATCTGCCCGTGAACGCCTTCCGGCCGAGGATCAGAAATAGAACCAGGCGCCGAATTGGGCGCGCCAGACGTCGGCCTTCTCGATATCGCTGACCGGCCCGTCGACCTCGAGGAACTTGCGGTCGGCCCACATGACTTCCCAGCCAAGCCGCAACTGCTCGACCGGCTGCCACAGGATGTTGGCATGGGCCGACATCACGTCGATGGTGGTGTTATTGGCGTTAGCACGCAAGACCTCGCTTTTCTTCATATCCGCATAGCCCCAGGAGAGGTTCAGCGAGGTTGCGTCCGTGAGCTCGAAGCTGATGCCGGCATAGAGGCCCAACGCTTCCGTGGTGTGGATATCGCCATCAATATCCACATAGGCGCCGATGGTGTTGCCGAACAGGAAGCTGCCGATGCCGTCGCCATACATGACCGATGTGGTCAGCAGCGCGACATCGGCCAGATTGATATTGACCGCGCCCTGCACGCCCCAGCCGACTGCGCTTTCGCTCTCGCCGCCCAGCTCGGAATCCGTGTGATAGTTCTGGACCACGCCGGACACCAGGAACTGGTGCCCGCCAGGCGCGTCATACTGCCAGCGCGCGGTGAAGTTCGGGACGTTGTTCGAGGAATTGAACGCGGCAACAAACGCCTCGCCGCCCTGGTCGATCAAGTCGCCGGCGTCACCTAGCGGGTTCTCGACGGCCAGGGCGAAAAGCATCGGCCCGGTCGTATAGGTGACGCGGACCTGGTCGGTACGGGACGTGCCGATCAGGCCCACGTCGCCGTTGAAGTCGACCGTGGTCGTGCCGGTAAACGGCGACATGAAGTTGGTGTCGTAACGACCTGCGCCGAAAGTCCAATTCGGCATGAAGTCCCACTCGCCCCAGGCATAGCGGAGGCGGAAATCGGTGTTGCCGAAGCTGCCGCCGGAGAGGAAGTCGCCCTCGATCACCGTGCGGATCTGACCGATCGCGGTGTCGGACTTGGACTTGATATTGAAACGGGTCTGGCGGGCATGCAGGCGCACATGCTCCTGGTTCTCGCGCCCGGTGATCGCGGTATAGCTGAAGAAATCGCCGAGATCCTCGTCGAAGTCGTAGATCACGTCGCCCTTGACGTAACCGGCAACGGTGACCTCGTGCACCGGCGCGGGAAGATCGGCCGTGGGCGTGATCGAGATGGTCATCCCCCCTGTGGTCGGGATGTCATCGCGCAGCCGGCCGACCCGCCAGTCGGCGGTCGCTTCCGTGCCGCGCCGGAAGGTAATCCAGCTGGTGCCCTCCGACACCACTGGCAGGGAGGGCTGAGCCTCGAGCTGGTCGACACGCGCCTGAAGCTGCTCGAGCTGCGCCTTGAGGGCGGCCAGCTCATCGGCGTGGCCGGCGGACGCCATGGCTGTCAACGCAATGCCGGCCAACAGCGACTGACCCAACCCCTTCGTCCGCATGCTCGATCTCCCCTCAACTGACACGGCCGCCTCGGGCAGCCGGCATCTCCGCGAGATCTATTCACAGTCAGAATTGAAGGAAAAGAGTCAAAATTGAACAGTCGCATAACTTGCAATACGAACGAAAAAGGGTGTGTTTTCTCAGCAACATCTAGGGCGTTTCGCCTAGTGCTTTCTGGTCAAAAGATGAGCAGCTGAATGAGAAATGGACAAGCCCAGTACACCACAGTTATCCGGGTGTTGCGAAAGGGCGCGCCCCGCGCGCTGTGTCGCGACACAGGCGAATCGCCCGGGGACTCCGATGTCCATCGGTCCCCGGGGCCGTGCGGACTTGCGTCCACAGATGGTCAGGCTGCCTCACCCTGATTGTGCGCCCGCGTGTCGAAGAACAGCGCCTGGCTGATCATGGCCTTCACCATGTCCGGCTGGAACGGCTTGGTGATCAGGAATGTGGGTTCGGGGCGGTTGCCGGTCAGAAGCCGCTCGGGATAGGCGGTTATGAAGATCACCGGGACCTCGACGCCGCCGAGGATCTCGTTGACCGCCTCCAGGCCGGAGCTGCCGTCGGCAAGCTGAATGTCAGCGAGGATCAGGCCCGGGCGCTTCTGCTTGACCGCGGTGACCGCTTCCCGATGGGTGCGGGCGATGGCAGAGACGGAATGGCCGAGGCCCTCGACCAGCGCCTCCAAATCCATCGCGATGATCGGCTCGTCCTCGATGATGAGGATATCGGTTGCGACCTGCCGCGCGATCTCGCGGCCGGCGGCGTCGAGCAGACGGTCCAACTCGTCCGGCGAGACATCGAGAATGGCCTGGACCTGGTCCGGCGAAAAGCTTTCGACCGCGGTCAGGAGAAAGGCCTGGCGCGGGCGCGGCGGCAGGCGCTCGAGCCGACGCTCGGCCGCTGCGGCGGGATTGGCGCTCGGCGCTTCCTCGCGCTGGTTGATCTCGAGCGACTGCCAGATCTTGAGGAAGGTCTTGAACAGAGCCACCCGCGGATCCTGGTTGGATGAAAACGACTCCGGATCGGCAACGATCGCTTCCAGGGTCGCTGCGACGTAAGCATCACCGCTGCTCTGATTGCCACAAAGCGCCCGCGCGAAGCGTCGCAAGAACGGAATATTGGGGGCAATCTTCTCGGATAGCGGCATTGGTTCCCTCTCTGATACCAAGGAAGTGGAAGCCACGGGCGGCAGCCCACGCGAGACCAAGGCAGCCACCCCGACTCTAAACCGGCAACCCCTAAACTGGCGAGCCCTCAAAAAGTTCCCGAAGATCGTGGAACCGCTTCGGCAGACCCGGCGTTTAGTTCTACCAGTGGGGCGGGTGAACCCAGGCCTGGATATCAGGGGGCCCTTACGACAATGGACGAAGATGGTGACAAGGGAAAATGATGAGATGGGGGCAAACGTCGATCCCTCTACCACCCTCGACCGGCGCGGCGGCGAAGAAGGGCTGCCCGGCGTGGACAAGAAGATACAGGAGCGGCTCGGACGCCAGCTCAAGGCACTTTACGACGATGTCGTCAAGCAACCGATCCCGGACCGTCTGCTGAGCCTGATCGCTCAGCTGGAAAAACAGAAAAATGGGCCGGAGGAAGAATGACGGTGTCGGGTAACTTACGGTCGCTGTTGATTGGCCAGATCCCCAATCTGCGCGCCTTTGCCTATTCGCTATGCGGCAATGGCGACGAGGCGGACGATCTGGTCCAGGAAACGCTGATGCGCTCGTGGGCCAATATCGAGAGCTTCGAGGAGGGGACCAATCTCCGCGCCTGGCTGTTCACGATCCTGCGCAATGCGTTCTATTCGGAGCGGCGGCGACGCCGCAATGAGGTCGACAACGGCGAGGGGGAGGCCGAGGCGCGCCTGGTCGATATTCCACGCCAGGACAGCCATATGGACTTCCAGGACTTCCGCGAGGCGCTCGCCGACTTGCCGGAGGAGCAGCGCGAGGCGCTCATCCTGGTGGGGGCATCCGGCTTCTCCTATGAAGAGGCGGCGGAGATCTGCGGCTGCCGGGTGGGCACCGTCAAGAGCCGCGTCAGCCGCGCCCGACGGCGGCTCATCGAGCTTCTGGCGCTGGAAAGCGCCGGCGAGTTCAGCAACAATCCAACGGCCGAGGCGGTGCTCGGCCTTTCCGAAAACGCGACCTCCCAGTTCCAGCGGCGGTGACATCGCCCTTTTCCGCCGGCGACTTCTTCCGATCCTGACGCAAGCGACCACCGACCAAGCGGAGCCGGGTGCAGATCAGAGCGCCTTTCGCTGAGGCATGCTTGTGCTAAGTTGCGCGGCTCGCGAACAGGAGAGGGTATGCCGATGGTCGAATGGAACAGGGATGCAGACGGCATGATCGTTCTCCGGGCGCTTGTCGGCTATGAGACCGCCGTGGTGGCGGAGACCGCCTGCGCGCTGCGGCTCGAGCATGCTTCGGGGGAGAAGGTCGCGTCCGATCTCGAAGCGCTGCAGCTGGTATTGACGTCGGCGCAAGCGCGGGCGCTTGCCGGCGCGCTCCTCCGCATGGCGGAACGGGCGGAGCAGCCACCGCCACCCGGAACCCGCACGAACTAGGCGCGCGCTGAAGCGGCTGCCGTCCTGTTGCGCTTTCTTTGCTGATCGTGCCTTCGTTTCGTGACACTATGCGAGCGTGGAGAATCAGGGGCAGGTGTTGCGGGCATCGGGCGTTCGCGGGGAAACACGAGGCATGAGACACTATGTTCTGGCGCTGGCCTTGGTGCTGGGCACTTCAGGGCTGAGCGGCTGTGGACCGTCGCTGCGCGACGAGGCCCCGGCGCACAGCTGGGTGGCCAAGCGCAGCTTTGAGAGAAGCATTGCCTGCGTGGCGGAGGCGCTGGACCGCAGCTTCGGGGTGACATCGCCATTGGGCAAGCCGATCGCCCACAGGATCGTGGTCCAGGAGCCGGACGTGATCGTCAAGATCGAACCTGAGGCGACCGTGAGCCAGGGGCCCTTGGGGCGGCACAAGCCTTATCGGGTGCGCCTCATGGTTCTGGCGCAGTATGAGACGGTGATCGATCTCTACAGCTATCCGGAGTGGGACGGCCTGGTGCTGGAGGCGCTGCGGCCCTGTATGTGAACGGAGCCTGCTCCAGCCTTTGCAACCGGCGCGAGGCAATGATAGAACCCCGCGAGCCTGACCGGCTCTCGCGGGTTCGCTTCGCCGGTCCCATATACCCGTCGACATCGCCTTTGGAGGGGTGGCCGAGTGGTTTAAGGCAGCGGTCTTGAAAACCGCCGTGCGTGCAAGCGCACCGTGGGTTCGAATCCCACCCCCTCCGCCACACCTTGTTCTTTAGAGGGCTGACTTTACTGGGCCAATCGCGATCAGCTTGACGTTGTTGTTTCGCCCGTGCCCGCAGTCTTTTGCGCAGCATACCGGTTCCGCACGAGTGGAGATGTACTGCCGCCGTTGGTGATGGTCACCGAGGCGCCTGAACCCGATTGAGGAAGTCGCGGATCAGCCCGACCACCTCCTCGAGATTGGTCTCAAGCAGCCAGTGGCCGCCATCGAGCAGGTGGAGCTCAGCATCGGGAAGGTCGCGAAGATAGGCGCGAGCCGACGCTTCCGGCATGTACCCGTCCTGCGGCCCCCACACGATCAGCGTCGGCGGCCGGTTTTCGGCGAGATAGTTCCGATGGTGCGGGAACCAGGCTCGGTTCGCCTTCAGGCCCGCAAGGAGGTCAACCGCGATCTCCTTGCGTTTCGGCGTCATCAGCGACCAGTGCAGCTTCCAGAGGTCTGGAGGGATGCGCTGCGCGAGCTCCCGGCTCACGTCGTTCAGGAACTCCTCCTTGAACGTCTCCTCGCTCACGGCTTCAGCCAACTTCTCTCTCATCCGGGAGTGCGGCAGCTCCCATGTCTGCTCGATCTCAGCGTATTTCGCGCCGAGCGCGTCCTCGTAGGGCACGTCGCCGTTTTGGATGATGAGGGCCGTTACGCGCTCCGGCGCCTTGATTGCCAAGCGCACGCCGATGGGCGAGCCGAAGTCGTGAAGATAGAGCGCGAAACTTACGATGCCGAGTGCCTCCACGAAGCCATCGAGGAAGTCGGCATAGCCGTCAAAACTGTAGTCGAAGTCGTCGGGCGTGGCGCTGTAGCCGAAGCCGGGATAGTCGGGCGCGAGTAGCCGCCAGCGGTCGGCCAATCGCGGCATGAGGTTCCGGAACTCGTATGACGAGCAAGGATAGCCATGTGGAAGCAGGACCACGGGCGCGTCGTCCGGTCCTGCCTCGCGGTAGAACGTGTCGACCTCACCGACCACGATGCGACGGTGCCTCACGCGTGCGTCCATGCCGATCTCCTTGCTTGCTCCTCCAGGGCATGCCCTTCGCAGGTCCTGGACTGCGTGAACCATCCGCCCGCGACCCATAACACTCTGGTGGCCCAAAAGTTGAACCGGGGGTTCTTTTTTCTTCCATGTCCATGGCAAGAGCCGCGGTTCCACTCCCGGCCCAATGAGGGCCGTAGGCACTTGCGACCTAGCAGATTTGAGCGCTGCCTTCCCTCACGCAAATCAGCCAAGCCCCATCGCGTAACCTGCTATTTGACTTGCACCGTTGATATTGGCAGGCAAAGAGAGAGTGCATGGACCCGACCTCTCTCAGGATCTTGATCATTGACGAAAACCGCATTCGTGCGGCCATCATCGAGGAGGGATTGCGCGAGGCTGGTCACGCGCAGGTAACAGCGATCCACGATGTTACCGGCATCGCACGGCGCATTGCCGAGACAGAGCCGGACGTGATCGTCATCGATCTGGAGAATCCTAATCGCGACATGCTCGAAAGCATGTTCCAGCTCACCCGGGCCGTAAAGCGCCCGATTGCCATGTTCGTCGACCGGTCCGACCGCGCGTCCATAGAGGCGGCGGTAGATGCGGGCGTGTCCGCCTATGTGGTCGATGGTCTGCGTAAGGAGCGCGTCAAGCCGATCCTGGACATGGCGATCAGCCGCTTCAACGCCTTCTCGCGCATGGCGCGCGAGCTCGAGGAAGCGCGCACCCAGCTGGAGAACCGCAGACTGGTCGAGCGTGCAAAGGGGATCCTCATGAAATCGCGCGGGCTCTCCGAGCAGGACGCCTATGCGCTGCTGCGCAGGACGGCGATGAACCAAAACCGCAAGATCAGCGAGATCGCGCAGAGCCTCATCATGGCGGCGGGATTGCTCGCACCGGGGGACGACACATGACGGCGAGCCATCGCGTCACGGCCGGCTTCCTACCGCTGCTCGACAGCGCGCTGCTCGTCGTCGCGCGTGAAGGAGGTTTTGCCGAAGCAGAAGGCCTCGAGCTCGTGCTCGTCCGCGAGAACTCTTGGGCGAGCATTCGCGATCGGCTCGCCGTCGGGCATTTCGATGTCGCGCATATGCTGGCGCCGATGCCGATCGCATTCAATCTCGGCCTTGCCCCTCTGGCCACACGTACCATTGCGCCCTTAGCCATGGGTCTTGGCGGGAATGCGGTCACGGTCTCGCGCGCCCTATGGGCCGCGATGAGGGACAATGGCGCCGGTCCCGGTTTCGAGGCGCTTTCGAACGGAGCGGCACTCAAGCGCGCCGTCGACGCCCGCGGGGACAGGGAACGCCTCCGCTTCGCCGTCGTCCACCCTCATTCCGGCCACAATTACGAACTGCGCTACTGGTTGGCGGGCTGCGGCATCGCCCCCGACCGCGATGTGGAGATCGTCATCGTTCCGCCGCCGCTGATGGCGGATGCGTTGGAAGCCGGCCGCATCGACGGCTACTGCGTCGGCGAACCCTGGAACACGGCCGCCGTCGCAAGGAGGGTCGGGCGCATTGCAACGGTCAAGGCGGCCATCTGGCGATCGAGCCCCGAAAAAGTGCTCGGTGTCTCAGCCTCCTGGGCAGATGCGAACCCGGATGCCCTCGCCGCGCTGCTCAGAGCGCTCTACCGCGCCGCCCAGTGGTGTGGTGACGCGGCGAACCACCAGGCGCTAGCGGAGCTTCTTTCACGACCCGACTATGTGGGATGCCCCGCCGAATGGCTTCGCCCGGCGCTCTCCGGCGAGATCGAGGCGGGCGATGACAGCACCGTGATCGCGGCCGACTTCTTCATACCGCACGCGCGCGCGGCGACCTTTCCGTGGAAGAGCCACGCTCTTTGGTTCTACAGCCAGATGGTGCGCTGGGGGCAGATTGAGGCAAGCGCCGCGCATGAGGCGGTCGCGCGCGACACGTATCGGCCGGAGATCTATCGCACAGTGCTCAAGTCGCTCGGCGTGGCGCTGCCCGGCGCCAACGCCAAGGTCGAGGGCGCGCTGCAAACCCCCATGCCCGTCGGTTCCGCCGGCGCGAGCCTCCTTCTCGGTCCCGACGGTTTCTTCGACGGCAAGACCTTCGATCCAGACCGGCTGGACGATTATTTAGCGATGTGACGCAGCGGCTGAATGTTCCGCGTACCCTGCCGCCCTATGGTGCGCTGCACAAATATTGTGCGCGCATTGCGAGAAAAACTGGCAGGCTTTTGGCTGCGCAGGCGAGGCCTACGAGGTTCTTACCTGATAAACGCCTGATTTCAAAGACTATTCGTCTCCACGCCGGAGCTGGCACGGTTTCTGCGTGGTAATCGCTGGGCCCAACGATGGGCCATCATATTCGCGTCCAAGGGCGGGCGCTCCAGGCAAAGCTGCCGATCAGGTCAATTCGCGATCCCGCTTGCGTGGGATGCGGGCGACCTGGCCGGCGGCTTTTTCTTTTCAGCCAAGCGCAGCGCCGCCTCGTGCCGCTCAAGGAGCCAGCGATGAGCCAAATCACCGAAGCCGTGCCTGTTCCCGAACCTTCCGCAACGCGCACCCTCTCGCTGTCCACCATCGCCTTCACCGTGTGCTTCGCCGTGTGGACGATCTTCTCCATTATCGGCGTTCGCATCAAAGATGCGCTCGGCCTGACCGACACCGAATTCGGTGTCCTGGTCGGCACGCCGATCCTGACCGGGTCACTGGTGCGCATCCTGCTCGGCGTCTGGACGGACCGGCTGGGCGGCCGGCTGGTCTATACCGGCACCATGCTGGCCGCCGCGCTCGCGACCTTTTTGCTCGCCTTCGCCAGCACGTTCGCGGAGCTGCTGCTAGCGGCACTTGGCGTGGGTCTCGCCGGCGGGTCTTTCGCCGTCGGTGTCGCCTATGTCTCGCGGTTCTATACCGCCGAAAGACAGGGGACGGCGCTCGGGATCTTCGGCGTCGGCAATGTCGGCGCCGCCGTCACCAAGTTTGCAGCGCCTTTCGTGCTCCTCGCCTGGGGCTGGCAGACCGTGGCGCTGATCTGGGCGGCCGCGCTGGCGATCATGGCCATCGTGTTCTGGTTCACCACCGAAGACGATCCGGTGATCCGCCGCCGGCGGCTATCGGGCACGGGGCAAACACGTAGCTTCGCTGGCGAGTTCGCGCCACTCGCCGACATGCGGGTGTGGCGCTTTGCTTTCTACTACTTCTTCGCGTTCGGCGCCTTCGTCGCACTGGCGCTCTGGCTGCCGCGCTACCTCGTCGGCGTATACGGCTTCGATCTCGCCACCGCCGGCATGATCGGGGCGGCCTACTCGGTTCCCGCCTCCATCTTTCGCGCCTATGGCGGCGTCCTGTCGGACCGCATCGGGGCGCGAACGGTTCTCTACTGGACCTTCTCGGTCTGCGCGGTCTGCTGCGCGTTGCTGTCCCTGCCGGCGGCCGACTATACGGTCCAGGGCATCAACGGCGCGATCAGCTTCCGCTTCGCGATAGGCCCCACGGCCTTCGTCATCATCGCCTTCGTGCTCGGCTTGTTCATGAGCCTCGGCAAGGCCGCGGTCTACAAGCACATTCCCGTCTACTACCCCGACAATGTCGGTGCGGTGGGCGGCCTCGTCGGCATGATCGGCGGTCTCGGCGGCTTCGTTCTGCCGATCCTGTTTGGCGCGCTCAACGACCTGACAGGCATCTGGTCGAGCTGCTTCCTGCTGCTGTTCCTCATCACCGCCGCTTGCCTGGCCTGGATGCATGGCGCGATCCGGCGGATGGAACGAAGGACCGCCGCCGATCGGACCGACATGCTCGCCCCCGCAGCGGAATGAGAGAGAAGGACCACGCCCATGACCGAACGACTCGTCATCATCGGCAACGGCATGGCCCCCGGTCGCATGCTGGAGCACCTGCTGGATGCCGCACCCGACCGCTACGCCATAACCATCTTCAACGCTGAGCCGCGCGTAAACTACGACCGCATCATGCTGTCGCCGGTCCTCTCGGGCGAGAAGGCCTTTGAGGAAATCGTCATTCACGGCGACGGGTGGTACATCGCCAACGGCATTACCCTGTATAAGGGGCACCGCATCGTCGCGATCGACCGCGCCGCCAAGACGGTGACCTCCGACCAGGGCGTGACCGAAGCCTATGACAGGCTCGTCATTGCCACGGGCTCGGTGCCGTTCATTCTGCCGGTGCCGGGGAAGGATCTGCCCGGCGTGTTGACCTACCGCGATCTCGACGATGTCAACGCGATGCTGCTCGCAGCGCAATCGCGCGAGAAGGCCGTAGTGATCGGCGGCGGACTGCTCGGGCTCGAAGCCGCTGCGGGCCTCAAGGAGCGCGGCATGGACGTGACCGTGCTGCACGTCATGCCAACGCTGATGGAACGTCAACTCGACCCGGCGGCCGGCTACCTCCTTCAGAAAGCCATAGAGGCACGCGGCATCAAGGTCGTGACCAAGGCCGACACGAAAGCCATATTCGGCAACGGCCGGGTCGAGGGCGTGCAGCTGGCCGACGGTTCCGTCATTCCGGCAACCCTCGTGGTCATGGCGGTGGGCATCCGGCCGAACGTCGCGCTCGCCCAGGAGGCGGCTCTCGAGGTCAATCGCGGCATTGTCACCGATGACCGTATGCAGACCTCCGATCCGGACATCCTGGCCATCGGAGAATGTGCCGAAGTAGGCGGCAACGTCTACGGTCTCGTCGCCCCTCTATACGAAATGGCGCGCGTAGCAGCGGCCACACTTGCGGGCTCAGGGGATCGTCGCTTCGTCCATGTGGAGACGCCGACCAGGCTCAAGGTCACCGGCATAGACCTGTTTTCGCTTGGCGACTTCGCCGACGGCGATAACCGCGAGGAGATCGTGCTGCGCGACGCCTCGGCCGGGGTCTACAAGCGCGTGGTCCTTCAGGAGAACCGCATCATCGGCGCGGTGCTGTTCGGAGACACGTCTGACGGCGCCTGGTTCACCGATCTGCAGAAGAAGCAGACGGACATATCCGAGATGCGCGAGACGCTGATCTTCGGTCAGGCATTTCAGGGGAGCGCCTCGCCGGACCCTTTGGCCGCCGTTGCGGCCTTGGCGGATGACGCGGAAATCTGCGGCTGCAACGGCGTATGCAAGGGCAAGATTGTCTCGACCATCACGGGCAAGGGCCTGACGACCCTGGACGATGTGCGCGCACACACGAAGGCCTCGGCATCCTGCGGCTCATGCACCGGCCTGGTCGAAAAGCTGATGTCGCTGACGCTCGGCGCGAGCTACAGTCCGGCAGCGATCCAGCCGATGTGCTCGTGCACTAGTTTGGGCCATGACGAGGTTCGCCGGCTCATCAAGGCGCGGCGTCTCAAGTCCATCCCCGCCGTCATGCAGGAGCTGGAGTGGACGACCTCGTGCGGCTGCGCTAAATGCCGGCCGGCGCTCAACTATTACCTCATGGCGGAATGGCCGGACGAGTACGCGGATGACTACCAGTCCCGCTTCGTCAATGAGCGCGTGCACGCGAACATCCAGAAGGACGGCACCTATTCCGTCGTCCCACGGATGTGGGGTGGGGTCACGTCCGCGAAGGAGCTGCGTGCCATTGCCGATGTGGTCGACAAGTTCGCCATCCCGACCGTGAAGGTGACCGGCGGGCAGCGCATCGATATGTTGGGCATTCGCAAGGAGGACCTGCCTGCCGTCTGGGCCGATCTCGGCAAAGCGGGATTCGTCTCGGGCCATGCTTATGCCAAAGGACTGCGCACGGTGAAGACCTGTGTCGGCTCGGATTGGTGCCGCTTCGGGACGCAGGACTCCACCGGTCTCGGCATCCGCCTGGAGAAGTTCATGTGGGGGTCCTGGACCCCCGCCAAGGTCAAGATGGCGGTGTCGGGCTGTCCGCGAAACTGCGCCGAGGCGACCTGCAAGGACATCGGTGTGGTTTGCGTCGAGTCCGGTTTCGAAATCCATTTCGCGGGTGCCGCCGGCCTCGACATCAAGGGTACCGAGGTGCTCGGCCAAGTGAAGACGGAGGACGAGGCGGTTGAGGTGATCGTGGCACTGACCCAGATGTATCGCGAGCAGGCCCGCTATCTCGAGCGCATCTACAAATGGGCGAAGCGCGTCGGTTACGACGAGATTCGCCGTCAGATCATGGACGACACCTCCCGTCGCAGGGCGTTCTACGAGCGGTTCGTCTTCAGCCAGAAGTTTGCCCAGGTCGATCCGTGGGCCGAGCGCGTCTCGGGCAAGGACCAGCACGAATTCAGGCCGCTCGCCAGGATCCCCGCTCAAAAGGCGGCAGAGTGAAGAGCATGACCTGGTTCGATGTTGGCATGCTCGAGGATATTCCGCGGCGGGGTGCGCGGTGCGTGATCACGCCGCTGGGCCGCATCGGCGTTTTCCGCACGGCTGACGACAGGGTCTTCGCCATCGAGGATCACTGTCCACACCGCGGCGGGCCGCTCAGCCAGGGGATCGTCCATGGCGCTTCTGTGACCTGTCCCCTGCACAATTGGGTGATCTCGCTCGAAACCGGCGAGGTGCAAGGCGCGGATCAAGGCTCGGTCAACACCATTCCGGTGCGGGTCGAGAACGGCCGGATCTCGGTCGCGCTGGAACCGAACGCCGTGGCGGAGTGATGGTGATGGGCATGGAGCCGGCAATCGAGACGAGGACCACCTGCCCCTATTGCGGCGTGGGTTGCGGCCTGCTGACCCGTGTGGCGGCGGATGGTTCGGTGTCCGTCCGCGGAGACCCCGACCATCCTGCGAATTTCGGCAGGTTGTGCTCGAAAGGTGCAGCGCTCGGCGAGACGACCGGCCTGGAAGGACGCGTGCTTTTCCCGGAAATCGGCGGGTGGCAGGCGAGCTGGGACGAGTCGCTCGATCTGGTGGCGAGACGTTTCAGCGAAGCCATCGCTCGGCATGGTCCGGACGCCGTCGCCTTCTACGTCTCCGGGCAACTGCTGACCGAGGACTACTACGTCGCCAACAAGCTGATGAAGGGGTTCATCGGCTCCGCCAATATCGATACCAATTCGCGGCTCTGCATGGCATCGAGCGTGGCGGGGCACCGGCGCGCTTTCGGCGAGGACATCGTCCCAGGCATCTATGAGGATTTCGAGCAAGCCGATCTGGTCGTGCTCACCGGCTCCAACACCGCCTGGTGCCATCCAGTGCTCTACCAGCGGCTTCTTTCGGCGCGGCGCGAGCGCGGCACGAAGATAGTCGTTGTCGACCCGCGCCGGACGGCAACGACTGACGAATGCGACCTGCATCTCGCCATAGATCCGGGCATGGACGTCCTGCTGTTCAATGGGCTGCTCGTGCATCTCACGCGCAGCAACGCCATCGACCAGGACTATATCGCCCGATCGACAACGGGCTTCGCGGAGGCACTCTCCGTCGCGATGGCGGATGCGCCTTCGGTGCATGAGGTTGCAGCGCGCTGCGGGCTCGGGGCCGCCGACATACGGACCTTTTATGAGGCCTTCGCCGCGACCGAGCGCTCGATCACCGTCTACAGCCAGGGCGTGAACCAGTCGGCGCACGGTACCGACAAGGTGAACGCCATCCTCAACTGCCATCTTGCGAGCGGGCGTATCGGCCGACCTGGCTCCGGCCCATTCTCGGTCACTGGCCAGCCGAACGCCATGGGCGGGCGCGAAGTGGGCGGCCTGGCGAACCAGCTGGCAGCGCATATGGATTTCGGCGATCCTGAGGCGGTCGATCGCGTCGCGCGTTTCTGGAACGCGCCGAACATCGCCCGCTCGCCGGGACTGAAGGCTGTCGACATGTTCCGGGCCGCCGGGGACGGCCGCATCAAGGCGCTGTGGATCATGGGCACAAACCCGGTCGTCAGCATGCCCGATGCTTCACGGGTGCGTGCGGCGCTCCAGGCCTGCGACTTCGTCGTCGTCTCCGACGTCACCCGCACCGACACCACCCGTTTCGCTGATGTGCTGCTGCCCGCGGCCGCTTGGGGAGAGAAGAACGGGACGGTGACGAATTCCGAACGGCGCATCTCGCGGCAACGGCCATTCCTACCCCTGCCGGGCGTGGCCCGGCCGGACTGGCACATCATATGCGATGTCGCCCGGCGCATGGGCTTCGGCGATGCATTCGCCTATGACGGGCCCACAGCCATCTTCAGCGAACACGCCGCACTCTCGGGCTTCGAGAACGATGGGCACCGCCTCTTCGACATCGGCGCGTTCGCCGCGATGGGGGAAGCGGAATACGACCGGTTCGCGCCGCGGCACTGGCCGGCGCCCTGTGATGGCGCCCGCGCGATGCGGTTGCTCGGCGCGGGGCGTTTCCCAACCCCGGACGGCCGCGCCCGGTTCATCGCTGTGCGGCAGGAAGGGTTGGCCTGCCCGGCCGATGCACGGCACCCCATCGCGCTGAATACCGGACGCTTGCGCGACCAGTGGCATACCATGATGCGGACCGGCCGCGTGCCGCGGCTGATGTCCAATGCGCCAGAGCCGACCGTGGAGATCAGTCCTGCCGATGCCGCCCTCAACGGGCTTGCCGATTGCGATCTGGTACGACTGGAAGGCCCGTGGGGCTTTGCGCGCGCCAAGGTGGTCATCACTGATGGCCAGAAGCCGGGCACGGCATTCCTGCCCATGCATTGGAGCGGGCTTTACGCGGCGAATGCCGCAGCGGGAACGCTCGCCAGCCCGATCTGCGATCCCTTTTCCGGGCAGCCCGAGCTCAAGCACGCCCCCATCAACATCCGGCGCGAAGAGGTCGCCTGGGCTGGCGTTTTGCTAAGCCGTCGCGATATTCGGCCGACGGGCTTCGTGCACTGGAGCAAGCGATCCATCGAAGCCGGCTGGCTTTATGAGCTGTGCGGCACAGAGACGCCGGACGAGGGTATCCTGCTCTCGCAACGGCTGCTCGACGGCTTCGCGCGCAACCGCCTCGTCGAATACACCGACAGGCGGGGCCGGACCTACCGGGTCGCCGCGCTGGACGAAGATGGAGCGCTCGCCGAAGCGCTGCTTGTGGCTCCAGTCGGCCAGCTGCCGCCTTGCGACTGGCTGACCGCCCTGCTTGCATCGCGGCAGCCGCTATCCCCGAAGGACCGCCTGGCGCTGCTCGCCGGCCGTTCACCGGTGCTGCTTCCTCCCATCGGCCGCGTGGTCTGTGCTTGCTTCAATGTCGGCGTCAACCAGATCGCGGACGCCGTCGCGTCGGGTTGCGCGAGCATTGAGCAAATCGGCGCGCGCCTGCGTGCCGGAACCAACTGCGGCTCGTGCCGCGTGGAGATCAGGACCCTCATCAATGCAGATCGCCTCAACGCAGCCGAGTGAGGCCGCCCCGCAAAGGATCCGTGAGCTCAGCGTCCTTCCGGTATTTCTCGACCTGGCGGGCAAGCGTGCCGTCGTGGCCGGGGGCAGCGCGGCTGCCGCCTGGAAGGCAGAGCTTCTCTGCGCTGCCGGCGCGCGCGTGGAGGTCTACGCCCCGCCGGAAGAGGTCGCGGAAGAGCTGCTGGATCTCGTCGCGCGCGGCGTGGGTGCGACGTTGATCACTACGCCATGGGACGCCGATGGTCTCCGCGGCGCGGCCTTGGCGATCGCGGACGCTCGCTCGCAGGAGGAGGCGGCTGCCTTCAGTGCCGCGGCCAGGGACGCCGGAGTTATCTGCAACATCATCGACAGGCCTGAATTCGGCCAGTTCCAGTTCGGCACGATTGTCAACCGTTCGCCCGTGGTGGTTGGCATATCGACGTCGGGCGCCGCTCCCATTCTCGCCCAAGCGATCCGCCGGAGGATCGAAGCCCTTCTGCCGCGATCCCTGGCGCAGTGGGCCGGATTCGCGCGGGACTGGCGTGATCGCGTCGCTGCGAGGCTGCAGCTTGGTTCTGTGCGCCGCGCCTTCTGGGAACGCTTCGTCGATCTAGCCTTCGGGCCGGCACCCAACGCCTCATCGCATGCTACCCTTGATCACGTGCTGGACACCGCATCAGGAACGAAGGGACACGGGCATGTGACTTTCGTCGGCGCAGGGCCGGGCGATGCCGAGCTTCTGACGCTCAGAGCCATGCGCGCGCTCCAGGCGGCCGATGTGATCCTGTTCGATGATCTTGTCTCCGGCGAAGTCCTCGAGCTCGCGAGGCGAGAGGCCAAGCGCATCCGCGTCGGCAAACGCGCTGGGCGGCCGAGCTGCGCTCAACACGAGATCAACAGCATGATGGTCGCTCTTGCCAAATCGGGAAGACGGGTCGTACGCCTCAAGTCCGGTGACCCAATGATCTTCGGTCGAGCCGGGGAGGAAATCGAGGTGCTCGAGCAGGCTGGCATCGGCTATGATGTGGTCCCCGGCATCACGGCAGCGCTGGCGATGGCGGCAAGACTCGGCGTATCGCTGACCCACCGCGACTGCGCTCGATCGGTCCGGTTTGTGACGGGTCACGCGAAGGACGGCGGCCTGCCGCGGGACATCGACTGGTCCGCGATCGCCGACCCTTCCGTCACGACGATCTTCTATATGGCTGGCCGGAAGGGCACCGAGATTTCCGCAATGCTGCATGCGCAAGGCCTGCCGGCAGAGACGCCTGTGGCGATTGCCGCCGAGATCGGACGGGCCAACGAGACCACCATGATCACCGATTTGGCCGGATTGCCCGCGTCCATCGCTGTCCTGGACCGGGAGATGACCGTCTTGATTGGCGTTGGCAGCGTATTCGGTCGACGTGCTGGATCATCTACGCGACTCCTCGGCTCGCAGCATTATGCGCCGACGGAGCAGCCTGGCCTTCGGCCGGGAAGCGCGCGACCCGTTTTGCCGATTGTCTTGAGGGGTGGCGTAGCTCACATCTAGTCGCGAACCGCGCTCCTGAAGGCGGCCGAAAGCGCGGCGAGGGCATCGCGCGGTCGGTTCTCCTTGACCCGCGAGTGCAGTATGATCGGCAAGCGCGGCAAATCGGGAAGCCCGAGCTTGGGGCCGACATCGACCGCACCGAATGGCAGCATACGCCGCGCCAAGGCAGCGATGCCGAGTCCGGCCATCACGGCGGCAGAAACCGCCGCGACGCCGCCACCAACGAACACTTCCGTCCACGGCACGCCCGCTTCGTCGAGGATCTGCCCGGCCAAGACACGCACGCCGCAGGGCTCGGGCATCGTGGCAACCGGCAGGGACTCGCCCGCGCGATGCTGCCAGCCCGGCGCCGCATACCAGCCGAATTTCTCCTCGGCCAGAATTTCCCCGTCGCTCCTCCCGGCATGCAGGCGAACGATCACCGCGTCGAACTCGCGCCGGTCGTAGCCTTGGAGCAGGTCGCCCGAGGATCCGATCCGGATTTCGATCAACAGCTTCGGGTCTTGCGCGTTCATGCGCGCGATCAGCGCCGGCAGCTCCGGCCCGGCGACGTGATCGCTGATGCCAATGGTGAGACGCTGCCGGGCCCCGGCGAAAATGGTGAAGGCGCGATCATGAACCTCCAAGAGCTCACGGGCGTGCGCGAGGAAGGCCGCGCCCTGCACCGAAAGCTCGACATATCGCGGCGTCCGCTCGACCAGCCGGCAGCCAAGCCTCTCTTCCAGCCGCTTCAGCTTCAGGCTGACCGCGGATTGGGTGGTCCGCATGGCTTCAGCCGCGCGCGTGAAGCTGCCAAGCTCGGCGATGCGGATGAATGCCTGAACGGCATCCAGGTCGAGGGGACGGCCAATCATTTTCAAACATTATCACTGATATCGTCATCTATGGAATTCAAAAATGACGATGGCAGCGGCTATGTAACCTCGTGACCAATGGAAGGAACCTGCGATGCCGCTCTCTCACATCTCGCTGCGTGCCGGCAAGCCGGACAGCTACCGGCAGGCGATTTGCGACAGCCTTTACCGCGCGCTGCGCGATGCGCTGGATGTTCCCGAAGACGACCAGTTCATGATCATCACGGAACATGAGGGCGCGAATTTCCGCTATGGCGCCGCCTTTGGCATAGCGCGCAGCGATGATCTCGTTTTCATCCAGATCACGGTGTTCAACACGCGCACCTCAGACCAAAAGAAGGCGCTATTCCGGCAGATTGCGGAGCTTCTTGGCCAAAGCCCCGGCATTCGGCCGGAGGATGTATTCGTGACCCTTACCGAGTCCGCGAAAGAGAACTGGTCCGTCGGCCACGGACTTGCGCAATTCGCCTAATGGAAGGGCTCAACCGAGCCTCGCGAAGAATTCGCCCAGCCGGTCCGCCGTGACTTCGGGGATCTCCTCGGGGAAGAAGTGGCCGGCGTCCAGGGCCTGGCCTGAAACGTCCGCGGCCCAGGCGCGCCATATGGCCAGCGGGCCGCCGCTCTCCGCATACCACGTCTCCAGCGCCCCCTTGCCGCTCCATAGCGCGAGCACCGGACAGGCGATGTGTCGGCCCGCGTGGCGGTCCGTCGCATCATGGGCGTGGTCCAGAGTGGCCGCCGCCCGATATTCCTCGCAAATGGCGTGGATATGCACGGGATCGCTCAGCGCCGCGGTATAGGCCGCGCGCACGTCGGCGGTAAAGGCCCGCGGCGGCGAGCCCCAGGCGCTGAGCGCGTCGTCGATGATCGCATCGGGCGCGGCGGCGATCAGCCGTTCCGGCAGGGGCTGCGGCTGGGCGAGGAGCGACCACGGCCAGAACGCCAAGGCGAAGCGCTTGTCCGCGCGCTCCCATGCATCCGCAGTGGGCACGATGTCGAGCACGGCGAGCCGGTCGACCCGCTCGGGGTGGTCGAGCGCAAGCCTGTAGGCAACCCGCCCGCCGCGATCGTGGCCGGCGACGGCAAAGCGGGGAAAGCCGAGCTGCTCCATGACGGACGCCATCTCCTCAGCCATGGCCCGCTTGGCATAGGGGCCGTGATCGGGCGCCGATGGCGGACAACCACTGCGGCCGTAGCCGCGGAGATCCGGACAGACGACGGTGAAGCGCGACGCCAACAACGGCGCCACGAACCGCCACATCAGATGCGTCTGGGGGAAGCCGTGCAACAGGAGCAAAGGCGGGCCTGCGCCGTGCTGACGCAGAAAGACCGGTGTCCCCTTGGGACTGACCTCAATCGTCGCGAAATCGTCGAATGTCACGAGGTCCGCCTCCCGATGACGCCCTGGCGCCTCGATTTGCCCCCAGTTCACCGCCGCCTGGATGAATTCCCGCCGCGATCGACGCCTGAACTTGCTCCCGCACATAAACCAACGGAGGTTCACATGGGTTTCTTCGATGGCCTCATCGATTTGATACCGCGCCGGAATGGGCAATCTGATCAGTCGGATCGTGCCGAAGAGGTGCATTCCGTTCCGGCTGGACCAGACGCAGAGCGCCCGGAACCATCCGAGAGCGCGTCCGACATCGACTGGGGCTTATAGACCCCTGGCCTATGTGCTGATTTGCGACTTAATCCCGGCCGACTCGGCCGTGGTAATCTGCCGGCCTCGGCGACGGCGGGGTGCGGAGAGGGCGCCGGATCGTTTTGAACCTTCCTTGAGGAGTTCACATGGCCGACAGCCCGAACCTGGCAATGCCCTATATCGAGGCGGCCCAGGCCCAAAAGCACGTTACCCACAACGAAGCCCTCGATGTGCTGGACGCGGTGGTGCAGCTCTCGGTGCTCGACCGCCACCTGGCCACGCCGCCCGCCAGCGCCAGCGAGGGCGACCGCTACATCATCGCCTCTGGCGCGACGGGCGCCTGGGCGGGACACGACGGCAAGCTCGCCGCCTTTCAGGCCGGGGCCTGGGTGCTCCGCGTACCGCGGGAAGGCTGGCTTGCCTGGGTTCAGGACGAGGACCTGGCGCTCGTGTTCGACGGCATCGAGTGGCTGCCGTTTGCGGGCGATGCCAGCGTGCTGCAAAATGTGCAACTGCTCGGGATAGGGACGACGGCCGATCAGAACAACCCGCTCTCCGCAACTGTGAACAGTGCGCTGCTCAATGCGCTTCCTGCCGGCGCGGGCGGCACCGGTGACCTGCGTTGTATCATGAACAAGGAGACGCAGGCCAACACGGTCTCGGTGCTGTTCCAGGACAATTTCTCGGGCCGTGCCGAGATCGGCCTGATGGGGGAGGACGCTTTCGTGCTCAAAACCTCCGCGGATGGCTCGGCTTGGACGGAGGCCCTGCGTGCCGGGACCAACGGTACAGTCGCGCTTGCCGCGAACCCGAAATTCGCGGCCTTTCTCGATGCCGACCAGCTGGTTGCGGCAGACAGCTGGACCACCATCTCTTTGAACCAGACCGAATTCGACAACCGCTCGGCCTTCAATACGACCAGCCATCTGTTCACCGCTCCGGTGGCAGGCGCCTATCTCTTTGGGGCAAGCTGCCTCTACAAGATCGATGCGAGCGCGAATGCGCGCATGCGAGCGAGGCTTTGGAAGAACGGCGCCACGGTCATTCCGGGGTCGCTGGGCGGCATCACGGGCACCCACACGACGACGGTGACCGCCCTGTGGCTGAGCGTCGCGACCATGCTCGCGCAAGGCGATACAGTGGCGCTGCAAGGGTTCTTCGCGGCGGAAAGCGGTCTATTCGCCGCCATCCATACGCGGCTCTGGGGCATGCTGCTCACCTGAGACGTCCTGGCGCCACAGCAGGGGCATGTTTGGGCCGGTAAGTCGCCGCAGTTTGCCTCTCTCTGATCCGTTGTTGCACGATTGGACATTAAAGAGGCCGGTGGATGACGGATCGCCCCAATTCGCCCGAAGAAGACAGGCAAGTCACGCCAGCCGAGGGATCGGAAGCCCAGCAGGCCCTGCCGGTGGCGCATGGACAGGAGACCGGGGGCGGCATCCTTGCCGAGCTCAGCATGGCGTTGCGCTGGGTTGACTGGGAGGCGGAGCGAAGCAGGCCTCTATCGGCCATCGGTGCCCTGAAGGAGATCAATGACAGCGACCCCCATCTCCGCATCGATCCCGCGGTTCTGGGTGCCCGCATGGCCTTGGGCTCGGCCGATCTCGCCAGGATCTTCTCCCGCGGGGAGGGCCATTTCCTCGACCAGGCGGCCCTGTTGTTCAGCAGGGTGCGGCCGCAGGAGGTTTCCGCTGATCCAGACTCGCCGATTCGGCTTTCTGCGCTGCGCAAAGTCTTTCTCGAAGCGCTTGGGCGGGAGTGGCTGAAGAGCCAGATGTTCAAGCCCGCCAGCGGGCACCAGGGTGACGACACCGCTCCGCGCCTCGAGCAGGGCACGATCATCAACGCGATGGGCAAGACCATCAGTGCGCTTGCCGATGATCCCGCCCTCGCGCAGGTGCCGGGGATGGCACGGCTCGGCGTTACCGAACGTCAGCAGCTGGTGGCGGAATGGGCGGCGGAAAACCACCTCGACAGCCATTACAAGATCGGCACGCCCGCCTTCTCGCTTGCCTGCATCGTGAGGCAAAGGGCGGCAAGCCAGGCCACAGAGGCGCCGCCGGGCCTGGAGGACCGTGCCACGCTGCTGCGGGCCTTTCTGGACGAGGTGAAAAGCTGGCAGAAGAACCCGCACGGCTCTGTCAATCCTTATGTCGAGACCGCGTTCCACCTCGCCCGATCAAGCGGTTATTCGCCCAAGGGCGAGGCGCCCGACGAGATCCTACAGGACGCGCTCGCCTATTTCGGCGAGCGCTGGACGGCCAATTTCGGCCATCCGCCGCGCTTCAACCGCGTAGACGCGGCACTGGACATCCTGCAGAAGGCGACCGGGCACTCCCGGGAGGACCTGCAGTACGAGGAGCAGGTGTTCTCGAAGACCCACGCCTACGGGCTGACCGAGACCATTTCCGCCACCCCTCTGGACCGGTTCCTGCAATTGGCGGATCTGCCGGGGGTGGGACACACCTTGGCACTTCGCTGCGAACATGACGAGCGGCACCCGACGCATGTGCTCTACCCGCGCGCAGCTCTGCACGACGCGGAAGCGGCGTTCAACGAGAATTTGAGCAGACACCCGTGGGTGATCGCGCGGGCCAAGGAAAACCTTCGCGAGGTCGGACGGCCCCTCTCGCCAGAGGCCATCACGCAGGAAATCGCGCGGCTGGTCGAGCGCTATGACGCCGAAACCGAGGCCCATCGCCATTTCGTCAGCGATCTCCAGTTTCTCAAGAACTGGGTCATCAGCGAAATTCCGGTGGTGGGCGGCGTCTACAACCTCGAACAGGGCATAAGCCATCACAATGTGAAGCAGATCATCGGCGGTGCCTTGGGATTGACGGTCGACGGCGCCCTGGCGGTGGCCGCGCGGCGCGGCGGCGGGGCATTGGCGGAGATCGCGCCTGCAGGCAGAGCGGAAAGCGCTGCGCCCTCCAGCGGCATGGACATGGCGCCGCTGCTGCCGGGGCCCTCATCTGAGGAGATGCAGTCGATCAGCCCCATCCCCATGACGGCGACTTTCAGCGATGTGCCGCGCCGCTTCGCCAATCTCGAGCCGGGCGCGAAGGAGACCTGGCAGCATCCGGTAACGCAGGACACGCTGACGGTGACCAAGATCAGGAGTACCGGCGAGACCGTGGCGCTGCGCAGCGTGCCTGGTCAACAGCGTACGTTCCACACGGTGGACTGGATCAGCGGCGAAGCGCGCCGGGGCGCCGAGCTCGACGCCTATCACATGGACCCGGAAACCGGCCTCATCGAAAAAGGCGGAAAGCTCAAGGGCGGCGGACAATGCTGCTCACAGCTGCCGGGCCCGCCGGAGAACTATTATAGCCTCTATGTGCCGTTTCACCGCCGGATGGCTGGCTTGTGGGAGCGCGCGAGAGAGATTGTGATCATCAGGCACAGTGAAGAGGGTCATGTCTCGAAGCAGGCCTATCTCTACGACATGGCCGGCCTGGACCGCTTGCCCGAACGCTGGTCGGGACCTGCCGAAGATGATGCCGACAGCCAGCCGCTCGTCATCAATGGGCCCACGGCCGGGCTGATCAGAGAGCAAGGGATCGTGACTAGGGGCGACGTGCTGGGCAGGGCGTATCTCTTCGAGGGTCGCTACTGGTCGTTCGTCTTCGGGATTCACGAAGAGCTGGCGGCCTACCGGGCAAAACTAGCCGCCAACCAATGGAACGCGACTTATGGGAAGCTCAGCTTCGGCCGTGCCGATGCGCATCACCTGGGGGAGGGGCAGTATGCGATCAGCACACCACCCATTCCCGTCGCGGAGGGCTTCGCCCGCGGCAACAGCGATCCTGACGGCTATTACGTCTTACCCCCGAGCAGCGACAGCGCTTTGGTCGACCCCGAGGAAATTTTCACACCGCCCCCCGCCGAGCCGGGCGACATCGCCGATCGGGCTGTGGTGGCAACGGGCGGATATTCGGTTCATCCGGACGTCTATTGGTATGGCAACGCGTTCTGGACGTTCCAGAGCGGCATCGATCTTGGCGAACGCTATGTGCATGGTGTGGAATTCGCCAGGCAATGGGATGCCGCCTTCGCTGCGGCCGTGGACAGCAAAGCCGTCGTGAAGGTGCTGTGGGGCGACCAGTCGGTGGCTGTGCTCACCAAGCCGATCAAATCGAAGGTTCTGTCGAGGGCGCAAACGGAGGCGGAGAGCCTCAGCGGCGAGTTCCAGCAGATGGACCATGCGCCGCCCGAGGCAGAGTCGCGGCCGGAACCCAGCCGGCAAACGACGCAAGTCGAGGTCTATCTCGAGATCGAAGGAGGCAGCGTCCATGACACGGCCTATCTGCATTAGCAGCATCGATCCGACCATGATTTTCGATCCGCAAGGGCTTTGCGATCGGGGATGCCTGACGAGCCGCGGCGGTGATATATACTGCCGCTGACCACGAGCGGCATGCATTCCACATGTGATTTGTTGCTGCGGCAGCCGCGGCACGGGATGGCCTCCGGGACGGCCATGCCGATGCCCGTCGTGCGCGAAAATTTGGGAGCGCGTTCCGTTGAACAGAGGAGTGCTCATTCTCGGCAATCACCGCCCGGCGCTAACGGCTGCCCGGGCATTGCACAGGCAGGGCTACCGCGTTGTACTGAGCGCGAGCTCCAAGGCGCCGTTTGCGGAATATTCCCGGGCGGTGGACGAGCTTTGGTACGGGCCAGAGCCCGCGGCATGCGACTTTGCCACGCAACTTGCGGCATATAGTCAGCGGACGCCGGACCTGATCGCCGTCCTGCCGGTGAACGAGCCGATGCTCGAGGCTCTTGTTGCCGATCGGGATGTTCTGGCGAGGCTTGCCATGGCCGGGGTCCGGGCTGTCATGCCGAAACCCGAGCTGGTCGCGCTTTGCCACGACAAGATCGCGATGCTCGAGCTCGTCAGAGGTCTCGGGCTCGGCTGCCCTCCGTTTGCGGTGGCAGAGACGCCGCCCGCGCTGAACGCCGCAGCCGCGTCCACCGGCTTTCCCCTCGTGATCAGGCCGCTGCGGCCGGGAACCCGGATTGGCGAGCTCAAGGCCGTGACCGTGGCTTCGGAAGAGGCGCTGAAGAGGCTGCCCGCGAAGGATATCGCAGATGCCGGGCCGCTTCTGCTGCAGCGCTTCTTCGAGGGCGGGCGCTACAATGTGTGTTTTGCAGCGCGCAACGGGGAGATCATCGACAGCCTGCATATCCACAACACGCGCACCGACAGGGCCGACGGCACCGGCCTCGCCGTCGAAGGCGTGACCATAGCGCCGGTGCCGGAACTGGCCGAGGATACGGCGGAGATCGTGCGTTCGCTCAAATATACCGGCGTGGGCTGTGCCCAATACCTCTTCGACGAGGCAAGCCGCGCGCGGTGCTTTCTCGAAATCAACCCGCGCTTTGATGCGGACTATTCCGTTGTGGAGGCAGCGGGCCTGCCGCTGACGGCCCTGGCGATGCGGCTTGCCGGCGCCGTGCCTGGGGAAGATGGGCAGCAATCCGGCCCGAAGCCCAAGCGCTGCCTCCGCTTCGTATGGACCTATGGCGATCTTGCCGGGTTATGGTTCTCGCTGCGAGGCGGCCTCGTCGGGGCGGGCGGAGCTATACGGTGGCTATGCAACGCCATGGTGGCCGCCTTCCGTGCCGACGTCCACGTCACCTGGGACTGGCGCGACCCGAAGCCCACCATCATGGCCTATTTGGGACGCATCATCCGCTGGCTGAAGCCTCGCGCGGCATGAGCAGGATCGCGCTCTGGCCGAGGAGATTTCCTATGGACATGCACACTACTCTCCCGCCGAAGGTGAGAGCGTTTGTGGAAGCGTGGCGCCTGACCCCTGACGGCCCTCTATTGACCACCCGATCCAGCTGGGTTGCTCCTGTCCTGCAAGAGGGCTTGCCCGCAATGCTGAAGGTTGCGCGCATCCCCGATGAACACTCGGGCTATCGTCTCATGACATGGTGGGACGGCGAGGGCGCCGCCAAGATCTTCGCCTGCTCCACGGACGCCCTGCTCATGGAACGGGCGGCGGGCGGCCGCGACCTCGCGGCGCTTGCCCGGGCGGGCCGGGACGATGAAGCCTGCAAGATCCTGTGCGAAACGGCGGCTCGGCTGCATGCACCACGGCGCAGCCCGCTACCGGTGCTGCACCCGCTGGAGAGCTGGTTCGAGCCGCTCTTTCAACTCGCCCGACAATGTGCATTCCTTGCGCCCGCTGCTGATGCCGCATCCCAGCTCCTGAGCGCTCCACGCGCCGTCGGGCCGCTGCATGGCGACCTCCACCACGAGAACGTGCTCGATTTCGGCGAGCGAGGGTGGCTGGCGATCGATCCCCATGGACTGCTGGGCGAACGGACCTTCGACTACGCCAACATCTTCACGAACCCGGATCTCAGCGATCCGAACCGGCCGCTCGCCACCTTGCCGGGCCGGCTGGAGGCCCGACTAGAGGTCGTGATCAGCATGACGGGTATCGAACCCGAGCGGCTGCTTCGCTGGATCATCGCGTGGACGGGGCTGTCGGCGGCCTGGTTCATCGGCGACGGTGACGATAAGGGCGCTGCCATCGACCTTACAATCAACGCGATGGCTCGTCGCCTGCTCGGCTAGTACCATGTAAAGACGAAAGCATGCAGGAGCACACACCAAGAGCCCCGGCCGAGGCGTTGGCCGCGTTGAAAATCGTACGGGATCTGTTGGAGGGCTCGCTCGTGGCCGTCTATCTCCACGGATCAGCCGTATCGGGTGAACTGCGGCCGCAGAGCGATGTGGATCTGCTGGTCGTCATCGAACATCCGATGACTGATGCCGTGCGGGAGGGCCTTCTGGCCGCTCTGATGCGTATTTCCGGTCGCCACCCTGTCGATCCCAAGGGCCCGCGCTGCATCGAGCTGGTGGTGTTCCTCATGTCCGACCTCGAGGCAGCGGACTATCCGCCGCGTAGCGAGTTCGTTTACGGCGAATGGTTGCGGGACGCCTTCGAGGCAGGCGCGCTTGCAAGGCCGGTTGCGGACCCTGAACTCACACTGGTGCTGGCGCAAGCGCGGGAGGGCGCCAAGGCCCTGCTCGGTCCTGCCGCGGCGGAGCTGCTGCCCCAAATCCCTGATGACCACGTCCGTCGGGCCATGCGCGACGTGCTTCCTTCACTGCTCGACACCCTGGCGGGTGACGAACGGAACGTCCTGCTGACACTCGCCCGCATGTGGCGGACGGCAGCGACAGGAGCGTTCGTGACCAAGGACGCCGCCGCCAACTGGGCTATTCCTCGCCTGCCCAAGCAAATTGCCGAAGCTCTCATCCGCGCGCGAGATGCATATCTCGGAAAAAACACGGACGTCTGGGCAAGCCACCAGACAGAAGCACGTCGCGCGGCAGACTACTTACATCGGCAGGTCGCGGCCATGCTGTGACCATTCAGGCTCCGGGCGTACCATCCAAGGTTCGGGTTTCGCAATGGTCGAGCGGGAAAGAGATGGATAAGCCATCCGGCTGGTGCAATCGCTTCGATCTTCTGACAGCCAGAGAGGCTGTACGATGCCAGACCATGTGGAAAAGCCTGGCGGACCCTACGGGAGTCGAACCCGTCTTTTCAGATTGAAAATCTGACGTCCTAACCGATAGACGAAGGGTCCAGGCGACGGCCGCCTTCTTAAAGGCGTTCGCCGCTGAGCGCAAGCGTCCACCACGGCATTGCGTGGAAAACCGCATGCGCTTGGGACGTCACGAGCCGGACCCTTTCAGCCTGGCGAGGTCTCAGAACAGGACAGCTGTCGCGGCGTTGCCCGCATGGGTGGCGTGCGCGGTGCCAATAGCGAACAGAACAGCCGTCACGATCAGCGCGGTGGTGACCGACAGAGCGCGGGTTATGATCATTGGCCTCTCCTTGCCGTTGTCCTTTGAATCCCGCTCGGATTCATAAGTTACTAACAAAGAGCGGCAAGAATCGGGCCAATAGGGGTATTTTACCAGTGGCCGGTGTTCGGCATGGAGGCCCATGGCTCCCGCGGCGGCAACGCTCCGCCCTTCTGCAGGAGCTCAATCGATATGTTGTCCGGCGAGCGGATGAACGCCATGCGGCCGTCGCGCGGCGGGCGGTTGATGGTCACCCCTTGCGCCGCGAGGCGCTCACAGAGTTCATAGATATCGTCCACCTCGTAGGCGAGATGGCCGAAATTTCTGCCCTCCCCATAGGGTTCCGGATCCCAGTTGTAGGTCAGTTCGAGCTCGCCGCCCTGATCACCTGGGGCTGCGAGGAAAATCAGCGTAAAGCGCCCGGCGGGCACTTCCTTCCGGCGGCGTTCCTCGAGCCCCAGCTTGTTGCAATAGAAGTCGATCGACTGATCGATATCGCTGATCCGGACCATCGTATGCAGGAATTTCATCCAACGCTCTCCGTTCAGATACACTCCTGTGCCAGGATGCGACGCCAGATGAGCTCACGCAACACGGGAGGTGCAGGACTTGGAATGGGGTTTTCGTTGCCAGGCAGGAATACGTCCTCATGCGTCGAGGCCGCATGTACAACAAATCAATAACACAGCAGAACAGGGATACGGTGCCTCCAGAAGTCAATATATAAGAAGTTCATTTAGAGGTGGAAAGTGGAATTTTCCACCAGTATAGTTGTCGACGGCATCGCATATGTATCTGTTATGGGCCGGATTTCCGCACTTCTGCTGGGCAGCCGGGGTGGCGGGTTCCACTTGGCGTTGCATAAAAACGGCCATAGGACCTTTTTCTCTTCTGGTGGAGGCGAAGGGCTATACAAAGCCGCTCCACTTGTTCCAAACTATTAATCGAGGATTAAGAGTAGGGTTTGCAGCCCTTGCGCTTCTGCGAGAGCTGAGGGGCAGATCGCGGGTCGTATGGTTGCGTAGGAGCCGCCTGGATCGGCGTTGATGCCGAAGGCGCTTCATCGGGGGACTTGGGGAAACTACGATCAGCGTAGCTGCGGGCTTAGGGGGCCTTTGCCACGTGGAACGAGTGCAACAAGCAATCGAGATGAGCGGCGAGACGCCGGTCGAGGTGATCCGCATCTCGGGTTTCGTGAAATGGTTCGACATGGTCCGAGGCTACGGCTTCGTGATTCCGGACAACGGCATGCCCGATGTGCTCCTGCACCTCAGCTGCCTCAAGCGGGACGGCTATGGCGCCGTCCTGGAGGGCACTCGGGTCATTTGCGAGGCTGTCCGCCGGCAGAAGGGCTTTCAAGCGCTGCGCGTGCTCGCCATCGACACGACGACAGCCATCCAGCCGCCGCCGCGAGCGCCGCGCACGCATGTGACGGTCACGCCGACCAGCGACTGGCGCTCGGCCCGTGTCAAATGGTTCAATCGCGTGCGCGGATTTGGTTTTTTAACTTTCGGCGACGGATCTCCGGATATATTCATCCACATGGAAACCCTACGGAAGTACGAGATCACGGAACTCCACCCAGACCAGGAAATTCTCGTGAGGTTCGGCACTGGCCCGAAGGGCTTGATGGCGGCCGAAGTCTCCCTGCCCGATGCGGAAGGAGCGCCGTCCTCGTCATGAGGCGTTCGACATGTGGAACAAGCAAGCCGCGACGCCAACTCGGCTGCTCGCGGCCCTGAGCCTTCTCGCCATCGCGGGGTGGTTGCCGAGCGGGGCGATCTTCACCGGGCCTGAGGCACGCGCGCAGTCCACCGCATCGGATGCGCCCGCGCAGACCGCCGCGACGACGGAGACGCTCACCCTGGCGGCGGACGATCGGTATGTGGTCATCAACGTGGAAGTCGCCCGGACGCCGACGGAGCGCGAAAAGGGGCTCATGAACCGGAGCACGCTGCCTGAGGACCGCGGCATGCTGTTCCTTTGGGAGCAGCCGACCCAGGTGACGATGTGGATGCGGAACACGCCCATCTCGCTCGACATGATCTTCATCCGGCCGGATGGGGTGATCCACAAAATCGCTGCGAACACGGTGCCGTTTTCCGAGGATCTCATTCCGTCCAACGGAAAGGTTCTGGCGGTTCTGGAAGTGCGCGGCGGCTTGACCCGGAAGATCGGGCTCAGAGCCGGACACCGGGTGCACCATCGCGTGTTCGACGGCCCGGACTGACAGAGGCGGGTCAGCTGGCGGAAGCTCCCGCACCGGCCGCAACCGGCGCGGCGATGGTTCCCTTGGCCGAATGCAACCCGGTCCGGGTGCCGGCCGACCGAGCCTCGGACGGCAGCGCGGCATCGCCGGCCAGAGCCTCGATGAGCCACCCCGACGCGGCCTCGACCGAGGATGCGACAGCGTCAGCCGACATCTTGCGGGCCATCTCGGCCGGACGCTCCGCATCCGCCGGTGCATTCCAGATACAGGCGATGATCTTGAGCCCTGGCGAGCGCCGCCGCAGCCTGCGGCAGATCTGGCGGGCAAAAACTTGCGGCCGCTGCGAGAGATAGGAGAGGCAGACGGCGTCGATATTGTCGAGCTTCAGCTGGGGCAGGGTCTCATGGCCGATCGCCGCCGGCGACAGGACCAGCGCGGGTATCCCGTGATCGCCCAAGCGACGGGCCACCATGGTGGCGGCCGCCGAGTCGAGCTCGGTCCTGCCGCCGATGCACAGCACCCGCGCCTCGGGGGACACGGGGGATGCGTCTTCGTCCGAAAGCGGCTCGTCCTCCTCGATAAAGTCGGCGATTTCGTCCACCAGCTCGATCATACCTTGCGCAACCATGCGGCGCTGGACGAGATCGGCCGGCTGCTGGGGCCGCGTGCTCTGGGCAAGACACAGCGCCGGTATCGCGACATCGTCATAGAACTCCGGCAGCGAGTGCTCGGCCACGTAACGCTCGGCGATGTCGATCGCCTCCTCGGTGTTGCCCGACAGCAGACGCTGATAGAGGCGCTCCTCCGGTTCGAGTACCGGGTCGCTGCCCAGGAGCACGCCCAGGAATTCCAGCCGCGGCACATAGCGGCCGATGACGATCAGGCACACCGTCAGAGGGGTTGCGAGCACCAACCCGACGGGCCCCCACAGGGTCGTCCAGAAGATGGCGGCGAGGAGCACCGCAAGGGACGAGAGCCCGGTGCTCGAGCCATAGAGCCAGGGCTCCATGAAGTTGTTGCTGATGAGCTCGACCACGAGGAAGAGCGCACCGGTCCACAGCAGCATGGACCAGCCGGGGTCGACGGCAAAGGCCAGGGCCAGGGGAAACAGGGCGCCGAGAACCGGGCCGAGATAGGGAATGAAGCGCAGCACGGCTGCCAAAAGCCCCCACAGCACGGCGTTGGGCACCCCGATGAAATAGAGCCCGATGCCAATCGGGATGCCGTAAGTTATGTTGACCGTGAGCTGCATCAGGAGATAGCGGCTGACACGGCTTGCCGCTTCGTTCAGGGCTTCCGTGCTCTTGCGCAGATCGCCCTTGCCCACCAGCTTGATGAAGCGGTCGCGGAGTTCATCGCGCTCCAGCAGCACGAAGACCAGGAAGACGATGGCGATGCCGCCGGTGATCAGCGGCTCGATCAAGGGCAGCGCCACCGTCTGCAGCAGATCGAGGGGCGCGGTTTCCGTCGACTCGATGATGACCGGCACTGGCCTGGACTCGGCCGATGGCGGCTCGCCGGGCTGACCAGTGACCGTCTCCTCGGTTTCGGCGATGTCCTCGGCGATTTCCCTGAATGTTCCCGTAAGCCGCCCGATGATGCCGCCCCTGCCGTCGACGGGAAGGAAGGTGTGCAGCTTGTCTCTGATATTCGTCTGGTAGCGCGGGACATTTTCCGCGAGCTGCACCAGCTGGGCGCCGACGACGAGCGACACCGCGCCGATGACCAGGCAGGCGAAGCCGACTGCGACCAGCACCGCCGGGACGCGGGGCAAGCGCCAGCGTCTCAGCCAATTGACGATGGGCGCGAGAACAAAGGCCAGCAGAATCGCCAGGGCGAAGGGAATGAAGATGTCCTGGCCGAAATAGAGGGTGACAACGCCCAGCATGACGGCCACGGCCGTCAGCAGCGGGTTATCGGATAGCGTACCGGCCGAAGCGTTGAACTGCGGCAGCGGCGGCTCGGGCATTGGGCCTCCTGGCATATCTCAGGACTAAACGCCTGATGCAGCCGATTCGATCCGCAATGTCAGGTAGAGACGGGTTGCGCGATGCCAGGATTTGGCGCTTTTCCCCTCAGCCGGCCAGATAGTCCCCGCATCTCACCACCTCGCCACTACCGCCCCAGGGCACGATGGGCACGGTGGAGGTGGAGTTCTGAGGGCTACCCTCGATGAGCTTGTCGGTATAGGCCAGATAGACCAGCACGTTGCGCTTGGCGTCGCAGCCGCGCACGATGCGCATCTTCTTGAAGAACAGCGAACGGCGCTGACGATACATCTCATCGCCCTGCTCGAACTTGCCCTTGAAGCTGATCGGACCGGTCTGGCGACAGGCGATGGACACGTTGGACAGCTCTTCCGCAAGGCCCGCCCAGCCAATCCAGCCGCCCTTCTCAGGGACGGTGAAGTAGCAGGCAACCCCGTCCACGAGCGGATCATCCAGCGCGTAGGTGGCCAGCTTGTGGTCCGGCGAGAGGAACTTCCACACCGTCGAGCGCTTGAAGATCAGCTCCGGGTCCTCGTTCGCGGCGGCGGGCATCGCAATGGCCGTCGCAAGCATGAGGGCGGCGCCGATCAGTGACAGCCACGTCTTCAAGGGTTGGTCCTCCTCCTTCACGAGCCGGAGCAAAGGTAATGTGCTTGGGCCCGGGATCAATAGCCGCTAGCGCGGCGTATCGAGGCGGCGAAAGCCGGCGTCGAGGTCGGCCATGAGATCGTTCACCGACTCAAGTCCGACGTGGATGCGCAGCGCAGGGCCTTTCTCCCACCGGGTGGCGGTGCGATAGCCGCGCGGGTCGAAGGGGATAATGAGGCTCTCGAAGCCGCCCCAGCTATAGCCCATGCCGAACAGCTCGAGGCCATCCAGCATGGCGGCGACGGCTTCTCGAGTCACTGGCTTCAAGATCACCGACAACAGCCCGGAGGCGCCCGTGAAATCCCGCGCCCAGAGCGCATGGCCGGGGTCGCCCGGCAGGGCGGGGTAGAGCACCTGATCGACCTCCGGCCGCTGCTCGAGCCATTGGGCGAGCGCCAGCGCATTCGCCATGTGCTGCTGCAGGCGGACATCCAGGGTGCGCAGCCCGCGCAGGGCGAGATAGGCATCGTCGGGCCCGCAGCAGGCGCCAAGCGCGTGGTGGCCCAGGTCGATCTGGCGCGCCAGCGGCTCGCTCATGACGATGGCGCCGAGCATCACATCGGAATGGCCGCCATAATATTTCGTGCCGGCGGTGACCACCACGTCGGCGCCGTGGGCGAAAGCCTTGAAAAAACGTCCGGTGGCCCAGGTGTTGTCGATGACGACGAGCGCGCCGGCCCTGTGGGCGGCCGCGGCAATCGCCGGGATGTCCTGGATCTCCATGGTTTGCGAGCCCGGCTGCTCGGTATAGACGAGGCGGGTATTGGGCCGGATCAGCCGTTCTATGCCGGCGCCGACGAGCGGGTCGTAATACTCCGTCTCCACCCCGAGGCGGCGCAGGACCGTCTCGCAGAAATGGCGGGCAGGGCGATAGACGGAATCGGTCATCAGCACGTGGTCACCCGCGGAGACGAGCGACAACAAGGTGGTGGCGATCGCCGCCATTCCCGAAGGGCAGAGCAGGGCGGAATGCCCGCCCTCGATCACGGCGATGGCCTGTTCGAGGGCGCGGTGGGTGGGCGTGCCGTCACGCCCGTAGACATAAGCTTGGCTTCGGGCGGCGAGCGTCTCTACGTCAGGAAAAAGCACCGTCGACGCATGATAGACGGCCGGGTTGACGAAACCATGCTCGGCATAGCCGGCGCCAGCCCTGATCAGCTGCGTTGCCGGATCATATTGCGAGAACCGGCTATCTTTCTCTTTCATGCTGACTTTATCCAACAACTACTTGTGAGGCACGCTGAAGTTCCTAACACAGAGACATAGCAAGCTCTAGAAAGCTTCGATCACTTCGGCGCAATAAGACCATCGATCCACTTGACCCCCGATCTAAATTCAGTTCCGATTGGTTGGCAAGGTCGCGCGGGCGCTCTTGCCGATTGAGAAGAAGCCGGGTCGGGGGTATCGCTCATAGGTGCCTGGAATGGTCCGTTCAGGGGGGCGGACCACAAAGGGCGAGCGATGACCCTGGGATGCAAAAGGGACAGATCATGAAAAAAACACTGCTTTCGCTGGTCTTGGGTGCGACGTTGGGGCTGGGCGTCGCGGGGGCTGCCGCAGCGGCGACCCTTGATGACGTAAAAGCCAAGGGCTTCATTCAGTGCGGCGTCAACCCGAGCCTGCCCGGCTTCGGCTTTCCCGACGACAAGGGGCAATGGTCCGGCCTCGACGTGGATTTCTGCCGGGCGGTGGCGGCCGCTGTGTTCGGCGATCCGGAGAAGGTGAAGTATTCCCCGCTCTCCGCCAAGGAGCGGTTCACCGCGCTGCAATCGGGCGAAATCGATCTCCTGGCGCGGAATTCCACCTGGACGATGCAGCGCGACACCGCCTTGGGACTGACCTTCGCGGGCGTGAACTATTACGACGGCCAGGGCTTCATGGTACGCAAGTCGCTTGGCGTGGACAGCGCGCTGAAGCTGAACGGCGCCTCCGTATGCACGCAGACCGGCACAACCACCGAGCTCAACCTCGCGGACTATTTCCGCGCCAACAACATGACCTATCAGGTGGTCGCCTTCGAGAACAACGAGGAGGTGAACCAGGCCTATGATTCCGGCCGCTGCGACGTTCTGACCACCGACCAGTCAGGGCTCTATGCCACCCGGCTCAAGCTCACCAATCCCGACGAGCACGTGGTGCTACCGGAGATCATCTCCAAGGAGCCGCTGGGCCCGGTGGTGCGCCAGAACGATCCGCAGTGGTTCAACGTGGTCAAGTGGACGCTGTTTGCCCAGCTCAATGCCGAGGAGCTGGGTGTGAACTCCCAGAACGTGGACGAGATGAAGAACTCGACCAATCCGGAGATCCGGCGGCTGCTCGGCCTCGAGGGCGATTTTGGCACCAGCATCGGCCTCAGCAACGACTGGGCCTACAACGTCATCAAAAGCGTGGGCAACTACGGCGAAGTGTTCGACCGCAATATCGGCCCCGAGACGCCGCTGAAGATCAGCCGCGGCTTGAACGCCCTGTGGAACAAGGGCGGCATCCAATACGCACCGCCGGTCCGCTGATCGGCTGAGGTTTCGGCACTCGCGCCCGGTGATGGCGGGCGCGGGACCCCACGCGAAGGCGAGACATGACTGCAAAAAGCAGCCGCTCGCGAGGAACGGCCCCAGGGGCCGAGGGGGTGAGGAGATTGAATGAGCGTTGTCTCTGAACGGACACGCCTGCGCCGCCCCCGGGTGGCGTTCTGGAACAATCCGCGGGTTCGAGGGCTGCTCGCCCAGGCGCTGCTGCTGATCGTGGTGGGCTGGTTCGCCTGGGAAATCATCGACAACACGGTCACTAATCTGCAGCAGCGGCGCATCGCCTCGGGCTACCGGTTTCTCGAGAGCACCGCCGGCTTCAGCATCATCCAGACCCTCATCCCTTATTCCGAGGTGTCGAGCTACGGCCGGGCGTTCATCGTCGGCCTGTTAAACACACTTCTCGTGGCCGGGCTCGGCATAGCGGTGGCCACGGTGATCGGCTTTGTCGTCGGCATCATGCGGCTGTCGAGCAATTGGCTGATCTCCAGGATCGCCGCGGCCTATGTCGAGGTGATCCGCAACATCCCGCTGCTCTTGCAGCTGTTCGTCTGGTACCGGGCGGTGCTGAAGGCCATGCCTGCGCCGCGCCAGAGCATCGCGTTCGGCGAGATCGCGTTCCTGAACAACCGCGGCCTTTATCTGCCTTATCCGGTGTTCGGCGAGGGCATCGCCTGGGTGGTCGCCGCGTTGGGCGTGGGGATCGCAGGGTCGATCCTCTATTCCGCCCATGCCCGACGGGTGCAGGAAGAGACGGGGGAGCAACGGCGCAGGCTGCCGGTCTGGCTCGGTCTTCTGATCGGCTTGCCGTTGCTCGCCTTCCTGTTCACGGGCACGGATGTCAGTTTCGACTATCCGGCGTTGCAGGGCTTCAATTTCGTCGGCGGGCTCAATGTCATTCCGGAATTCGCCGCTCTGTTCCTCGGCTTGTCCATCTACACGGCCGCCTTCATCGCCGAGATCGTGCGCGCCGGCATCCAGGCGGTGAGCAGGGGCCAAACAGAGGCGGCGCGGGCGCTGGGGCTGCACAACGGGGCCACGCTGCGGCTGGTGGTGGTGCCGCAGGCCATGCGGGTGATCATTCCGCCGCTGGCCAACCAGTATCTCAACCTCACCAAGAACTCGTCGCTGGCGGTCGCCATCGGCTATCCCGACGTGGTGGCGACCGGCGGCACCATACTCAACCAGACGGGCCAGGCGGTCGAGGTGATCTCCCTGTGGATGGCCGTCTATCTCTCGCTCAGCCTTTTGACCTCGGCGTTGATGAACTGGTTCAACGCCCGCATGGCCTATATGGGACGATGAAGGCATGACCGACCAGCCGGCGGACAAAGCCGTTCTTCCCTATGTGCGGGGCGCACCCGTCGCTCCGCGGCCGGCGCCGGTTTCGGAACGGGGCATCATCGGCTGGATCCATGCCAACCTGTTCTCCACCTGGCTCGATGCCCTGCTGACCCTGGTGGGCCTCTATGTCGTCGTCTCCGTGGCATGGATGGTGATCGATTGGGCGATCCTGCGCGCCACCTGGTCCGGCGCCAACCGCGAGGCCTGCCTCAGCAGCGACCCCAACCTGCCGGCGGGGGCCTGCTGGGCCTTCGTGCGTGCCAAGTTCAGCCAGTGGGTCTACGGCCTTTATCCCATCGAGGAACGCTGGCGGGTGAACCTCGTCTACGTGATCGGCGCGCTCGCCCTGGCGCCGATGATGATCCCGCGGGTGCCCTACAAGCGCGCGAACGCCGTGTTCCTGCTGGCGGTCTATCCGGTGCTCACGCTCATCCTGCTGGACGGCGGGCGTTTCGATATCGACCTCGAGAGCTGGCTATGGCTGCTGGGGCTGCTCGCGGCAGCGCTGGTGGTGATCGTCTTCCTCGCCAAGGTGGCCGGTATCATCGACTTGGCGCCGGCTCTGCGTGGATGGGTGATCACTGCCGTCTCGCTGATCTTTCTCTATGCGGTGCTGGGCTTCGATTTCGGCTTGCGGCATGTGGAGACGGCGCTATGGGGCGGGCTGCTGGTCACCCTCGTCGTGGCGATCACCGGGATGGTGGCCTCCCTGCCGCTCGGCATTCTCCTGGCGCTGGGCCGCCGCTCGCGGCTGCCGGTGGTGCGGCTGTTCTCGGTCATGTTCATCGAGCTGTGGCGCGGGGTGCCCCTGATCACCGTGCTGTTCATGGCGAGCGTCATGCTGCCGCTGTTCATGCCCGAGGGCTCGTCGGTCGACAAGCTGCTGCGGGCGCTGATCGGGGTCGCCCTGTTCACGGCCGCCTATATGGCGGAAGTCATCCGCGGCGGGCTGCAGGCCATTCCGAAGGGGCAGTACGAGGCAGCGGAGGCACTCGGCCTGAGCTATTGGCGCAAGATGCGGCTTATCGTTCTGCCCCAGGCGCTGCGCATCGTCATTCCCGGAATCGTCAACAGCTTCATCTCGCTGTTCAAGGATACGACCCTCGTCTCGATCATCGGCATTTTCGACCTGCTCGGCATCCTGCATGCCGGGCTCGCGGACGCGAACTGGTCGACGCCGCAGACCGCTGCCACGGGTTATTTCGCGGTGGCGTTGATTTACTGGCTGTTCTGCTTTTCAATCAGCCGCTATTCCATATTCATGGAGCGCCGATTGGGCGCGGGGTTCAAACGCTAGGGATCAGTCATGGCCGAAGTTGCGCCCGCCGTTGCCGCCGATAGCCGTTCCGCCGGTAAAGCCGCTCAGCAGGATGTCGCCATCCAGATCATCGACATGAACAAGTGGTTCGGCGAGTTCCACGTGCTGCGCGATATCAACCTGACGGTCTACAAGGGTGAACGCATCGTCATTTGCGGCCCCTCGGGCTCCGGCAAATCGACGCTGATCCGCTGCATCAACCGGCTGGAGAGCCACCAGAGCGGCACCATCATCGTCGATGGCATCGAGCTTACCGACGACTTGAAGAAGGTGGACGAGATCCGGCGGGAAGTGGGCATGGTGTTCCAGCACTTCAACCTGTTCCCGCACCTCACCATTCTTGAGAACCTGACGCTCGCGCCGATCTGGGTGCGCAAGATGCCGAAGAAGGATGCGGCCGAGCTGGCCATGAAGTATCTGGAGCGGGTGAAGATCCCGGAACAGGCGCACAAATATCCCGGGCAGCTTTCCGGCGGACAGCAGCAGCGGGTGGCGATCGCGCGGGCCCTGTGCATGAACCCGCGCATCATGCTGTTCGACGAGCCGACCTCGGCTCTCGATCCGGAAATGATCAAGGAAGTGCTCGACGTGATGGTGGACCTGGCCCAGTCCGGCATGACCATGCTGTGCGTGACCCACGAGATGGGCTTTGCGCGCCAGGTCGCGGACCGGGTTATCTTCATGGACGAGGGCCAGATCGTCGAGCAGAACGAGCCCAAGGAGTTCTTCACCAATCCGCGCAGCGAGCGCACCAAGCTGTTCCTGAGCCAGATCCTGCACTAGCTCGCCCGTTACCGAGGAATGGACAATCGCGCCGGCGGTGATCGACTGCGCAGATGGCGATCTTTCTGAAACGGCGCAATCCCTACTATGCCGGCCCTCGAAGCGCGGAGTTCGACGGCCTGCGGTTCCGCGCGCCCGTACAGGGCCGGGACAAGTCGCTGGCCGAGACCTATCAGCTGCTGTTCCGCACCGAGCGCGCCGCTTGGCCCGTGCACTTTCCGAGCCCGTTTCGCGACCGGCCACCCGAACGGGTGGACGACTTGCGGGTGACGCTGATCGGCCATGCCTCCTTTCTCATCCAGATCGCCGGCCGGAACATCCTGGTCGATCCCGTGTGGTCAGAGCGGGCAAGTCCCTTCCGCCGGTGGGGGCCGAAGCGGGTGAACCCGCCCGGCATCGCCTGGGAGGATCTGCCGCCCATCGATCTCGTGCTGATCACCCACAATCACTACGATCATCTCGACCGGCACACCCTGGTGGCGCTGCACGACCGGTATCAGCCTCGCATCATCGCGCCGCTGGGCAACGACACCATCATTCGGCGCTTCGGTGATGATCTCGCCGTGGAGGCCTATGGCTGGGATGTGTGTGTGGACTGCGGGGCAGGCTTGCGGGTGCATCTGAGGCCCGCCTATCACTGGTCGGCGCGCGGCCTGTTCGACAAGCGCATGGCGCAATGGTGCGCCTATGTGCTGCAGTCCGACGCCGGGACCGTCTACCACATCGGCGATACGGCCTATGGGGACGGCGAGATCTTTCGTGCGGTCGCGCGCGAGTTCGGGCCGCCGCGGCTGGCGCTGATCCCGATCGGCGCCTACGAGCCGCGCTGGTTCATGAAGGATGTTCACGTCTGCCCGGAGGAATCGGTGCAGATCATGCTGGATTGCGGGGCCCGCCAGGCGGTCGGGCACCACTGGGGCACGTTTCAGCTCACGGCAGAGCCGATCGACGAGCCGGCACAGCGGTTGGCAGCAGCCCTTGCCGCGGCGCGCATTGCGCCGGAGCGGTTCCCGAGCTTCCGGCCGGGCCAGGTGCTGGTGCCGGACAACCAGCCCGTCCAGGCTCTCGCGGCACGCGCCTTTCCTCTTGGCCCCGGATCACCGGCTCGAGGCCGGTGATGATGTAAGCTGCTGAGGATACTAGTCAACTAATCCAAAAGCTCCATGACCTTGTGCTTCTGCGCATAGGGCACGAAGCCAAGCTTCTGGTAGAGGGGCAGGGCGCGCGGATGATCGAGCGTGCAGGTCTCGACCCTGACGACATCCGGCCCCTTGGCCCAGGCGGCGGCAATCGCCTCGGACAGAAGCCATTTGCCGACCCCGATGCCGAGGAAGTCCGGGATGACGCCGAAATAGGCGAGCCAGACCTCCTGGGGATCACGGGCGTTGAGCTCGAAATAGCCGGCCGGGCAGCCGTTCACATAGGCAACGAAGATCTCGACGCCATCGGCATGGATCTGCTGCGCGAGCTCGTCATCGCTCATCTTACGGCGATCGACCCAGGCGTGGTTCGCGCCCACCACGTCGTAGAGGTAGCGGTAGAAGTGCATCGGCGGCCGTACCGCCTCCATCAGGGCGATCTTGAAATTGCTGGGCGGATGCACCGTGTGGCGAGGAGGCGCCGTCATCTCCAGGAAGGTGACTGTAGTCTCGACCGTGCTCGGCATCGCGTGTTTCATTCCTTTGCAATCGGAAGCTCGTGGCGGGAGCCCCATTCCGCCCAAGAGCCGTCGTAAAGGCCGCTTTCCGGCGCGCCGAGAACCGAGAGCCCCAGGCTCAATATGGCGGCGGTGACGCCTGAACCGCAGGTGGTGATGACGGGCCGGTCCGCGTCAATGCCTGCGGCCGAGAAAGCCTCGCGCAGCCGGCTCGGGGATTTGAGCGTGCCATCCGGGTTGAGCAGACTGGCATAGTGGACATTGCGGGCGCCGGGCATGTGGCCGGGCCGCACCCCGGGGCGGGGTTCTGGCTCCTCGCCGCGGAAGCGGCTGGGGGAACGGGCATCGGCTACCTGCTCGGCGCCGGTCTCCAGCGCGCGTGCAACCTCCTGCCAGTCGCGCAGCAACAGCCTGTTCAGGCGGGCAGTGAAATGCCGGGTCTGGCGGGGCGGCGGCGGAAGATCCTCCAACGCCCGCCCCTCCGCCTTCCACTTTCGCAAGCCCCCATCGAGGACCGCCACTTCCCGATGGCCAAAGACCCGGAACATCCACCAGGCGCGGGCCGCCGAAAACAGGCCGGCGGTATCGTAGACCACCACCGTGTGGCCGTCGCCCACGCCCATGGCCCGCATGGTGGAGGCGAATTTCTCCGGCGGCGGCAGCATGTGCGGCAGGGCGTGATCGCTATCGGAAATGGCATCGAGGTCGAAAAACAGAGCGCCGGGAATATGCTCCGCCAGATATTCGGCATAAGGGTCGCGGTTGTCAGCCGGCAGGTACCAGGAGGCATCCATCACCACCACGTCGGGGGCCGACAGATGCTCGGCGAGCCATGCGGTCGAAACCAGGTCTTCGGATCGGCCGTTCATGGGCTCTCCTCCACGAAGCTTATGCGAATGCGCCGGTTCTGCCGGCCTTTCTTCTCGATCTTGCTGACGGCGACGCGACCGATCTCCGCCGTGGAGCGCACATGGGTGCCGCCGCAGGGCTGGAGATCGATGTCGCCCACCGCGACGAGGCGCACCCGGCCCGCGCCCATAGGCGGCTTCACCGCCATGGTGCGGACCAGCTGCGGATTGGCCATGAGCTCCTCGTCGCTGATCCAGCGCTCGGCCACCGGGTGGTCGGCCGCGACCAGTTCCATCAGCCGTTCCGTCAGCTGCTCCTTTTCGGCAATCCCCGCTTCCGGAATGTCGAAGTCGAGCCGCCCGCCGTCCGTCGCGATCTGGCCGCCGGTGACCGGAAAGGGCACCAGCGCGCAGAGCAGGTGAAGGCAGGTATGGGCGCGCATATGGCGATAGCGTGTCGACCAATCGACCATAGCCCGCACGGCAGCCCCTGCGGGAACTTCGCCCAATGGGCTTGCGGGGACGTGAACGATGGTCTTGTCGTCGTCGTAGACGGTGGTGGCGATCTCGACCGGGCCCAAGCCCTCGATCTCGATCACCCCGCGATCGCCCGGCTGGCCACCGCCCATCGCGTAGAAATTGGTACGGTCGAGCTTGAGGCCGCCGCGCTCGTTCACGCCCAGGACGCGTGCCTCGATCTCGCGGGCATAAGGATCGGTTCGGAACACCATCTCAGTCATGCGGGAGCAGCCTCGAAAACTTGCGGCAAGGGGGCAGCGGCCTCATCGAGCCAGGGAGGCACCGGAAGACCCTTGGCGCGCAGAAATGCCGGGTTGAACAGCTTGGACTGATAGCGGTTGCCATAATCGCACAGCACGGTGACGATGGTTTGGCCCGGGCCCAGGGACCGGGCGAGGCGGATCGCGCCGGCGATGTTGATGCCCGAGGATCCGCCGAGGCACAGGCCTTCCTCCTGAACCAGGTTGAAGATGATCTCGAGCGCCTCCGCATCGTCGATGAGATAGGCGTCGTCCACCACGACGTTCTCCAGGTTCTTGGTGATGCGTCCCTGGCCGATGCCCTCGGTGACGGAGGAGCCGGATGCCTTCAGCTCGCCGGTGGTGTAGTAGCTGAAAAGCGCCGCGCCATGCGGGTCGGCCAGGGCGATGCGGACGCTGCGGTCGTATTCCTTGAGCCGGTCGCTGACGCCGCCCAGGGTGCCGCCGGAGCCGACCGAGCAGCAGAAGCCGTCGATGCGCCCTTCGGTCTGGCGCCAGATCTCCACGGCCGTCGTCTCATAATGGGCTTGCCGGTTGGCCACGTTGTCGAACTGGTTGGCCCAGATGGCGCCATGCGGCTCCGTCTTGGCCAGGGCCTCAGCCAGACGGCGGGAATATTTCACGTAGTTATTGGGGTTGGCGTAGGGCACCGCCGGCACTTCCACCAGCTGTGCGCCCATCAATCGGAGGGCGTCTTTCTTTTCCTGTGTCTGGGTTTCGGGAATCACGATGACGGTGCGGAAGCCCAAGGCGCCGCCCACCATGGCAAGGCCGATGCCGGTGTTTCCGGCGGTGCCTTCCACCACAACGCCGCCCGGCTCCAGAAGCCCCCGCGCGATCGCATCCTTGACGATGAACAGGGCCGCTCTGTCCTTGACCGACTGGCCGGGATTGAGAAACTCGGCCTTGCCCAGGATCGTGCAGCCGGTTTCCTCCGAGGCGCGCCTGAGTTTGATGAGCGGCGTATTGCCGATGGCATCGACTATGCTTGGCTTGATGTCCATGGCGCCCGCGCTGCCTTCCGTGGAGTTATTCCTAGAGAAAGGCAAACTAGCCAGGGCTTGGCGGTGACGCAAGCGGAGGCCGGTCGCAGGAGATCGTCAAAATCGACGGTGCACGAATGTGGTGCAGACGTATTTCGGTCCGCTGGCCGGCGGCGCGCCGCGATGGCGATAGGTCCAGGCCACGGGGAAGAAGGCGAGCCGGCCCTCCACGCAGTCGATGCCCATGTCCTGATCCTCGAACTCTGTGCGCCCGCCTTCGGCCACGTCGTTGAAATACCACTGGGCCGCCAGCACCCGGGTGTGATTCTGGGCGGAGTTGCAGTCGATGTGCCATGAGAACTGGCCGCCGATGTCGTATTTCTTGATGCGCAGCGGCTCGATATAGAGCTCCTTGTGGTCGCTGCCCGCCAGGAACTTGACTTCGCGGGTATAGGTCTGCAGGGTCTGGATCAGGTTTTGGGTCAAGGCCTGCTTGATGTCGGCCCAGCCGTCATCCGGCAGGATCAACTCGGTGGTCTGCTTGGCCTTGAGGTCGACTTCCGGGCCCATATTCCCGGACACCTTGCCCACCATCTTGCGCTTGTCGCCATCGAAACGGCTGATGATGTCCCGGCACGTCTCGGGCGAGAGCACCTTGTCGTACCAGCGGATGAACGGGTCCATTCTTCCCCCTGCCTCTCTGTCAGAGATCCGCGTCTGTGCGGCGTAAGCCTTGCTTGCCAATCGGCGGCACGTTCTGTCTATTAGCGCATGCTCTTAGGCGTGGGGAAGTTGGTTTGACGGGGGCGTTCATGAGTTTGGCGCTTGCAGGCCTGCGGATCGTCGCGCTCGCTTTGGCTTTCGGCGCATTTTCGCTGACTGCCGCAGCATCCGCTGCGGCTGCGGAACCGGCGCCCATGGTCGATGCGGTCAAACTGCTCGGAGCGACCGCGAAGGGGCCGAATTACGAGGTCGAAAGCCCGGTGGCGTCCGATGGCATGCTCTACGTGTTTCATCTGGATACGCCCTATGGTCGGTATACGGTGTTCGGCGAGCAGCTGCTCAAGCTGAGGCTGCATGAGCTGGCGGCGCTTCAGCAGCTCGAAAATGTTTCCCAAGGCGAGGTCTTCACGAGCTCGGTGGCGAGCGCGGTGGCCAAGCCGGTGGAGGCGGCGGGCCGGGTGCTCGCCAATCCCATTTCGGCCGTGACCGGGACCATGTCGGGCCTCGGCGAGGCCTTGAACAGGGTAGGTGCCCGCCTTGCCGATCCTTACGCCAAGCGGGGCAATCCGGTGGATGGCCTCATTGGGACGGCGGCGGCCAGGCGGGCGCTTGCCCATGAGCACAATGTCGATCCTTACACCACCTTTCCGCCGCTGGCAGCGCGCCTTGATGAGCTGGCCCAGGCCAGCGCGCTGGGCAGCGCGGCGGTAAGGGGCGCGAGCATGGCTGTTCCGGGGGCGGTGGGCCTCGCGATCGGGGGCGTCCGAGCCGCCGGCAGCCTCGGCGACCTCGTCAAGAACAAGACGGTTGCGGAGCTTGACGAGATCAATGAGGGCGATCTCTTGAAAATGAGCATCGACCCGCGGGTGGTGCAGGCGTTCATGGCCAATGGCAACTACACGCCGACCGACAAAACCTTCATCGTCGCCGCGCTGAAGTCCATGCCCGAAACCGAAGACAAGGCGGCCTATCTCGCCACGATCGCCCAGGCAGGCCGCCCGGATCTGGCGTTCTTCCACCGGCTGCAGGCGCAGTGGATGGCCGCTTATCACGCCAAGGTGGCGCCGCTGGAAGGGTTTGTCTCGATTCTCGGTCTGGCCTTCGTGCGTCGGGCGGATGGCAGGCTGGTCGGCTTCTTCCCGGTGGACGCGATCGCCTGGACGGAGACGGTGCAGAAGGCGGTGGCCAACCTGAACGCGCAGGCAAAGGCCGAGAAGGCCAATGGTCTCGAGCTCAGAATCACCGGCACGGTGACCGAGCAGGCCCGGCAGGGGTTCCGCAAGGTGGGCTGGCGGGTCTATGAGAAGGACACGAGCCTGGTCGAGGGGCAGTGAGGCTCGCCAAGCACAAGTCTGAGACCTGCGCCCTTCATTGCCGGAACGGATCCTCGACCCGCGGCCAGTAGGGCCGTTTGTGTTTGGTGTAGGGCAGGTTGGCGAAATCCGGGCTCAGGGCACCCGGCGTCGCCGCATAGAGGATCCTGGCGGCAATGGGCGCGAAGCCCGCGTGGAAGTGCTGGATCGACTTGACCACCACGATCTTGCGCTGGCGCACGTCGAGACCAAGCGCCGCGAAGCCTTCCGGATGGAACACCTGCGTGCGCAGGCTGTTGAGCACGAGATCGAGCCCTTCCGCCTCGACCCACGCGGCCGCGCCCAGCGGCCCCACCGCCCGGCCGAAGCGCTGGGTCGGGTTCTCGGCCAGTCCCCTGACCGTCACGTCGAGATCCACGGGATCGCCGGAGCTCTCTCCGCATTTGCCGCCCAGCCGCAGGCGGAAGCGCGCCCCAAGCCCCGCATCGAAGCAGAACTTCACCGCCATCGGGTCCCAGTAATAGCCGCTGGCCGCGTTGGTGATCCGACGCTCCAGCATGCGGCGCAGGCAGAAGGTGGAATCACCCGGCGCGCCGCCGCCGGGATTGTCGGCCACATCGGCGATGACCACCGGCCCGCCGTCCGTTGCCAGCGCCTCGTCCAATGCTGCATCGAAATCGACGAAACGCGGTGCCAGCGCCCGGCGCATGGCGAAGAATTCATCGCGGAGCGCATCGGCCAGCGCTTGCGCCTTGGCGCGGTCGCCGTCCGCCACCACCAGCACCTTGGCGCCCACATCCGGGTTATCGGCCCAGGGGAAGGAATGGCTGAGCGAGACGGAGAGGATGCCGTCGCGGCCTTCCAGTGCCTTCATCCGGTCCACGAAGCCGCGCAGCGGCTGCTCGGTGGTGCGGAACGTGCCGATCATGCGGCAGTCGGAGAGCGCCATCACCGGGTGGGTCGTACCGCGCGCAGCATCATAGGCCAGCGTGAACAGTTCCTCGGCCCGGTCGGGAATGTCGACATGCGGGTATTCCTTGTAGCCCACCAGGATGTCCGCATGCCGCACCATCGTCTCGGTCAAATGGGCGTGAAGATCGAATTCCGCACCGATGACGGCGCGCGGCCCGGCAACGGCCCGGGCGCGGGCGAGAATGTCGCCCTCGCAATCGTCGCAGCCCTCGGCTGCCATCGCCCCGTGCAGGGCGAGCAGCACCATGTCCACGGGGGCCGCCGCCTTGAGGTCGCGCAGGATCTCGTTGCGCAGATCCTCGTAAACGGAGCCCACGATCAGTCCGCCCGGCTCCGCGTAGGTGCATAGGGATTCGACGACTTCGATGCCGCGCTCCTCCGCTCGGCGACGCCAGATATGCAGCTGGGCCGAGCAATAGTTCTCCGGACGCCGCGTCGCATCGCCATGCGCCATGAAGCCTTCCTCGAAGCCGCGGCGGCCGGTCGGCAGCGGCGCGAACGTGTTGGTCTCGGTATCGAAACCAGCAATGAACAGCTTCATTGAAGGGAATCCCGGAGCATTGGTGATTGGGGGCAACATCCTGCCATGAGGCAGATTGGTCAACCCCATGATCCTCCACGCTTGTATTCTTCCGTGTTGCGCGCCAATTTGCTGCCTTTGGGGGATGCGGCGCAGCGTTGCGCCGATGGAGCTGGGCGTGGAGCAAGAAGCGACCGACATCGTCATCTTCCGTGTTCGGAATGTCGACTGCGCGTTCAGACGCGCCGAGATCCGGGAGGTTCTGCCGCTTCCCCGCCTGTCGCGCTGGCCTGGCCTGCCGGCGGTCGTTCAGGGATTTTTCAACCTCGGTGGGCGCGCAGTGCCCGTGCTCGATGCCGAGCTGCTGTTCGGCTTGGACGACGAGATCCTGGAAGAGCGCGATGCGGAGGCGGTCATTTATCAGCATCTGATCCTCGTGGATGTGCCTTCGACATTCGCGCTGCTGGTCGACCGTGTGATGGACCTGGCCACGGTCCAGACGACGCAGCTCATGCCCGTGCGCGATCGGCACACGCTGAACGGCTGCGTGGGCGCCGAGCTGGATCTCGACGGCGAGCTAATCCACGTTCTCGAGCCAAGGCATCTGCTGCTGGCCGAGGAGCAGGCGGTGATGGCGGATCTCACCCGGCAAGCAGAACAGCGTCTGAAGGCGTGGGAGGCGCCTGCATGAAGCAATTCCCGCTTCCCAGCGCGGCGCCGGCTCAGGATCCAGCGTTCCAGGCGATCAAGCAGCGGATCATCGACCGCACCGGGCATGCCTATTACGACGACAAGGACCCGGCGCTGTGGGAGCGGATCAGGCGCCGGCTCACCGCCACGGGCCGGGCGACCTGCGCGGAATACATGACCCTGCTCGATCACCAGGACCAGCTCATGGCCGCGGCGGAATGGCAGGCACTCGAATCCGAGATCACCATCGGCGAGACCTTCTTCTTCCGCTATATCGACCAGTTCCATGCCCTGCGGCAAACCATCCTGCCCGATATCCTGGCCCGCAACCGTTCGTCGCGGCGGATCCGCATCTGGAGCGCCGGCTGCTCCACCGGTGCCGAGCCCTATTCGGTCGCCATCGTGCTGCGTGAGCTAATGGGACCGGAGGTCGACGAATGGTCGGTCCGCATCATCGCCACCGACATCAACGAAGCCTTCCTGGAGATCGCCCGCAGCGGCCACTATGGCGGCTGGGCGCTGCGGGCGGTCACACCGGAGCAGCGCGCGCGTTACTTCACGCCCGAACCAGGCTCCGGCCGCGTGGCGCTCAAGCCAGAATTCCGGGGCATGGTCATGTTCCAGCAGCACAATCTCATGTCGCTGTTGGACGATACCTCGCCCCTGCAATTCAGCGATTTCGATCTGATCCTCTGTCGGAACGTCCTGATCTACTTCCGCATGAACGATGCGATCCGCATCATGACCGAGCTTGCCGCGAGGCTGAGCGTGAATGGATGGCTGCTCGCGGGAACCGCCGATCCCGGGCCCGTACTTGCCGGTGCCATCCGCTATGTGCCACTGCCGGGCACTGCCGCCTACCGCCGGCTGGCCGAGGACGTGCGGGCCCAGGCGGCGGCCCCGCGGATCGAGACTATCATGGGCGGAGATCCGCGCCCACGTCCGCACGGCCGCACGGCCGCGCCAGCGGGATCGCGCACACGGGCTCAGCCCAGCCGGACCAGGCCCACGCCCTTTCCCGGGCGGACCGAGCCAGCGATGGTGGCCACAGGTACGCAGACCGATTTGATCGAGAGAATCCGGGTGCTCTCAGGGTTGGGCGAATTGGATGAGGCGCGCGCCTGTTGCCGCACAGCGATCGAGGCGGATCCCATCAACCCGGTGATCTATTTCTACGAGGGGTTGATTGCCCTGGCCCTCGCCGAGGATGCCGATGCCGCCCGCGCCTTTGGCAAGGCGCTCTATCTCGACAGGCAGTTCGTCATGGCCCATTACCAGCTGGGGGTCCTGCACATGCGGAATGGCCAGGCGGCTGCCGGCACACGCCACGTCAAGAACGCCATACGCCTTTCACGCACGCTCGCGGACGACGAGCCCGTGCCCGAAGGCGGCGGCATGACGGCGGCGGAGTTTCGGTCAGGCGCGATGCTTTATCTCGAGGCAAGCGGCCGCAGGCGATGACGAGCGAGGACACTCCACCTGAACCCGGCGAGCTACGGCGACGGCTGCGCCGCGAGATCATCGGCACTCTGCGCGAGGCGAAATCCAACGCGGCCGCCCGCATCGAGCGGCTGCTGGATGAACGCACCCGCATGCTTGCCGCGCGCGGTGACGTGCTTTCCCGCGACGCTGCCTTCGACAGCGGCGGCCGTAAGGTGCTCGTCTGTGCCGTCGGCGGCGAACGGGTAGGGCTGCCGATCGAGGCCGTGGCCACCGTGCTCTCCCATGTCACGCCGGTACCGGTTCCAAGCCGCGTGCCCGAGGTGGTCGGAACCATCGCCTCCGGTGCCGAGATCTACAACGTCCTCGATCTGGGACGTCTTTTGAACACGGGCGCGGGGGAGCGGCAGCGGGAGGGCATGCTGGTGCTCCTGCGCCGGAAGGCCCCTGCGGTTGCCTTGCTCGTCGATCGGATCGAGGAGGCCGTGTCTTTCGCCGAGACTGCGGCAATGCCAGGCCGCCAAGCCTTACAGATCCGCGGGATCGCCGAATATCTGATCGACCCGCGTGAAAGCGACGAGGGGGGAATTGCACTCCTCGACGTCGATGCTCTTCTCGCCCCCCTCTTGTCTTCAACGCCAACGCCGCAATCGGGAGCCGCCTAGCCGTGGGCCTGTCAATCGGAAATAGAATTCTGCTCGGCTTCGCCGTGATCATCGCGGTGCTGATCGGGCTCGTCATCTACATCCTCGCGCAGTTCGGCACCGTGCGTAACGCCACCGACCTGATCGTGACGCGGGACTTCGCGACCCTACAGCTGTTCGACCGCATCTTGAGCCAAGAGCGTACCCTTGCCGCCGTGCAGGAAGACGCCTTGACGAGCTTTCTCATGCGGCAGCTCGGCGAGACCACCGCGGGTGAGGATTTCATTGCCGCTTGGCGCCGCCAGGCGGCAATCACCGAGGGTGTTCTCGACGAAGCCTTGGCCACCCTGACCGATTATCGCGACCAGGCGACCATTGCCGAGCGCAAGGAGGTGTGGACCAAGCTCGTCCAGCTGGTCGAGCAGGCGAGGGCGCGCCTGGCCCAGCTCAGAACGGAGACCGAGAACCAGTTTGCCGCGATCGCTGCCAATGACCGGGTGGGGGCCTTGGCGAACCAGGACCAGATCCAGGCCGAACGGGCGGAATTCCTGCGCAATTTCAACGACGCCCGGGCGGCGATCGAGGATCTGGTTCGCGCCGGCCAGCAGCGTTCCCAGCAGGTTTTCGAAGCCAGCCGTCAATCCATCATCCTCGCGCTGGTCCTGACGGTGCTGCTCGGCATCTTGATCAGCTATCTGCTGCGCCAGTCCATCGTGAACCCACTCAGCAACTTCATGGGGTTCGCGGAGCGCGTTGGCAAAGGCGATCTCGGCGCCCGCGCGGAAGCGGGCCGGGACGAGCTCGGCCATCTCGCGGCCTCCCTGAACGACATGGTTGCCGGTCTGAGGGAGATCACCTTGCAGAACCGCGAGACGACAGCCAATCTCAACGCGGCGGCGGAGGAGATCCGCGCGTCGACGCAGCAGCAGGCGGCAAGCGTCGCCGAGCAGCTGGCGGCGGTTCAAGAGACGGCGGCGACCGTGGACGAGATCACCCATGCTGGCGTGCAGATCAGCAAGCGTGCCCAGGAGGTGATCAGCAGCGCGCAGACGACGGCCCAAAACAGCGGCGCCGGGGTCAGAGCGGTCGAGGATGCCTCGCGCGCCATGGATCTGATCCGCGAGCAGGCCGAGGCAGTGGCCGAGAACATTGTCGCCCTCAGCGAGAAGACCCAAGCCATCGGGGATATCATCGCGACGGTCAACGACATCTCCGAACGCTCGCACCTCCTGGCGCTAAACGCGGCCATCGAGGCTGCTGCCGCGGGCGAGGCGGGGCGCAGCTTCGCCGTCGTCGCGGCGGAGATGAAGACGCTAGCCGATCAGGCGAAGGAGGCGACCGGGCAGGTCCGCTCCATTCTCGGTGAGATCCAGCGGGGCATCAATTCATCCGTGATGCTCACCGAGGAGGCCGTGAAGCGGGTGGTGGCCGGCAAGACCCAGGCCGATACCGCCCAGCACACCATCGAGGAAATGACCGGCAGCATCCAGGAAAGCGTGCAGACCTTCCAGCAGATCGTCGCATCAACCAACCAGCAGCAGCTTGGTATCGAGCAGGTCATGGGCGCCTTGCAGAACATCCGTGAAGCAAGCCAGCAGACCTCAATGAGCACTCGGCAGCTGGATCAGGCTGCCGGCAACCTTGCTGCGCTGTCGCAACAGCTCGTGAGCCTGACAGAGCGCTATCGGGTGTGATCGGCAGTCGCCACAGCGCGGGCACCAGCCGCGCCCGCAAGCATCGAGGCAGCATAATGTGAAGGACATCCGGCAACAGCTTCTCGCGGTCTTCGACCTCGAGCACAGGGAACATCTCGCCGCCATGCGCGCAACCCTCGCCGCCGCGGCCGCGGGCGGTGAGGTCGATCGCCTCGACCTGTTCAGACGGGCGCACACCTTGAAGGGCGCAGCCCGGGCCGTCGACTTGCCCGCGGTCGAGCGGGTATTTCACCGCCTCGAGACGGTCCTGTCGGAGCAAGCAGACGAGGGCCGTGCGCTGGACGAACCCGCATGCCGCGGCATCGCCCTCGCGCTCGACGCGGTCGAAGAGGCTATCGCGGCCGTGATGCACGGGCAGCCGGAACCCGATCTTCATGAAGCCATTGAGGCTCTCGGCCAAGTCGCCCAAGCCGTCGCACCTGCCGGTCAGGGCGGACCCGAGGGGGACACTCCCGCGCCCCGAACCGAAGGCGAGGCGGAGAGCCCTGCGCCATCCAGGCCCGCAGCGGCCCAACCGCAGCCTTCTTCGTCCTCTCAGCCGCCCCAGGCCGCGCCGCCGGCAGCCAGCACGTTCCTCACCGTTGCCGCGGAGGCGGTCGAGCAGGTCACCGGCGCTTCCTATGAGCTGGCCCTGGCCGTGCAAGCCCGCCAAGGTGTCGACCAGCTCTACAAGGAGCTGCAAACGCAACTGCAGCAACTGGAGCGTAGTTGGGAGCAGCTTCGCGCCGCCGAGAGGCAGGCCTTGGCCAGAAGTGATCCTGCCAAGGTCTTTCAGGCCCGGCTTCGTGCCGCGTCCCGGCAGCTGGCCTCGCTCAACCTGCGCCAGAGACAGGCGTCCTGGTCTCTCGCCCAAGCGGCCGGGCAGCTTCGCGAGCAGATCGAGCATCTGTCGCTGGTCCCGGCGGAGACTGTATTTGGCGGCTTTGCGCGTATGGTGCGGGAGATCGCCCGCAGCGAGGCGTGCGAGGTCGAGTTCTCGGCGACGGGACTGGATCTGCAGCTCGACATGTCACTCTTGCGCGTGCTCAAGGATCCGGTCATGCACCTCCTGCGCAACGCGATCGGGCATGGGGCGGAGCCTCCGGAACAGCGCCGGCGCATGGGCAAGCCCGCCGCGCTCCAGATCACGCTCTCGCTCGAAGCAAGAGGAAGCCAGCTGCTGGTACGGGTCTGCGACGACGGCCGCGGCCTCGATTTCGGAAAGATTCGGCAGGTTGCGGCGGAGCGCGGGCTGATCCCACCTGGCATCGCGCACAGCCTGAGCAAGGAGCAGCTGTCGAAACTTCTCCTGCACCCGGGCTTCTCCACCGCGTCCGAGGTCAACAAACTGTCGGGCCGGGGCATCGGCCTCTCGGTGGTGCAGGACGTGGTTCGCCGGCTCAGGGGCCATTTTTCCGTCGAGGCAGGGAACCCTTGGGGCACGATCGCGTTGATTAGGGCTCCGCTCTCCGCGTCACGCCAAGCTCTGCTGATCGTGGAGGCGGAGGGGCTTGTTTATGGCCTGCCCATGACGGCGGTGGAGCGCGTCATGAGGATCAAGGTCGAGGATGTCGGCAAGGTGGGAGGTCAGCCGGTCGTGGAGGTGAAACGGGGCGAGGAGGTGCGGCCGGTACCCTTGGCGCCACTGGCCGCAGCGGTTCGAGGCGCTGCGGGAGTCCTTCCGGCCGAAGCCGGCATGATCAACATCATCCTCATGCGAATGGGCGAGCGCTCGCATGCTCTCGCCGTCGACGTGCTCCACGACGCCGGGCAATTCGTGATCGCGGCGCCGGAGCTGATTGGCACCGATCCGGCCATCGTCGCCGGCACCGTCGTTCTCCCCGACGGTTCGCCAGTGCCGGTGCTGCGTGCCGAAGGGCTGCTCGAGCAATGGGATACCCGATCCGACGCCGCCAGTCTGGTGCGGGCGTGGGAAGGCGCGGAGCATCAGCGCCGCCAGGCCACGATCCTGGTAGTGGACGACTCCATAACCACCCGCACGCTGGAGAAGAACCTGCTGGAAGCGCAGGGCTTCCGGGTGCTGGTCAGCGTCGACGGCGTCGATGCCCTGGCAACCCTCGGCGAGCATCCCGAGATCGACCTGGTGGTTGCCGATATCGAGATGCCGCGCATGGATGGCTTCGCGCTGCTGGAAGCCATGAAGAACGATGCGCGCTTCGAGGCGATTCCCGTCGTGCTGATGACATCGCGCGCTGGCCCGGACGACATCAGGCGCGGCTTGGAGCTTGGCGCCGGGGCCTATCTCACCAAGCAGAAGTTTGACCAGCGCGAGCTTCTGGCCACCATCAATCAGCTGCTATGAAGGCGAGGCGCGAACCCGTCCGGGTGATGGTGGTCGAGGACTCAACCACGACCCTTCAACTGCTGGTCCATATCATTTCCAGCGACCCCCGCTTTGTCATCGTCGCGGCGCTCGACACGGCCGAGAAGGCGCTGGAGCAGCTGTCCGAGGTCAGGCCCGACGTGATCTCGATGGACATCCGTCTTCCCGGCATGGATGGGCTCGAGGCCACCCGGCGCATCATGAGCGAGCGGCCGACACCCATCGTGGTGATTGCGGCGAGCATCGAGGATGCCTCCTTGCACATCTCGATGAATGCGTTGCGCGCGGGTGCGCTGTCCGTCGTGGAAAAACCGGTCGGGCCCGGCCACCAAAGCTTCGACAGCGTTGCGGAGACCATCCGCACCCAACTTTACATCATGAGCCAGGTTCCGGTGATCCGCCGGCGCGAGGCTTACGTCCGGGCGCTCGACCACAGGCGCCCTGCGCTCGCCGAGATCAATATGCCGGAACCGGCGCGCCCGCCCGCAATCATCGGCATTGCCGCTTCGACCGGGGGCCCGCCCGCCCTGGCCAAGATGCTTGGCGCCTTGCCCGCCGATTTCGCAACACCGCTCTTGCTGGTGCAGCACATGGGCGCCGCCTTCATGGAGGGCTTTGCCGAGTGGCTCAACGGGATCGTGCCCATGAAGGTGCGCGTCGCGGTGGACGGCGCCATAGCCGAGCCGGGCACCGTGTGGGTGGCGCCGGGCGACCGCCACCTGCTCGTCGACACATGCGGGCGAATGGCGGTGGTGGCGCAGCCCGCCTATCGCGGCCAGCGGCCGTCGGCAAACCTGATGTTCAAGGCGATCGCCCGGTTCGGCGAAGCCGGGATGGGCATCCTGCTCACCGGCATGGGCGATGATGGCGCGGAAGGGCTCGCCACGATCAAGCAGGCCGGCGGCTTCACGGTGGCCGAGCATGAAAGCAGCGCCGTCGTCTACGGCATGCCGGCGGCGGCGGTTCGCCAGGGTGCGGTGTGCGTCAGCATGCCACTCGACAGTATCGCGCCGCGCCTGCTGCACTATTGCGGGTATGGTCGATGAGAAACGGGGATCCGCTCGCTGCGGCACAGATCCTCCTCGTTGAGGACTCCGACACCCAGGCGCTCCAGATGCAGCTGCTGCTGGAGGCCCAGGGCGGGCGTGTCGAACGGGTGGTCTCCGCTGAAGAGGCACTGGACGTCTTGAACCAGCGCATTCCCGATCTCATCATCGCCGACTACCATCTGCCGGGCATGAATGGCGACGAGCTCGCCCGGCAGCTGAAGCTCAGCATGAGCACGCGGGCCGTTCCGGTGATGATGCTGACCGAGGCGCAGGAACGGGATCTCGAGCGGCACGGGCTGGAAAGCGGCGCAGATGCCTATGTGCCGAAGTCAGCCGACCACGAGCTCTTCCTGCTGCGCATGAAGGCGTTGCTGCGGCAGGCGGCCATCAGCAGCGAGGGTCGCTATGACCGATCCCTGGGCGCCTTGTTCCGCCGCGCCCAGGTGCTGCTGATCGATGATAGCCAGCCCGGCGCGGCGTCCATCGGCTCCGTGCTCGCGCAGGATGGCTACAGCACCGCGGCGCTGCAGCAGCCCGAGCAGGCTTTGCGGGTGGTGAGCGAGCAACCGAATGCCTGGGCGGCTGTGATCATCAATCTCGCCGATACGGTGGCGGGCATCGACCTGTGCCGGCAGCTCGACCAGGTCCGCAGCGGCGAGGCGGGAAGCGACGAGGCCCCGCTGTTCCAGATCATCATGATGGGCAGCGGGGAAAGCGGTGAGATGCGCGATGTCGTCGTCCGCAGTTTTGCCGCCGGCGCCGACGATGTGATCCCGCGCTCGGCAGATCCCGAAGTGCTGAAGGTGCGCATTCGCAGCCTCGTCCGACGCAAGATCCTGGACGAGGAGAACCGTCGTATCGCCGCCGAGGCGCGCGAGCAGGAACTCGCCCTGGAACGGGCGCGGGCCCGGCAGCTTGCGGCGGAGGCCAAGGCGTCCATGGCCGAGGCGCTGGCCAGCGCCAATGAGGAGCTCGAGAGCGCCAACCGGCAGCTGCGCGAGACCCAGGCCCAGCTGGTGCACGCGGCGAAGATGGCATCCCTCGGCGAGCTGGTCGCGGGTATTGCCCATGAGATCAACAATCCCCTCGCGTTCATCCTCGCCCATCAGGACACGATCGAGCGCCTCTGCGGCGAAATCGAGGTCGGGCTGCAGGCGAACCGGAGCGAGGGCCTGGAGCACAAAGCCGTCAAGGTGAAGGAGCGGCTTGGCGCCGTGCGCGAGGGGCTGCGCCGCATCCAGGAGCTGGTGCTCAATCTGCGCAAGTTCTCTCGCCTGGAGGAAGGCAGCTTCGAACGGGTGAACGTGCGCGAAGCGATCGAGACGGTACTGTCGCTGCTGGCACCGAAATTCGGCACCCGCATTACGGTCGAGCGCCGGTTCGCCGCGCCGGACATGCTCTATTGCGCGCCTTCGCTGCTCAATCAGGCAGTGATGAATATCGTCAGCAATGCGGCGGACGCGATTGATGGGACCGGCACCATCACCATAACCAGCTCGTGCGATCAGAACACCTATCGCCTCGAGATCAAAGATACCGGTCCGGGCGTGCCTGCCGAGCTGCGCGACCGCATTTTCGAGCCATTCTTCACCACGAAGCCGGTCGGAAACGGCACGGGGCTCGGGCTTGCCATCGCCTATCGTGTCGCTCAGGCGCACGGCGGCGCGATCGAGGTGCTGCCAAATCCCGGCGGCGGCGCATGTTTCGTGCTCACGGTGCCGTGGCATGCGGACGAACGACCCGACCGGGAAGCAAAGATCAACAGCGTGCAATGACAACAGCAGAAGAAAAGAGCACGATCCTTATCCTCGACGACGAGGCGGAGATCCTGACCGCCCTGGAAGACCTGTTCGAGGACGCCTACCACGTGCTGTCGACGACGTCGGCCGAGCATGCGCTGGAACTCCTGGCGCGCGTGCCCGACGTGGCGGTGATCATCTCCGACCAGCGGATGCCCGATCTCACCGGCGACCAATTTCTCGCGCGTGCCCGGGCGCTGAGCGATGCCCAGGCGGTGCTGCTCACCGGCTATGCCGACATCAACGCGGTGATCGCGGCCATCAATACCGGCCGGGTCTCCGGCTATGTCCACAAGCCGTGGGACCCGGAGATGCTGCGCGCCATGGTGGCCAATGCGCGCGAACGCTTCCTCCTGGGGCGCGAGCTGGCGTTGGAGCGGGCCCTGCTGGCCGGCTTGCTGGACAATTCCGGTATTGCGGTTTCCTTCAAGGATCGGGATGGACGCTTCGTCCGGGTGAACGAGTTCAAGGCCCGCAAGCTCGGCGCCGCGCCCGACACCTGTATCGGCCGGCTGGAGCAGGACTTCGTCGAGCCGGCCCGCGCCAAGGAGCTGGCGGAGCTCGAAGCCTATGTCATCGAGCGCAAGCGCGCCCGCGAGACGATCGAGGAGCGGCCGCAGCCCGAGGGACCGTCGCGCTGGTATTCGGTCAGCCGGTTTCCGATTCTCGATCATGCCGGCAATGTCACCCATATCGGCACCATCCAGCGGGACATAACCGAGCAGCGGCAGATGGAGGAGCGGCTGCGCCAAGCCGACAAGATGCAGGCGCTCGGGACTTTGGCCGGCGGCGTCGCTCACGACTTCAACAATCTGCTCATGGCCATGCTCGGCAATCTCGAGCTCGCCGCCAAGCGGGTGCCGGACGAGAGGGTCGGGCGCTATCTCCGCAACGCCATCGCTGCCGGCAAGCGCGGCGCCGCCTTGACCGAGCGCCTCCTGAGCTTCAGCCGCCGCAAGGACATGCGGGTGAGCTCGCTCGATCTCAACGATCTCATACGGAACATGGACAACATGCTCGAGCGCACGCTGGGCGGGCTGATCGAAATCGAGGCGCAGCTGGCCCCGGACCTGTGGCCGACGCGCGCCGATCCCGAGCAGATCGAGCTTGCCATTCTCAATCTTTGCATCAATGCGCGTGATGCCATGCCCGACGGCGGCACCATCGTGATCCGCACCGCAAACGAGGTGGTGGTGGAGGCCGCGCCGGATCTCAAGCCCGGCGCCTATATCCGCCTGGCGGTCTCGGATGCGGGGGTTGGCATGTCCGCCGAGGTGCAGCGACGTGCCCTGGAGCCGTTCTTCACCACGAAGGCGGGGAAGGGCACCGGGCTTGGGCTGTCGATGGTCTACGGCATGGCTATGCAGCTCGGCGGCGCCGTTCGTATCGTCAGCCGGGAAGGGCAGGGTACCACCGTCGACCTCTATCTGCCCAGCGGTGGCCCGGCCCAGCGTAGGGTCTTGCCGGAAGCGGCGGAGGTCAGGGCGCCACGGATCGATCCGGTTCGGGTTCTGCTGGTCGACGACGATGACGATGTGCGCGAGGTCACAGCGGCTCATCTCGCGGAATTGGGCCATGCACTCGTCTCCGCCAGAGATGGCGCAGCCGCTCTCGACATTATCGCTGGCGGCGGGAGTTTCGATCTGATGATCGCCGATTTTGCCATGCCCGGAATGACCGGGCTTGAGCTCGCGCTGAGAGCCCGCAAGTTCTGTCCGGACCTGCCGGTGCTGCTGGTGACAGGGCACGCGGACGTCGCGGAGACGCCGGAAAACATGCGGCTGCTGGTGAAGCCGTTCCAGCAGGACGAGCTGGGCCTGCACATCGCCGAGCTGCTGAACAAGGGCTAGGCTGTCCGCCGAGCTGGGCAATCCGGGCCACACGGCGGATGTTGCCGGTCCAGGCCCCCGCATTCTCACTCCGCTCGTTCCGTACCTGCCGTCTTGACAGGGCGGGGTTGCCCCTCTATCGTTTTTAATATTGAAATACTGTTTTGAATAACAAAACAAACTCGGAAACGCCGTGCAGGACGACCCCGCAATCGATATTCGAGCGCTTGAGACGCCTGCTGCCGATGAGGTCCGCAGCGATCCCGGCACCGGCACGCTCGACCTCGCGTTGCGCATCGTCGAATTCCTCGCGCAGCAGCCACAGCCTACGCCGCTGACCGTCATTGCCCGCCACTTCGCGGCCTCGAAGGCGACGGTCTACCGGCATCTGCACACGCTGGTGCGGCACGGGTTTGCCCGGCGCGACCCGGATACCGGCCGCTACGAGGTGGGAGTGAAGCTGATGGTGCTGGGCGAATCCGCCCGCAACCGGCTCGACCTGGTGAAGGCCTCGCGCGATGAACTGATCCGGCTGCGCGACGTCTCGCGGCAGGCGGTGACCATCTGCAAGGCCATCGATGACGAGGTGGTTGTGCTGGAGCTGATCCAGGGCCAGACGGTCATCGAGTTCGGCACCCGGCCGGGCACCCGCCTCAGGCCCCATGCCAGCGCCCATGGCAAGATATGGCTCGCCTTCGGGCCGAAATCGCTCATGGACAATACGCTCAACGCCCGGCGCGAGGCGTTCACGCCGCAGACCTTGGTTGACCCGGCGGCGCTCATGGCGGAGATCGACCTCGTGCGCGAGCGCGGCTGGTCCACCGCGCCGGACGAGGTGGTGACCGGCGTCAATGCGCTGGCCGCGCCGATTTTCGACCATCGCGGCGAGCTGGCCGGCTCCGTGGCCATGGTCGGCTTTACGCAATTCATTCCCGCACAACCCGACCCGCGCCAGGTGGAGCAGGTGGTGGAGACCGCCCGTCGCATCTCGCGCAGCCTGGGCTGCACGCTCGGCTGGAGACCACAATGACCTATTCCCTTGCCGTCGATATCGGCGGCACCTTCACCGATATCGTGTTGCGCCATTCCGACGGGCGGCTGGTGGTGGACAAGACACTCACCACCCATGGCGACCTCCTGGAAGGTTTCTTTCGCGGTATCGGCGCGGTGCTTGGCAAGGCGGGCCTCGACCCCAATGCCGTGAATGGCGTGGTCGTCCATGCGACCACGGTGGTCACCAACGCGCTGATCGAGCGCAAGGGCCTGCCGACCGCGCTGGTGACCACGGAAGGCTTTCGCGACGTGCTCTTCATCCGCAACGAGCACCGTTACGAAATGTATGATCCACAGATCGAGTTTCCGGACCCGTTGGTGCCGCGGGCGCTGACCTTCACGCTTGCCGAGCGCATCGCCGCCGACGGCCGCGTACTGAAGGCGCCGGATGAGGCCGCGATCAAGGCTCTGGGCGATGCGCTGGAGCAGGCCGGGGCGGCGGCGGTGGCGATCTGCTTTCTCAACAGCTTCGCCAACCCTGAGAACGAGCAGAAAGTGGCCGAGGCCCTGAGCCGGCGCTTCCCAGCCATGTTCATCTGCACCTCGTCGGACGTGGCGCCGCAGATCCGCGAATATCACCGGGCATCCACCGCGGCGGTGAACGCCTATGCCATGCCGATCTCCCAGCCCTACCTGCAGCGGTTGAGCGCGCGGCTGAAGAGCGAGGGCTTCGGCAATTCACCGCTGATCATGCTGTCGTCCGGCGGCGTGGTCGGGGCCGAGACCGCCGGCCGCAACCCGGTGCGCATGATCGAGAGCGGCCCTGCGGCCGGAGCGCTCGCCGCCTGCCATTATGCTGACATGCTGGGCATCGACCGGCTCATGTCCTTCGACATGGGCGGCACCACCGCCAAGGCCTGCCTGATCGAGAACCGGCAACCGCTGGTGACCGGCCTGTTCGAGGTCGACCGGCGCTATCGCTTCAAGGAGGGTTCAGGTCTGCCGGTGATCGTGCCGTCGATCGACATGATCGAGATCGGCGCCGGCGGCGGCTCGATTGCCCATGTGGACAGCCTCGGCCTGCTCAAGGTGGGGCCGGAAAGTGCCGGCTCCGACCCCGGGCCCGCCTGCTACGGCCGCGGCGGCTTGAGCCCCACGGTGACGGATGCGGACCTGCTGCTCGGCCTGCTCGATCCCGACAACTTCCTGGGTGGCGACATGGCGCTGGATCTTGCCGCCGCCAGATCCGCCGTGGAGGACTTAGCCCGCAAGCTCGGCCTATCGCAGACCGAAGCGGCCCGCGGCATCTTCCGGGTGGTGACCGAGGCCATGGCGGCGGCCACGCGCACCCACGCTACGGACCGCGGAGTCGATTATCGCGGGCTGCCGCTGTTCGCCTTTGGCGGTGCCGGGCCCGTACATGCCTGCGAGGTGGCGAGCCTGTTGCAAAGCACCTCCGTCATCGTGCCGCCGCAGTCGAGCGTGCTCTCCGCCTTCGGGACGCTGGTGACGCCGGTGCGGCTGGATCTGGTGCGCAGCGACGTGTGCAAGCTCGACGACATGGACTGGGCGCGCGCCGACCGGGTGCTGAGCGAGATGATGGAGGAAGCGGCTGCCGCCTTGGCCGAGGCCGGCTGCAAGCGCGAGGATATCACCGCCGTATTCGGCGCGGACCTGCGCTATTTCGGCCAGCAGAACGAAGTGACGGTGAGCTTTGCCGATGACCCGCGGACCGCCCGCGATGCGAGGGCGATCGCCCGGGCGTTCGAGGCGGCCTATTACGGGCTTTATGGCGTCAATCCCAGCCACGTGCCGATCGAGCTGGTGACGTGGCGGCTTACCGCTCGCGGGCCCGTGGTGCCGTTCCACCCAGCCAGCCAGCTGCCGGCAAGCGAGGGCAGGCCGAAGGGTGAACGGCTGGTGGAGGCGTGGAGCGACGGGGCGCGCGCCCCGGTTTACGACCGGGCAGGCCTTGGCGCCGGTCAGACCATTGCCGGCCCCGCGATCATCGAAGAGCGCGAGACCACCACCGTCATTCCCCCGAACTGGACCGCGACCATCGACAGCTATGGCTGCATCGTCGCGAGGAGAGCGTAAGCCATGGACGGCGTCGAGCTGGAAATCCTCTGGTCGAACCTGATCGGCATCGTCACCGAGCGGGCCAAGGCGCTGCAACGCATCGCCTTCAGCCCGATCGTGCGTGAGGCGGGCGACCTGGCCTGCGCGCTGTTCGACCGGCGCGGCCGGATGGTGGCCCAGGCCAATACCGGCACCCCCGGCCATATCAATTCGCTGGCCTTTGCGGGGGCGCATCTCGCCCGCATCTTCGGCAACAATATCGCGCCGGGCGACGTGCTGATCACCAACGACCCCTGGCTGTCGGCCGGCCATTTCTTCGACATCACCACGCTCACCCCGATCTTCGAGGGCGACCGGCTGCTCGCCTATATCGGCTCGACCATCCACCATACCGATATCGGCGGCTATGGCATCGGCGCCGGGGCGCGGGACGTGCACGAGGAAGGCCTGTGGATCCCGCCGCTCAAGCTCTATGAGGGCGGCAAGCCCAACGACGTGCTGCATGCCATGATCCGGCGCAATGTGCGCACGCCCGATGCGGTGTTCGGCGACTTGTCGGCGCAGGTCTCGTCCGGCCAGTCCGCGGCCGAGCATCTCAGCGCCATGTGCGCGCGCTACGGTCTCACCGATATCGAGGCGCTGGCGGACGAGATCATCCGCCGCTCGGAAGAGGCAACCCGCGATGCCATCCGCAAGCTCAAGCCCGGCACCTATCACGGCGAGAGCCAGTTCGACGTGCCGGGCGGCGAGATCATCACCCTCAAGACGGCGGTGACGGTGGATGCAGACCAGGGCGAGATCACCGTGGACTTCACGGGGTCCTCGCCCCAGACCACCACCGGCATCAACGTGGTGCTCAACTATACCCATGCCTATTCCACCTTCGCGGTGCGCAGCTGCCTCAACCCGGACCTGCCCAACAACACCGGCTCGCTTGCGCCGATCAAAGTGGTGGCGCCGGAAGGCTCGATCGTGAACTGCAAATATCCCGCGCCGGTGAATGCCCGGCACGTGGTCGGGATGTATGTGCCGATGCCGATCCTGAAGGCGCTCTATCACGTCATGCCGGATCGCGTGCTGGCGGAGGGCTCGGGTGCGGTGTGGACCATGCAGATCCAAGGCAAGCGGGCCGATGGCGAGGCTTTCACCTCGTCCATGTTCAACTATTCCGGCGGCATGGGCGCCCGGGCGAACAAGCCCGGCCCGAGCGCCACGTGCTACCCGACGGGCGTTGCCGCGGTGCCGGTCGAGATTCTGGAGGCAGCGATGCCGATCCTGTTCGACCGCAAGGAACTGCGCGACGGCTCCGGCGGGGCGGGCCGCTCGCGCGGGGGCGACGGGCAGGTCATTCAGTTCCGTATGATGACCAGGGACCAGTGGCTGCTGAACGCGGTGCCGAGCCGGCTCAATGCCGGACCGGATGGCATCGGCGGCGGCAAGCCCGGCGCGCCGGGCCGGTTCCGGGTGAACGGCAAGGACGTGAGCGCGGCGCGCAAGCTCACCATGAATCCGGACGACGTGGTGGTGCTGGAGACGCCCGGTGGCGGCGGCTATGGCGCGGCACCCACGGGCTGATGACAAAAAAGGGAGGAAAATGGACATGAAGACGCGACTTTCGAGCCTGGTGGTGGCTGCCGGCCTCATTGCGGGTGGCCTCGGCGGCGCGCCCGTCCAGGCGCAGGAGACATACAAGATCGGCATCTCGGCGGGCCTTACCGGCTATGCGGCAACCGTGGACCGCGCCTGGTCCGACGGCGTGAAGGTTGCCGCCGACGTGGTCAACGCCAATGGCGGCGTGCTCGGCCGCAAGATCGAGGTGATCGTCGAGGACAACCGCTCGGAGCCGCAGGATGCGGTCACCGTCTACCGAAAGATGATCAGCTCGGACGAGGTGAATGTCTTTAACTCCGGCTGTGTCTCGGCCGGGAACATGGCGGCGGCACCGCTCGTGGTGCGAGCGCAGATCCCCATGGTCTTGTGCTCGATTCTGCCCAAGACCGAGAGCGACGTGAAATGGGCGTTCTCCACCCTGCCGCCGGCGCGGTTCGAGATCGAGACGCGCCTGCAGTATCTGAAGGACAAGACCGACATCCGTAAAGTGGGCGTGATGCACGACCCCTCGCCCTACGCCAACCTGCAGAAGGACGTGGCGGTGAAGATTGCCAAGGATTATGGCATCGAGCTGGTCGGGGTCGAGCAGTACAAGACCGATGACGCCGACCTCAGCGTTATCATTTCGAAGATGGCATCCGCCGGCGCCGGCGCGATCCTCAAGATCGGGCTGGGCGGCACCACGCTCACCGCCGCCAAGAACATCAAGCAGCTGGGCCTCGACATGCTGCTGCTCACCAGCCTGGAGGACCTCGAGGTGTTCCGGCCGGTGGCGGAGGTTTTGGGTGACAAGTTCTTCTTCGTGGCCTCGCCCGCACAGGTCTATGACGCCCTACCGGATGGTCCGCTGAAGAGCGAGATCAACGAGTTCCTCGGTCCTTGGAAGAAGCAATATGGCGACCGCGATCCGAACTGGGCCGGACGGGGCTGGGATGCGGTGATGCTGACGGTCGCGGCGATCGAGAAGGGCAACTCGATCGAAGGGCCGGACGTGCGCGACAACCTGGAGAAGATCACCGGCTATCAGGGCACCACCGGCATCTACAACTTCTCGCCGGACAATCACCAGGGCATCACCGAGAACCCGTTCGTGCTTGGCCAGATCATCGATGGCCAGGTCAAGATCGTGAACTGAAATGACGCCCGAGCTCGCCCGCGACCGGATCATCGAGACCGAGGCGCTTGCGGCCCGCTACGGTCACGTGCAGGCGCTGCAGCCCACCGACATGCATGTCGGCGAAGGTGAGCTGGTGGCGGTGCTCGGCCCCAATGGCGCGGGGAAGTCCACGCTGCTGCGCGCCCTGGTCGGGCTGACCGTCAGCACCGGCATGGTGCGGTTCCGGGGCGCGCCTCTGCCCCGCGGCAACGCGGTCGCGGTGGCGGCGCGGGGCGTCGTGCTGGTCCCGGAGGGGCGCGGCGTGTTCGGCCCCATGACGGTGGCGGAAAACCTGGAGCTCGGCGCCTATCGGTTGAACGACAGAAGCGAATTCGAGCGGCGGCTCGACAGGGTGCTTGGCCTGTTTCCCCGTCTCAAGGAGCGCATGAGCCAGACGGCCGGCTCCCTTTCCGGCGGTGAGCAGCAGATGCTGGCGGTTGGGCGCGCTCTGATGGCCGAGCCGAAGGTTCTGCTGCTGGACGAGCCGTCGCTCGGCCTTGCGCCGCGGGTGGTATCGGGAATTCTGGAAACCCTGGGGTCGCTCAACCGCGCCGGCCTTTCGGTTCTGCTGGTGGAGCAGAAGGCGCCCCTGGCGCTCGAGCTTGCGAACCGCGCCTATCTCTTGTCCACTGGCCGGGTCGTGGCGGAAGTCGATCCCCGAGAGATCAAGTCCCATGACGACCTCGCCCAGTACTACTTCGCGTGAGAGCTGGCGCAAGGCGGCCGGCGGCGTGCCCTTGAGCACGCGGATCTTGGCCATCGTGCCTTGGGTGATCGGGCTGGCGCTGCTCGCCTATGCCTATAACGCGGGCGGCTATGTCATCTCGATCGTGAATTTCGCGCTGATTTACGCGATCTTCGTCACCGGCCTCAATTTGTTCATGGGCTATGCGGGCCAGGTCTCGTTCGGCCAGAACGCCTTTGCCGGGATCAGCGGCTATACCTCGGCGATCCTCACGGCCACCTATGGCTGGCCGCCCCTGGCGGCGCTCGTGGCCGGGGTGGTTGGCGCGCTCGTCGCGGCGGCGGTGATCGGCTATCCGACCCTACGTCTCAAGGGGCATTACCTCGCCATGGCAACGCTGGCCGTCGGCCTGATCGTCTATGAGGTGGCGGTCGAATGGGATTCGGTCACGGCCGGCTATATGGGCATTTCGGGCATTCCGCCCATGGGGATCGGCGGCTTCGAGGCCTATTCCGACCAAGCGATGCTGATCATGCTGGCGGTGGTGGCGGTGCTTGCCGTGCTGGCCGCCGCCGGCATCCGCCATTCCCGGCTCGGCCGCGCGCTGGTGGCGATTGCCGGCAGCGAGGAGGCGGCCCGGGCGCTCGGCATCAATGTCGCGCGCTACAAGCTCATCGCTTTCCTGATCTCTGCGGCTTACGCGGCGATCGCCGGATCGCTGTTCGTGCATGTGGTTGGCTTCGTCAGCCCCGAGGTGTTCGGGCTGCACATGGTGATCCTGGCCTTCACCATGCTCTATATCGGCGGCATCGGCACGATTCTCGGGCCACTCATCGGTGCGGTCATCATCAACGTGCTGCCGGAGACGTTCCGCGAATTCAAGGACTACCAGGATCTCGCCTATGGTGCTGCGCTGATCCTCATCCTGATCTACATGCCGCGCGGCATTGCGGGTCTTGCCGAATCGTGGCGCGAGCGCCGGCAGGCAGCGCTTGAGGAGCAGCACTCATGATCCGCCTGCGCCTCGAAAACGTGTCGCGCGCCTTCGGCGGGCTCCGCGCCGTGGATGAGGTGAGCCTCGCGGTGCCGAGCGATGGGGTCACCGCCATCATAGGTCCCAATGGCGCGGGCAAGACCACCCTGTTCAACCTGATCTCCGGGGTGCTCGAGCCCACGGAGGGCCGGATCTACTTCGATGACGCGGAGATCACCGGGCTTGCCCCGGAGAAGATCGCGGCGCGCGGGCTGGTGCGCACCTTTCAACTGGTGCAGCTGTTCAAGGACCTGACCGTGCTGGAGAATGTGAAGGTGGGCCGGCATCTCCACACGAAGGGCGGGCTGATCGCCGCCCTGTTCCGCACGCCAGGCGCGCGGCGCGAGGAGCGGGAGGTGGAGGCGCAGGCACGTGCGCTGCTCGAGTTCGTGGGCCTGTCCGGCCAAGCCGAGATGCGGGCCTCGGTCTTGCCCTATGGCCAGCAGCGGCTGCTCGAAATCGCGCGTGCCTTGGCCGCCGAGCCCAAGCTCATCGCGCTGGACGAGCCGGCGGCGGGGCTCAACACCGACGAGAGCAAGCGGCTGAGCCAGATGATCCGGCGCATCGCCGATCAGGGCACCACTGTGCTGCTCATCGAGCACGACATGAACCTGGTGATGAACACGGCGGACCGCATCGCAGTGCTCGACTTCGGGCGGCTTATCGCGCAAGGCGTGCCGGAAGAGATCCGCACCGATCCGGCGGTGCTCAGGGCCTATCTCGGCGAGAAGGAGCCCGCCCATGCCTGACTGGACCTTCCTTGCCCAGGCGCTGGTCAGCGGCGTTTCCACCGGCTGCATCTATGGGCTCGTCGGCATCGGCTTCTGCGTCATCTACAACGCCAGCGGCATCGTGAACTTCGCCCAGGGCGCCTTCGTGATGCTAGGCGGCATCGTCACCTACACGCTATTTGCCTCGGCGGGGGTGCCGATGCTGCTCGCCGCCATTCTCGCCACCCTGTCTGTCGCGGCGGCCGGCGTGGTTTTGGAGCGGGTGGTGGTGCGGCCGCTCTGGGACCGCAACGCCACCATTTTCGTCATGATCCTGGCGACGCTCGCGGCGCAGATCGTGGTCGAGCGCGCAACCCTGATCCTGGTGGGCGATCAGCCGAAGACGCTGCCGGTGTTCACCGACCTGGCCCCCCTGCGCATCGGGACGGTGGCGATCGGCTACCAGATCCTCTGGATCGTGGGGGCCTCGCTGGTGATCATCGCCCTGCTCGGCGCCTTCTTCAAATCGACCAAGGTGGGCAAGGCCATGCGCGCCTGCGCCATCAATCGGGAGGCGGCCATGCTGCAGGGCATTCCGGTGTCGCGCATGCTGGCCCTGTCCTTTGCACTGAGCGCGGCGCTCGGTGCCATTGCCGGCATCCTGATCACGCCGACCCAATACACCGCCTTCAACGTGGGCGTGCCCTTCGCTATTTCCGGCTTCATCGCCGCGATCGTCGGCGGTTTCGGCCGTCCGTTCGGCGCCTTTCTCGGCGGCATCATGCTGGGGCTGGCGCAGGCCATAGCCGTGGTGTTCCTGGATGCGGGGCTCAAGAATGTGGCGGCGCTGACGGTGCTGCTGCTGTTCCTGTTCGTCCGGCCCAGCGGGCTCTTGGGCGCCGCCAAATAAAGGAGCTTTGTCCCATGGATCTCCACACGATCGACTGGAATGCCATTCCCTGGACGCCGGTTCGCGATGGGGTGGAGCGCAAGGTGTTCCACGGGGAGGGCGCAACGGTGACCCTGCACAAGCTGATGCCGGGGCACGAGCCGAAGCCGCACAGCCATCCCAACGAGCAGATCGCTTATATCCTGCAGGGCCGCATCAAGTTCTTCGTGGGCGAGAAGGCGCATGTGATGGGGCCGGGCTGCCTCCTGGTCGTTCCGCCGAATGTGACCCATTGGGGCGAGGTGATCGGCGACGAGCCGGTGTTGAACCTCGATGTCTTTACGCCGAAGCGCCCGGAATATACTTGATCTTCCGGACAGAAGATCAGGACGAGGGAACGCTCATGAATATCGCGCTGTGGCTTGAACGCATGGGCCGGGCCGATCCGAACCGCACCGCAGTCGGCTTCGGCACGCGGGCGCATTTCACCTATGGCGAGTTGGCCGGGCGCGCAGCAGGGATCGCCGGAGCGCTGCGGAAGGACTGCGGCTTCGCCGAGGGCGACCGGGTGGCGGTGGTCGCCAAGAACTGTCCGGAATATGTCGAAATCCTCTATGGCATCTGGGCGGCCGGGCTCGTCGCGGTTCCTTGCAATGCCAAGCTTCATGGCAGCGAATTCGGCTATATCCTGGAACAGTCAGGCGCCCGCTCGGCTTTCGTGTCCGATGGCTTACGCGACACGGTAGCGCCTTACGCGCCGGCGGGCATCGAGCGGCTGGTGACGATCGGCGGCGCCGATTACGCGAAGCTGCTCAGTGCCGAGCCGATCAGCACCATCTACCGCCGCGATAATGACCTCGCCTGGCTGTTCTACACCTCCGGTACCACCGGGCGGCCGAAGGGCGCGATGCTGACCCATGGCAATCTTTCGATCATGGCCCATTCCTATCTTGCGGAGGTGGATCCGACCGCGCCGGGCGATACCATTCTCCATGCAGCGCCCATGAGCCATGGCTCGGGCATGTATATCCTGCCCCATGTCATGCGCGGCGGGGTGAATGTGGTGCCGGAAAGCGGCGCGTTCGAGCCGGACGAGATCTTCGCCCTGGCGCAGCACTGGCGGCGCATGTCGATGTTCGCCGCCCCCACCATGGTGAAGCGCCTGGTGGCGCACAAGGCCGATTGCGATGCGGCCGCGCTGCGCACCATAACCTATGGTGGCGGGCCGATGTATGTGGCCGATGCCAAAGCCGCCTTCGAGCGGTTCGGTCCGCGCCTTGCCCAGATCTTCGGCCAGGGCGAATGCCCGATGACCATCACCACCTTGTCGAAGCAGGTGATCGCTGACAGCGCGCATCCGCGCTGGCTCGAGCGCCTGGCCTCGGTGGGCGTGCCCTTCGCCTGCCTGGAGGTGCGCACAGTCGACGGGGACGGGCGCCCTTGCGTGGTGGGCGAGACCGGCGAGATCGCCTGCCGCGGGGCGATCGTCATGGCCGGCTACTGGGACAACCCGGAAGCGACCGCCAAAACGATCCGTGACGGCTGGCTGATGACCGGCGATATGGGCTCTTACGACGCGGACGGCTATCTCACGCTCAAGGACCGCTCCAAGGACCTGATCATCTCCGGCGGCACCAATATCTATCCGCGCGAGGTGGAGGAGGTGCTGCTCCGACATCCGGCCGTGCGCGAGGTATCCGTCATCGGCCGGCCGGACACGGAATGGGGCGAGGTCGTGGTGGCCTATGTGGTGGGGGACGCCGCGCCAGAGGCGCTCGATGCGTTCTGCATCGCGCACATGGCGCGGTTCAAGCGGCCCAAGCACTATGTGTTCGTGGACGCGCTGCCGAAGAACAACTACGGCAAGATCCTCAAGACCGAGCTGCGCGAGCAGGACCGCCGGGTGCTCTCCACGGCGGCGCAATAGGCTGGCGCTGCGTGGGTCCGGTCAAGGGGTGAGCACCACGCGTCCGGTGACGCGGCCGTCGCGCAGGTCCTCCAGAGCCTGATTGGCTGCCGCAAGCGGCCGCGGGTCTACCGGGATCTTGGCGATGCGGCCGTTGCGGACCATCTCAATCATGTCCCGCGCCTCGGTCAGCGAGCCCGCATAGGTGCCCATCAGGCTCATGGCCTTGATGCCGAACATGGCCGATGACATGGAGAACCGCCCGCCCATCAGCCCGGCCACCACGATCACCGAGCCGCGCGTCACCACGCTCTGGGCGAAATTGATGGTCTCGGGCGTGCCCACATAATCGGTCACCGCCGAGATCTTGCCCACTTGCGCGAAAATGGCCTTGCGCGCTTCCTTGTCGGTGGGGTCGACCGCCATCGTCGCCCCGAGGTCGAGCGCCGCCTGCCGCTTCTGCGGCGAGATATCCGCAGCCACGATGGGCTGGTCCGTCATGGCGCGGGCGAATTGCAGGCCCATCATGCCGAGCCCGCCCATGCCGAGGATGAGCAGGGGCCCGTCATTGAGATAGGCGCCCGTCTTTTTTAGCGCCGAATAGGTGGTGAGGCCCGAGCACATGTAGCTGCCCGCCAGCATCGGATCGATGCCGGTGATGTCGATGAGGTAGCGCGGGTGCGGCACCATCACATGGGTGGCATAGCCGCCATCCACATAGATGCCGATATGCCGCTGCACCTCGCACAAATGCTCGTCGCCACGGTGGCAGCGGCTGCAATTGCCGCAGCCGATCCACGGATAGACCGCATAGCGCGAGCCGATCTCGACGCCGGTCGCCGCCTCCGGCCCGGCCTCGGGGCCAAGCGCCACCACCTCGCCGGCAATTTCGTGCCCGAAGGTGAAGGGCAGGCTGCGCGTTGCCCGTACATCCAGCTGCTTGCCGTCGCCCAGGTCGAAATAACCCTCGTGCAGGTGCAGGTCGCTGTGACAGACGCCACAATGGGTGACCCGCACCAGCACCTCGGTTCCGGTCGGCTCGGGGGTTTCGATCTCGGTTGATTGCAACGGTTCGCCATAGGCGACGAGCGACTGCCGCTTCATAGGGTCCTCCATGGTTTCCGCCTATTCCTATACGGCCAGCCCGCCGCGGCGAAGCCCCAAATGCAGTCATGCCCGATCGTCGGTGAGGGTCCGCGCCAAGGCGCAGAACTGCGCGACCGAAAGCTGCTCCGCCCGGCGTGTCGGCTCGATCCCGACCGCCGCGAGCAGGGGCAGGGGGTCGAGCGAAAGCGCCTGAAGGCTCGACCGCAGCATCTTCCGGCGTTGGCCGAAGGCTGCGGCCACCACTTGCTCCAGCAGATGCACATCACAGGGATCGGGCCGAGCCCGCGGCGTAAACTGCACCACGCTGGAGGTGACCTTGGGCGGCGGCGTGAAAGCGCGCGGCGAGATGTCGAACAGGATGCGCGGCTCCGTGCGCCACTGGGCCAGCACCGCCAGGCGGCCGTAAGCCTTGGTGGCAGGCCGGGCCACGATCCGCTCGGCCACCTCGCGCTGGAACATCAGAGTCATGGATGAATACCAGGGCGGCCACGGGTCCGCCTGCAGCCAGCCCACCAGCAGGGGTGTTGCCACATTATAGGGCAGGTTGGCCACGATCTTGGCGGGCCGGCCCGCTAGATAAGCGGTCAAGTCGACCGCCAGCGCATCGCCGTGAACGATGACGAGCCGGCCGCCGGCCGCGGATGCGATCTCTTCGAGGGCGGGCAGGCAGCGCTCGTCCCGCTCGATCGCGATCACCTCGTCCGCCCCCTCCAGCAGCAGCGCGCGGGTAAGCCCGCCAGGGCCGGGGCCCACCTCGATGATCACATGCCCGGGAAGCGGGCCCGCCGCCCGGGCGATCCGCCGTGTCAGGTTGAGGTCGAGCAGGAAGTTCTGTCCGAGGCTCTTGCGTGCCGCAAGCCCATAGCGGGCGATCACCTCGCGCAAAGGCGGCAACCGGTCGAGCGAAGTTGCGCCGGCGAGGGTCACGCGGTTGCAGAGCTCTTGTCGTGACCCGCCGCATCGGGCCGAGCATCCTGGCTTGCCATCTGCGTGGCCAGCGACAGCGCCGCAATCAGGCTCGCCGGATTGGCCCGGCCGCTGCCGGCCAAGGAGAAGGCGGTGCCATGGTCGGGCGACGTGCGGATGAAAGGCAGGCCGAACGTGCAGTTCACGCCTTCATGGAAGCCCAGCATCTTCACCGGGATCAGCGCCTGATCGTGATACATGCCGAGCACCACGTCATATCCCGCCCGCGCCTCCTCGTGAAACAGGGTGTCGGCGGAAAGCGGACCCTTCACGTCCAGCCCCTCGCTACGCAGCGCTTCGACAGCCGGTGCGATGGTTTCCATCTCTTCCGACCCGATGGTGCCGTGCTCGCCCGCATGGGGATTGAGCCCGCAGACCGCGATGCGCGGATGCTCGAGCCCGAACCAGCGCTGGAGATCCCGGGCGACGATCCGCGCCTGTTCGACGATCAGGCTCTGCGACAGGCGCTGCGGCACGTCCCTCAGCGGAATGTGAATGGTCAGCGGAACCGTGCGCAGGCTGCCCGCCGTGAGCATCATCACGCTGCGCGCCTCATAGCCATGCTCGCGGGCAAGCGCCTCCAGAAACTCCGTGTGTCCGGGATGGGCGAAACCCGCTTCATAGAGCACATGTTTGGCGATCGGGTTGGTCACCACCGCGGCGGTCTCGCCGGCAAGCGTCAGGTCCACCGCCTGACGGATGGCCGCGATGACCAAGTCGGCCGCACTGGCCGCGGGCTGGCCGGGAATGACGCCGACCTCCGTCCCCACCGGCAGCACGGGCAGCGCTTCCGCGAAAATCTCGGCAGCATCGCCCGGGTTTGCCACCTCCTGCAGCGGCACGTCGATGCCCAGCGCCGCAGCGCGATCGGCAAGAATGGCGCTCTGGCCCAACAGGACGAATGGTGCGAAACGGCCGAGCACGCGCCGCTGCCACGCCATGAGGGCAATGTCCGGACCAATGCCAGCCGGCTCGCCGATGGTCAGTGCCAGAACGGAAGGGCGTAGGGACCTGATTGCGCTTGCCGTCTCGTCCGTGCTCGCGTTCATTGACTATAGGCTGGGTCCTTGTAGTCGATGAAGGCGGTCCGCCTCAGCTCGCGAATATACCGCTCGGTGTAGAGGCCGACGCGCTCGCTGAGCAGCATGTTCTCGACCTGCTCGCGGGTGACCTCGGGCGGCGCGACCGTCTGCTTTCCGCAGAAGCCGATCAGCTGGATGCCTTCCTTCGCGCGGCTCGGGCCGAGGATCTTGTTCACGCCCACTTTGTCCAACGCTTCCTTGAGCTGGGGCGGCAGACTCTCAGGCGGCACCGGCACGGTGGGGCGGACCTGGACGTTGAACACGCCGCGCGTCGCTTCCCGCACGCTGTCGCACCCCTTGTATCGCTGGACCACCTGCTGGGCCTCAAGGAAACGGGCATAGAGCAGCTGCTCCTCACCTGCACCACCCATGGCGTCGATGGGCATCCGGATCTCCTGCAGGAGATAGATGGTGCGCGGCTTGCGGGCCGGGTCCGACCTGATTGCCTTCAGCCGCTGCTCGACCAGGGCGGATTCGATATTGGTGTTGATGTTGTAACGGGCTGCGATGAGCCGGTTCCAGGCCAGATTGGCCTCGATCCGCCGCTTCAGGGTGCTGAGATCGATGCGGTGCTTCTTGAGCTGAGCGGCCCACGCGTCGACCGATGACCCCGCGCGGCTCGCCATGCCCTTGAGCGTCTCTTCCACGTCCTGCGGGCTAACATTGACCTTGAGGCGCTTGGCCTCCTGCACCTTCAGCACTTCGTCGATCAGCTCTTCCAGAACCTCCCGGCGCGCGGTCTGCCCGGACGCCTTCGACTGGAAGCCGATGATCTCGTTCATGCGCATCCGCTGCTCGATATCATAGTTGGTGATCGGGCGATCATTCACCGTCACCACCACCGCCTGCTGCGCGTATCCGTCAACGGACAGCAGGGCGAGGCTGAACAGAACCATCAGAATCGCCGCGGCAGCCCGGAGGGCTCGGGCAATCACCCGGGTGCTGAAAATGCGATCGTGCATACCACTCTTCATTACTGATCCAGACTGGCCTTCGCCTGCAATTCGGGGACGGCCCTAGTCAACCCCAAAGCTCGCTCTCGCCGCCCCCAGGGTGCGGAACGATACCGACAAGATGATCGATCGCTCCTGATCGACATCGCGGTCGCGGGTGAAGTCTTCCGCATAAGCGAGGCTCACCGACATGCAATCGCAATCCCACCCGATGCCGATGACGTTGCGAATCTGCCGGTCCACGGCAAGATCATAGCGGAAACCGCCGAAAATGCGCCAGTTTTCCCACAGCCTCAGCGATCCTGCCGTCCAGATCTGCTCCACATCGTCCGGCCGGCCATAGATAGGGGCTGCGGCAACATCGGAATAGTTTACGGCGGCAGTGAGGCGATCGATGGTTGCGGCGATACCGATCTCCTGCGCGTTCAGTTCCATGCTCTCGTCGTCGAACCGTGCCAGATAGGTACCGGTGAGATACTGGTTGGGCTGAACCTGCAGGGCGGCGATCACGTCGGAGGACGAGCCTTCGAGCCCCGAGCCATGCTGAAAACTGTTGCGGCCGGCGAGATGAAAGCTCTGGCCGAGCGTCGCCTTCACAAAGCCGCCAGTGGGGAACAGCAGCGAATAGGTGAAGCCGACATTGGCGCGGGTGCCACCCTCGAACCGGTCATAGCCGGTGAAGCGGTCGCTCAGGAAGATGTTGGTCTGGTCGAGATTGAGCGTGATGGCATCTTCGTTGGAAATCTCGTCCACGTCCGTCTCGTTCGGCGCGGTGATGATCTGCGCGATGGGCGTGAACACGTGCTGAACCCAGCGGTCCGTCCGCACGAAGGGCATGCGCAGATCCAATCCCGCGGTCGGCAACAGGCGCGCGGTGGTGTCGTCCTTGATCAGGCCGGACGGTACCGCGGGGCTCGGTAAGTCGCGCACCCGGAAGACATCGGCGCGCATCGTTGCGAAGGGGGTGGTCACCAGACCGAAATTGGAGACCATCCGCCGCTTCCATTCCAGCTCGCTCACCAGGCGGGTGGCGTCCTCCGCCTGGTCCACCGTCGGGAACGGGATGGTCGGATCCTTCCGGTGCAGGCTGTAGAAATTGTTGTCGAGGCTGAGCTGACCGCCGAATACCGGTCGATCAAACGTGTAGTCGTGCAGGATCTGCGGCACGAGATAGGGCGTGAACCGCTTCTTGTCGGTCTTGAGCAGCCCCTGGAAGTTGTAGGTGGTGGCCCGGAAGAAGTTGCGGTCGTCCAGCCCCTCTATGTAGATCTGGCTGATGAGGTCCGTCCGGTTGTCGATGTCGTAGCGCCGCATGAAGGTCTGGTCGCTGACGGCGGTGCCATCCCAGCCCCAGTGCCAGTTGCGGTTCAGCTGAAAGCGCCCGGCCGAGCGGATGAAGCCACGGAAATGGCGGTCGCCGGGGGAGGGTATGTCGGTGTCCAGCTGATAGATGCCGGCGCCATCGATATAATACTCGCCATTGGCCAGCCGGTGGCGCCACTGGGCGCGGGCGAGTGGCCCCTGCTTGGTGGTGAGAACCGGCAGGAAGGTGACGTCGTAATTCGGCGCCAGCGCCCAATAATAGGGAATCTCGATGCCGATGCCGACGTCGGACGACGAAACGAACCGCGGCGTGAGGAACCCCGACTTGCGGTCGAGCGTCGGGTCGGCCATGGAGATGTCGAAGGGCAGGGGTCCGATCTCGAAGCCGAACAGCTCGAAGGACGCGCCCTTGTGGGTAATCGTCCGCTCTTCCTGGTCGTGGATCGATTCGGCCGCCTTGATCTGCCACACCGGCTTGCCGTCGCGCATCACACAGGTCTGGCACGCGGTGTAGGTGGTGCGCTCGTAGATGGTGATGTTGCCTTCGCGGCGGGTGGCATATTCCGCCGTGATTGTTGCGTTGTTGGTTAACAGGAGCTTGAGATAGCGGGCAAAGCCCTCGCGGAGCCGGTTGCGCAGCTCGATCGTGTCGGCGATCAGCACGTTCCCGCCGGGCTCGCGGAACACCACGTTGCCATTGGCCTCCAGCCGGTCGCGGCGGGGGTCGTAGACGACGCGTGAAGCGTTCAGCACATAGGGGCCGTAAACCAGGCGCACATTGCCCAGGGCGGTCGCGATGCCCGTTCTGCTGTCATAGAGGATACGGTCCGGAAACACTTCCACCGGCGTGCCCTCGGGCAGCGCATGCAGTTGGGGGCGCACCGGGCGGCCCACGCGGCGCGACATTGTGCCAAGGAAAATCTGATTCTCGCGCCCGAACAGGTTGCGCACATCGGTGACGTCGTTGGACAGGATCGGAGGCTCGCCGACGACCTGGCCATTGAGGGACACATCCGTGGCATCACTGGAGAGAACCGAGGACTCGCCGACGACCTGGGCATGACCAATGGAAGACATGGCTGTCAGCGCGGCGAGGCCGCAGGACAGGCAAAGGCCACGGCGCCATACCGGCAGCCGGCGCACGCTCCCGAGCCTATCCTCGGCGCGACGGATCAAGGCCTTTCCCCACGGTTGTCCATCCCCCTCACGTACTCACTCACCCGGCAACGCCACCCCGTTCGGCGCCTCCGCTGGACGCCCACATCAGATCGAACTTGAGAACAGGTAAATAAGTGTCCTATTTCAAAAGATATTTATCCCATCACCATCCTTGATGGAGCGCCGGACCCACACCTTTGTAGCTCGTCATTCAGGGCAAAGACCAGAAAAAACCGCCACACATCAAGGGGACAGAGCGCTCCGCGCGAAAAGCCGAGCTTTGCAGGCGGACCACAACAAAGCGTTACCGGAATGGACGGCTGAATTGTGGATAGATGCATGCGGCCAAGGCCGAATTTCCGTTGTGACGCCGTTCGCTCCGGGCTAGCCTGCGCCGCGGTTTCAATCCGTTGTGAAGAGCGAGAGAGGGCAAGGCAGGGTACAGGCGATGGCGGATGTCCAGGTCCAGGCAATCGACATCACGAAGCGCTTCGGGCAGTTCACGGCGCTGGCTCACATCAATATCGGAATCGAGAAAGGCGAGTTCTTGACGCTACTCGGGCCCTCCGGGTCGGGCAAGACCACGTTCCTCAACATCCTGGCCGGCTTCGAGGCGCCCAGCTCCGGCAAGCTCATGCAAGGTGCCACCGACGTGACGGCACGGCCGGCGGAGGACCGCAATTTCGGCATGGTCTTCCAGGGCTATGCATTGTTTCCGCACATGACCGTCGAGCGCAACGTCGCCTTTCCCTTACGGGTTCGCAAGGTGCCTGCAGCCGAGCAGAAAGCAAAGGTGGCGAAGGCTCTGGAGATCGTCGGCCTCAGCGCTCATGCCCACAAGCGCCCCGCTCAGCTTTCCGGCGGACAGCAGCAACGGGTGGCGCTGGCTCGTGCCCTGGTGTTCTCGCCCGACCTCCTGCTGCTGGACGAGCCCTTGTCGGCGCTCGACAAGAACTTGCGCGAGCAGCTGCAGGTCGAGCTGCAGCGAATCCATCGCGAGGTGCGCACCACCTTCGTTTTCGTGACGCACGACCAGTCCGAGGCGCTCGCCATGTCGAGCCGCATTGCCATCTTCAACCACGGCCGGCTGCAGCAGATCGGCGCGCCGGAGGAGGTCTATACCCGCCCCGGTTCGCTGTTCGTGGCCGAGTTTCTAGGCCAGATCAATCTGTTCCCCTTGACGTCGCCGTCAACGTCGGCTGGGATGGTGTCGGGTGGCTTCGGCACGCGCGTGCTGAAGGCGCCCGGCGCGATTTCGGGAGGCGACGTCGTCCTTGGCGTACGGCCCGAGCACGTCATGCTCGCCAGGTCGAAGGATGGCCTGGCTGAGGGAGCCAATGCGGTCGAGGCCAGGGTGACCGGGATCGCATACCACGGGGCAACCGTGGCGCTCACGCTCGAATCTGCCGAGGCACCAGCGGTGCGGCAGCTGTCGCTGACCGTGCCGGCCGAACTCTGGTCGCGCGAGAGCTACGGCCAGGGAGAGCAGGTTTGGCTCACCTGGCCCCCAGAAAAGGGGATGATCCTGCCGCAGCAAGCGTGAGCCAGCCGGCGGATGTGAACCGACCACAAGACCAAGACAAGGGACCGATGTCCCAGGGGAGATGCAGATATGAACGGAAACTTCCAGAAAGACTGCTTCGAGATCCTCAAGCTGCGCCTCGAGCGCGGCGAGATCGGCCGCCGCGACTTCCTCAAGGGCTTGGCCATGATTGGCGCGCTCCCGCTCGCCCTGCGGTCCGGCGCGCTCACCGCGCAGGAGAAGCAGTTCGTGCTGGTGAACTGGGGCGGCGATGCCATCAAGGCTTTCGACGAAGCCTTCGCCAAGCCTTTCGCCGCCGAATCCGGCTATAACGTGAAGATCGACGGGGCCGGCCCGACGGAAGGCGCGATCCAGGCGCAGGTGGAAAGCGGCAAGGTCTCGTGGGACGTGGTCGATGCTGACATTTTCTCGGCCGAGACCCTGGGCCGCAAAGGATTTCTCCAGAAGATCGACTTCAATACCGTGAAGAAGGAGAACATCCTCGAGGGCGGCTGGAACGATTACGCGGTAGCCGCCTATTACCTCAGCTATGTGCTGGTCTATGACAAGAAGAAGTATGGCGACAATCCGCCGAAGACATGGGCGGACTTCTTCGATGTGGAGAAGTTCCCCGGCAAGCGCACCATGTATAAGTGGATGGTGGGCAATCTTGAGGCTGCCCTGCTGGCCGATGGCGTCGCGCCGGACAAGCTCTATCCGCTGGACGTCGACCGCGCCTTCGCCAAGATCAAAGCCTTCATGCCGAATATCGTCTCCTTCTGGGGCTCGGGCGCGGAGAGCCAGCAGCTCATGCTCGACGGCGAGGCGTCCATGGGGCTGTTGTGGAACACCCGGGCGAAGCTCATCGACCAGGATACGGACGGGGACATCACCTACAGCTTCAACGAAGGCTTCCTCGGCCCATCGTGCTGGGCGATCATGGCCAAGAACCCGGCAGGTCCCGAGGCCGCCAATGCCTTCATCGCCAGCGCGCAGGATCCGCAGCGCCAGATCAAGCTGCTCGAGCTGCTCGGCAACAGCCCGGCCAACCCGAAGGCGGCGCCGCTCGTTCCCGAAGAGCTGAAGCGCTTCGACTGCACCCAGCCGGAATTCGTCAAGGTGCAGCACCAGCTCGATCAGACGTGGTATGTGGACCACTATTCCGCCACGCTGGACAAGTTCCTGACCCTGATCTCGACCTGACGCGGCCTGTGCTCGCGTCCTCGTGAGGGCAGGGGCGGTATGACACCGCCCCCGCTCCTTCGCTTGAGCCCTTCACGGCTCCATCCTCTCAGCCCGGCGGGACCGAGACCGAATGGTTCCAAGAAAAATGGCAGGCGTGAGTAAGCGACGGATCATCGAATGGTGCGTGTTCATCGCACCGCTGCCGCTCTTGCTGGTGGCGGCCTATCTCCTGCCTTTGCTCGGCATCTTCCGCTGGAGCTTCACCAGTCCAACGCCCGGCTTCGGCAACTACACCCAGATTTTCACCGACCCCGCCATTCACGGCATCCTGCTGCGCAGCTTGCGCATCTGCCTGGTGGTCACGGTCATCTCCGTGATGCTGGCCTATCTCATCGCCTATCACTGGGTGTTCGGCCCGCCCTGGCGACAGCGCATCATCGAGATCTGCGTGCTCATCCCGTTCTGGATCTCGGTTCTGATCCGGGCCTTTGGCTGGCTGATCATCCTGCGTCCGCGCGGGCTGATGAACGAATGGCTCATGAGCGCGGGTCTGATTGGCGAGCCGCTGGCCCTGGTGCGCAATGAAGTGGGCGTGGTCATCGGGATGGTGCATTTCATGGTGCCTTTCGCCATCTTCCCGCTGGTCGCGGTGATGCGGCAGATCGATCCCCGTGTGATGGCGGCAGCACGCGGGCTGGGCGCCGGGCCCATACGCCGGTTCTTCGAGGTGTTCCTGCCCCTGTCCATGCCCGGCGTGGTCGGCGCCTTCTTCATCGTCTTCATCTTCGCCCTGGGATTCTTCATCACGCCCGCCATCCTGGGCGGCGGCCGTGTGGTGATGATCGCGGAATACGTATTCCTGCAGATGTCGCAGACCGCGAACTGGGGCCTGGGCGCGGCTTTGTCGGTGGTGCTCCTGATCTTCGTGTCCATCATGATGTGGGTGCTGTTGAAGGTGATCCGCGTCGAGCGTCTGGTGCGCTGACCATGCAAGGGCAGTCTCCCGGCAGAACCAGCGCCACCTTTGCCTATCTGGCGATGCTGTTTCTGCTGTTGCCCTTGGCAGCCGTGGTGCCGGTTTCCTTCACGGGCAGACGGTTCCTGTCTATGCCGGAAGGCGACTGGTCGCTGCGCCACTACCAGGCGTTGGCGACAAGCCCGGAATGGCTCGGCAGCATCGGCACCAGCTTCACAATCGCCGTGGCCTGCGCCATCGTCTCCACCATCCTGGCGACCCTGTTCAGTCTCGGCATCTGGTACCGCCGGCCCGGCCTGACGCCCGTGCTCGTCGGCTTCGTGCTGTTGCCCATGGCGGTGCCGCCGATCATCTCCGCCCTGGTGCTCTATTTCTTCGCAACCAGCATCGATCTCTACGATACGGTACCGGGGGTCGTGATCGCCCATGTGGTGGTCGCCGTGCCCTATGCGGTGGTCACCATCCTGGTGGCGCTCACCCAGGTCGACCGGCGCATCGAGCTTGCCGCCCGCAATCTCGGCGCCTCCATCTGGCAGACCACCTTCCTCGTGCTTCTGCCGAACATCAAGCTGGGCATAGCCTCGGCCGCGTTCCTGTCCTTCATTCTGTCGTGGGAGGAGATCGCCGTCACTTTGTTCGTCACCAGCTTCGAGATCATCACGCTGCCGCGGCGCATCTGGTCCGGCCTGCGCGACAATATCGACCCGGTCATCGCCGCGGTTTCGGTTTTTTTGATCGCGATCACCGTGACGGCGATCGTCATCCGTATGATTGTGCAAGCGCGCCAAGGCCGGGCGGGTGGAGGACAGACATGACCAGGCGGAATCTGAGGGTGAACGGGGAGCGGCTGTGGAGCCGGCTCATGGAAATGGCCGAAATCGGGGCGACGCCGAAAGGCGGCGTGTGCCGCCTGACCTTATCGGACGAGGACAAGCAGGCGCGCGACCTCTTTGCCGCGTGGTGCCGGCAGGCCGGCCTGACCGTCGAGGTCGACGCCATGGGCAACATGTTCGCCCGCCGCAAGGGACGGCGCCCGGGCCCCGCCGTGATGGCCGGCTCCCATCTCGACAGCCAGCCGACCGGCGGCAAGTTCGACGGCGCTCTCGGCGTGTTGGCGGCGCTCGAAGCCATCGAGACCATGAACGATGCCGGCATCGAGACCGAGTATCCCATCGAGATCGTCAATTGGACCAATGAGGAGGGCGCCCGCTTCGCTCCGGCCATGGTGTCGTCCGGTGTCTATGCCGGCGTGTTCCCGCTGGAAAACGCCTATGGCTTCACCGACAAAAGGGGCGCGACCCTCGGCGGCGAGCTGGAGCGCATCGGCTACAAGGGCAGCCTGCCCGTCGGCGGCCGCGACTGGAAGGCCAGCTTCGAGGTGCATATCGAGCAGGGGCCCATCCTGGAAGAACAGGATCTGCCGGTCGGTGTCGTCACTTCGGTGCAGGGTATCCGCTGGTTCGACGTGGTGATCACCGGCGATGAGGTGCATGCGGGACCAACCCCCATGGACCGCCGGCGCGACCCGGTGCGCGGCCTCTATACGATACTGGCGGGCTGCTATGCGGCGGCAGCCGACCACGGGGAATGGATGCGGTTCACGGTGGGTGACCTCAAGGTTGCGCCGGGCTCGCGCAATACGGTGCCGGGGATGGTCACGTTCACCGTCGACCTGCGGCATCCGCAGGACGAGATGCTCGACAGCATGGAGCAGGCGATGCGGGATATCGCGGCCGAGGCGGGGGCGCAGCACAAGGTCGACGTCAAGGTCGAGCGCATCTGGAAGTCGCCGCCCGTCGCCTTCGACGAGGGTTGCGTAAACTCGATCAGGCGCGCGGCCGAGGCCTGCGGCTATGCCACGCGCGACATGGTCTCCGGCGCCGGACACGACGCGGTCTATGTGGCGCGGGTGACGCCCACAGCGATGATCTTCGTACCCTCGCGCGACGGCATCAGCCACAACGAGGCGGAATATTCATCGCCGGAAGCCTGCAAGGCAGGCGCCGACGTGCTGCTGCACGCGCTGCTGGACCAGGCGGGCGTCGCGGACCAATGACGAGCGAACTGGCCGGGCCGCCCGGGAGCGGCGCCAGGGCCGACCTGCTGGCGCGGATCGCCGCGATCGTCGGTCCGACCAACGTGCTATCGGGGCCTCAGCTCTCTGGCCGGGCCGTCGATGCCTGGTGCCTTGAGGATACTGCCGCGGCAGCCCTGGTACGGCCAGGCTCGACCGCCGAAGTCTCCGCCGTCATGGAACTGTGCCATGCGGCAGGACAGGTGGTGATTGCCGAGGGCGGTCGCACCAATCTCGTGCGCGGCACCAAGGCGGGCCTCGGCGAAATCCTGCTGTCGCTCGAACGCATGAACCATATCGGCCCGGTCGACGTGGCGTCGGCCTCGATAATGGTGGAAGCGGGCGCCATCGTGCAGCGCGTGCAGGAAGCAGCCCAGGCGGAAGACCTCCGCTTCGGCGTCGATTTCGGCGCGCGCGGCAGCGCCACCATCGGCGGCACCCTGGCCATGAATGCCGGCGGCATTCAGGTGCTGCGCTATGGCTCGGCGCGCGCTCAGGTCCTCGGCCTCGAAGTGGTGCTCGCCGACGGCACTGTGATCGAGCACCTCGTTCCCTATGCGAAGGACAATACCGGCTACGACCTGAAGCAGCTGTTCATCGGGTCCGAGGGCACCCTCGGCATCATTACCCGCGCGAGCCTAAAGCTGGTACCGCACCCCACGAGCGTGAGCACGGCGTTCCTCGCCTTCAGTGCCTTCGCCGGCATTCCGCACCTGCTGCGCCGCCTCTCCCGTGGACTGGCCGGCACTCTGTCCTCGTTCGAGGTGCTGTGGGGCAGCTTCTATGATCTCAATACCGGCGAGGGCGGGATGCGCGCGCCCGTCCAGCGCGGATTGCCTTATTACGTGCTGTGCGAGGCGGAAGGGTTCGATGTGACCGCCGACCAGGAACGGTTTGAACGGCTGATCGCGGAAGCGCTCGAAGGTCCGCATGCGGCGGTCGATGCAGCGATCGCCCAGTCCGGGCGCGAGCGCCTGGATTTCTGGCGCATCCGCGAGGACTTCGAGGCGGAGATTCGCCTTTGTCCCGTGCTCGCGGATTTCGACGTCTCCCTCGGTGTCGATGCGATGGAGGCCTTCGGGGAGGCGCTTGCCGCGGCCCTGAAGCGGGAGGTGCCCGAGCACCACGCTCTGCACATCTTCGGGCATATGGGCGACGGCAATCTCCACATCGGCATCGGCCTGCCGGATGCGCGCATCAAGCCCAAGGCCGAGGCGGTCGTCTATGGCCTCGTCAGCCAGATGGGCGGCGCCATTTCCGCCGAACACGGCATCGGCCTCACCAAGCGGGCGTGGCTCGGCTTTTCGCGCAAGCCCGAGGAGATCGCCCTGATGCGGCGGCTCAAGGCGGCGCTCGACCCCAAGGGCATCCTCAACCCCGGCAAGGTCTTGGGCTGACCTGCGTTGAATCTCGCGGACTAAGGCGATACACGTGAAGAGATCACCGACCTCCCCAACAGGACCATTCCGGGATGAAGATCAAATTCGCCAAGCCTCAACGGCCCAAGACGGGCACGCTTGTCATTCTGGCCGGAGAAGGAGCCGGTCTTTCAGGCTTCGGCGCATCGCTGGACGAGGCGAGCGGCGGCGCGATCGCGCGAGCGATGAAGGCGTCGGGCTTCACCGGAAAGCGCGAGAAGCTGCTGGACATCCTCGCACCGGCCGGGCTCGAACTCGACCGCGTTCTGGTGGCGGGGCTGGGCAAGCTGGCTGAGCTCAAGTCCCGGGATCTCGAACTGGTGGGCGGCGCCATTGCCGGTGCCGTGAGTTCGGGCAAGTCCAAGGACGTGGCGGTCGTTGTCGAGCTGGGCGAGGGGGCGAAGGTCGCGACCGCGGATGCCGCCGCCGCGATCGCGGCTGGCGTGAAGCTCCGGGACTATACCTTCGACAAGTACAAGACCAAGAAGAAGGACGACGAGAACGGCAACAAGAAGCCGCTGCGCAACCTTACCATCATGTCCGCCGACGCGGATGCGGCAAAGGCCGCGGCAGCGCCGCTGCTGGCGGTGGCGGAGGGCGTGCATCTCGCCCGCGACCTGGTGAACGAGCCGCCGAACGTGCTCTATCCCGCGTCCTACGCCAAGCGGGCCGAGGAGCTCACCAGGCTCGGGGTCAAGGTCGAGGTGCTCGGCGAGAAGGAAATGACGGCGCTCGGCATGGGGGCGCTGCTCGCGGTGGGGCAAGGGTCGAGCCGCGAGAGCCGGCTGGTGGTCATGACCTGGCAGGGCGGCCGCAAGGATGCACCGCCCATCGCCATTATCGGCAAGGGCGTCGTGTTCGATACCGGCGGCATCTCGATCAAGCCCGGCGCCGGCATGCAGGACATGAAGGGCGACATGGCGGGGTCCGCCTGCGTGGTCGGGCTGATGCACGCGCTCGCCGCCCGCAAAGCACGCGCCAACGTGGTTGGCGTCATCGGGCTGGTTGAGAACATGCCCGATGGCAGCGCCTATCGCCCGGGCGACATTCTGACCTCCATGTCCGGCCAGACCATCGAAGTGCAGAACACCGACGCCGAAGGCCGCCTGGTCCTGGCGGACGCGCTCTGGTACACTCAGGAGCGGTTCAAACCCCGCTTCATGATCGATCTCGCCACCTTGACGGGCGCCATCCTGATCGCCCTCGGCAAGGAGCATGCGGGGCTGTTCTCGAATAATGACGAGCTGGCGGCACACATCACCGCTGCGGGTGTAGAAACCGGCGAGAAGGTCTGGCGTCTGCCGCTCGGGCCCGAATATGACAAGCTCATCGACAGCGATGTGGCCGACATGAAGAATGTGGGCGGCCGCAATGCCGGCTCGATCACCGCGGCGCAGTTCCTGCAGCGTTTCGTCAACGGCGTGCCTTGGGCCCATCTCGACATCGCCGGCACTGGCATGGACGCAAACAAGACGGCGTTAAGCCAACATTTCGGCTCCGGCTGGGGCGTGCAGCTGCTCAACCGGCTGATCGCCGATCATTATGAGACCTAGCGCGCACAGGCAGCATGACCGAGGTCTTGTTCTATCATCTGGAGCGGCAGAGCCTGGAGCAGATGCTGCCGGTGCTGCTCTCGAAGACGTTGGAGCGGGGCTGGCGGGCGGTGGTGCAGGCCGGCAGTCCGGAGCGAGTGGAGGCGCTCAACACTCAGCTCTGGACCTATGCGGAGGGCAGCTTCCTGCCCCATGGCAGCGCGCGCGACGGCTTTGCGGCGCAGCAGCCGATCTGGCTCACCGACGGCGAGGATTGTCCGAACGGTGCGGCCGTGCGCTTTCTCGTCGACGGAGCGGCGGCGGCGGATGTGAGCGCCTATGTCCGGGTGGTGCATCTGTTCGATGGCCGCGACCCTGAGGCGCTGGCGCATGCTCGCGCGCAGTGGAAGGCGATGAAGGCGGCCGGCCACGAGGTGACCTATTGGCAGCAGAACGAGCAGGGCCGCTGGGAACGTAAGGCATAACCTGCGCGAGACCTTCATGAGGGCCACATGACAGAAAAGCTTGCATACCGGCTGCTCACCGGACCCGATGATCGATCCTTCTGTGAGAAGGTGAGCAAGGCCCTCGACGAGGGTTACATTCTTTATGGCTCGCCTTCGGTCACCTTCAACGGCGAGCGGGTGATCTGCGCGCAAGCCGTGGTGCTGCCACACACGCCCAGTGTCGGAGACTGATCCCATGACCATCGTGCTTTATGAGCTGGCAGGTGCCAAGGACGAGCGCTTCAGCCCCTATTGCTGGCGGGTGCGCTTCGCGCTGGCCCACAAGGGTCTCTCATATGAGACCCGCGGCCTCGCTTTTACCGAGATCCCGCGCGCGGTCGGCGCCCCGCACCGCACAGTGCCGATCATCGACGACGACGGGGTGATCCTGTCCGACAGCTGGACGATTGCCGACCATCTCGATCGCACCTATCCCGAGAGGCCTCTGTTCGGCCCAGACGGCCGCGAGAAGGCGGCCTATAAGTTCATCGAGGCCTGGACAAACCAGATGCTGACACCCGCCATGGTGCCGCTGCTGGTCTTCGACATCTATGGCCGCATCAAAGAGAAGGACAAAGCCTATTTCCGCGAGACCCGGGAGAAGCGGGTCGGTCCATTGGAGCAGGCTGCGAACGATGCCGACGCCAAGGTCGCCGCGCTGCCCAAGCTTCTGGCCCCGTTCCACTATGCCCTGGAGCAGCGGCCATGGCTGGGGGGCGAAGCGCCGGACTATGCCGACTATATCCTGGCGGGCACGCTGCAATGGGCACGTATCGTCAGCCCGGTCCAGCTCATCGCGCCTGAGGATCCGCTCACCGAATGGTTCGAGCGCTGCCTTGACCTGTTCGACGGCTCAGCCCGGGCCATGCCGGCTGCCCGGGCCGCCTGATCGTCATCGGCTCACTGCCCGAATTCGTAAGTCAGCTCGACCCCGGCATTGACGAAGATGAAGTCATCCCAAACGGTGCGGACCGGCGGCTTGAAGTAGTCCTCCGTGAGCCGCGCCGTCGGCAACCTGCTCCAATAGTCGAGACCAGCCACCGCGGCGACGCTCAATCCAGGGAAGAACTCCTTCACCAGTTTCATCTCGCCGCCGACCCGGGCGCCGAAGCCTGAGCGATCGTCCTTCTTGGAAAACCGAAACTCCTCCGTGTTCCCGGTGTGAACGTGGACCGAGTGCCAGGTGAAATGCCCGTCGGCCGCGATGCCGTATGCCCCGGCACTTGTCCGGAATTGCAGATAGGCAGCTTGGGCCACCGGCAACCTATATTCGATGGCGATGTTGACACCGCCAAGCCAACCATCGATCTCGGATGTTCGCAGGGCCGAACGCGGTAGACCAGGGTCGCTAGCCTGCCCGAAGCCGGAAACACCCCTCAACCGGGCTTTCGTTTGCTCGTTAAAATTCCCGCCGAAAGGCTCCAAGCTCAAGGCCGCATCAGGGTTGTCTGCCAGTGACGTCCCTTTCAGCCTCAAACCGAACTCCATGAACTGACGCTCCTGCTTCAGGAACGGCTCCCCGTTTATTGCCTCGGCAACCACCTGGCTCGACGGAGGGCCTTCGCTATACCAAACGGCATAGGCAGCCCTTGAATCCAGTTGTAGCTCGTTCGCGGCGCCCATCATGCGTCCATAGAGCTCGATGGCGGCAAGACCGCTGCCGTCATTGGGCTTGTAACCGGCAGCAATATTGCCGAACCACCCGTGCTGTTCCGGCGAAAAATTGTGCTGCCGCACGAAAGTAACATGAGGGTCCGCTTCGAAAGATTGATCCCACGTGTATTCGGTTACCCCGTAGGTCGCCGGGCCGCGAAGATGCGCCCATCCTCCGCCGACCGTCAGATAGAGGCTGGACGTCGGCAGGATGCTCGGTTCGCTCGGATATGCAATGACCTTGCCGAGATCAGCGGCCGGCGTGGGTTGAACCGGGTCGGACTCTGCAATCTGTGTGTAGTCAGCGGCTGGTTCATATCTGACGATCTGCTCGAGATTCGTGGCCGGAGGAAGATCTTGAGCCTGCGCAAGAGCAGAAGCAGAAATAAGCAATGTTGCCGAAAGCGGCACAGAATAAATGTTCATGAGACAACCCGTGTTCAGTTAATGATTAAAACTGACGCAACGGATTACATTCCGATTTTATCCATCGGTGAGAGATGTAAACAGAAAACTTCTGATCTAACAGGTTAAATTTATTTGTCATTTAGTTGCCAACGGATTAATTTTGGCGGCCGGACGGATCGCACCCTCCGTGGGGGCGGCTATTCTCTCCAACTGTTGCAAGAAATCCGCAAACCAGCTTCGGATGAAATCTGCGGCGTTGTCAGCTCGACCGCAGCAGGGCTTCTGCCTCTTCGAGCGCGGCAGAGGCGTCCAGCCACTCCGCTTCGGCCTGCTTCAGCTGCTTGAGCAGCCCTGCACGATCGAGCACCAGGCGGTTGGCGGCAACGCTGTCCTGGGCATAGAGCTTTGGGTTCGCGAGATCGGCCTCGACCGCAGCGATGCGCTTCTGCAGCAGATCGACCCGCTTCTCGGCGGCTTCGATGCGCCGCCGATAGGGGCTGAGCTGGTGTCTGAGCTGGGCCGCCATCCGCCGCCGCTCCTGGGCCGTGACCTGCGCCTCTGCCGCCGGAGTGGTCTGCACCGGCTCGGAACGGCTCTCCGCCGCTCCAGACTCACGTACTGAGGGGGCGGCCTCATCCCCCTGGGACTGCTGCTGCTTCTCCAGCCGTGCGGCACGCGCCCGCTCGCGGGCGCTCTCCAGCACCAGCCGGGTATAGTCGTCGAGGTCGCCGTCAAACGGCCTCACCGTCCCATTCGCCACCAGCCACAGCCGGTCGGCGCAGGCCTCGATCAGGTGGCGATCATGGCTGATCAGGATGACGGCGCCCTCATATTCATTGAGGGCATTGGCGAGCGCTGCCCGGCTGTCGATGTCGAGATGGTTGGTCGGCTCGTCGAGCAGCAGGATCTGCGGCCGATGGAACGTGGCCAGCATGAGGGTAAGCCGCGCCTTCTCGCCGCCCGAAAGCGTGCCGATGCGATTGTCGGCGAGCTCCGCACCGAAGCCAAACGAACCCAGCCGCGCGCGCCGCTGGGCCACTGTCGCTTCGGGCATCAGCTTCAGCATGTAATCGTAAGGGGTTGCCTCGAGGTCCAGCGCCTCGACCTGATGCTGTGCGAAATAGCCGACGCTCATCCGATTGTGATAGCGCATCTCGCCGGCATCCAGCTTCAGCTTGCCGGCAATAAGCTTGACAAAGGTCGACTTGCCGTTGCCGTTCGCGCCGAGCAGGGCGATGCGATCGTCCGGATCGATGCGCAAGTCGAGGCCGCGCAGCACCGGCTTTCCCGGTTCATAGCCGACCACGCCGTGCTCGATCCGGATCAGCGGCGGATCCAGCGGCTTTGCGATGGGCGGGAAGTGAAACGGGGTGACATGCTGCTCGATGACCGCCGCCACCGGGTCCATGCGCTCCAGCATCTTGAGCCGGCTCTGCGCCTGGCGCGCCTTCGACGCCTTGTAGCGGAACCGGTCCACGAAAGCCTGGATGCGCCGGCGCTCCTCGTCCTGCCGTTTCTTGAGCTTGAGCTGGCGCGCCTGCTCCTCCTGGCGCATGCGCTCGAACCGGTCGTAATTCCCGGTATAGAGCGTCAGTCTGCGGCCCTCGAGCAGCAGGATGTGGTTGGGAATCGCATTGAGCAGGTCGCGGTCGTGGCTGACGATCACCACGGTGGCTGGATAGGTCTTGAGGAAGTTCTGCAGCCACAAGGTGCCTTCGAGGTCGAGATAATTGGTCGGCTCGTCCAGCAGCAGGATATCGGGCCGGGAGAACAGTACCGCGGCAAGGGCCACGCGCATGCGCCAGCCGCCCGAGAAATCCGAGCAGGGTCGCTGCTGGTCCTCTTCGGGAAAACCCAGCCCGGCGAGAATCGTGGCGGCTCGCGCCGGCGCCGCATGGGCATCGATGTCGGCGAGCCGCAGCTGGATCTCGGCGATGCGCGCTGGATCCGTCGCATGCTCGGCCTCAGCCAGCAACGCGGCGCGCTCTGCATCCGCCGCCAGAACCACCGAAATGAGGCTCTCCGGGCCGCCCGGCGCCTCCTGTGCCACTTCGCCGATACGCACGTCGCGCGGCACGCTCACTGCGCCTGTTTCGGGCTGCAGCGCGCCGGTCAGCAGCTTGAGAAGGGTGGACTTGCCCGTGCCATTGCGGCCGATCAGGCCGACCTTGTGGCCTGCCGGAATGGCTGCGGTCGCATTCTCCAGAAGGAGCCGTCCGTTGATGCGGTAGGTGAGGCCGTTGATATGCAGCATGGCCGCTCTCTTAGGCCATCGCGGCCCGTGGTCAAGATGCCGTTCACCTCGCCTCGCGCATACTGTCGCGCCAGCGGAACCCGGCTCGGGCAACTCCGTTGCCGGAGGAAGCTGTCAACGGAAATAAATCGTGGCGATTGAGCCACCTGGTCTTGATATTGACAGTGTGGAACGGTATATGCCCGGCACGATCCAGATCCCCTGGGTTTCATCTGCTGGTTGGGGAGGGCCCTATGACTCATGATACCCTCTTCCAAGTGGGGATGGACTTGGAGGCTCCAAGCACCGCCCAAAAGGAAGACTTGTCCGACCGCCGTCACGTCGCGGCCCGGGCTTCGGCCCAGACCGTGCGCGACGACCGCAAGGACCATTTTATCAGCAAGAACGGCGTGGATTGCGCCGGCACGCATCTCATTATCGATCTTTTGGGTGCTGAAGGCATCGACGATATCGATCTGATTGATGAGACGCTGCGCAAGTGCGTGTCCGAGGCCGGAGCGACCTTGCTGCACATGCACCTGCACCATTTCACGCCGAATAGCGGCGTGAGCGGGGTGGCGGTGCTCGCCGAAAGCCACATTTCAATCCACACGTGGCCGGAGCGGGCCTATGCGGCGCTGGATGTGTTCATGTGCGGCGATTCCGAGCCGGAGCGCTGTGTCGAGGTTCTGCGCGCCGCGTTCAAGCCGCGGCAGCTCAACGTGACGGAAATCCTGCGCGGCGAAGGGGCCTGAGCGCGAAACTGCCCCGCATCGGGCATGGGAGGCTGCGTAACAGGCGCAGCCTTTTTCATTTTGGCGAACGGACTTGCCGTGCTTCACCGGCCTGCCTATACCCGGGGCGGCATCATGAACAGCAAGGGAGTTTCGGCCCATGTCTTCCAACAAGACCGCACGCCCGGCTGACCAGACGGAAACGTGGTACACGGAAACCCTTCACGCGGACCTGAGGAGCTCCTATCGCTGCCGCAAGGTGCTGTTCGATGCGCGAATCGACCATCAGCATCTGGTGATCTTCGACGGCGGTCGCTTCGGCAAGGTGATGATGCTGGACGGCGTGACCCAGCTCACCACGTCGGACGAGTTCATCTATCACGAGATGCTGACCCATGTGCCGATCCTGGCCCACGGGGATGTCCGCGAGGTTCTGGTGATCGGTGGCGGCGACGGCGGGGTCGCGGCGGAAGCCCTGAAGCACCGCGGTGTGCAGCGGCTGACCCTCGTCGAGATCGATGCAGGGGTGGTGGATTTTTCCAAGGCGCACCTGCCGGAGGTGAGCCGGGGGGCGTTCGATGATCCGCGCTTCGAGCTCGTGATCCAGGATGGGCGCGATTTCGTCGCCGACACGGATCGCATCTACGACCTGATCGTGGTTGATTCGACCGATCCCATCGGCCCCGGCGAGGTTCTGTTCACGGAAGGCTTCTATCGCGATTGCCGGCGCATCCTGCGGCCGGGCGGCGTGGTGGTCACCCAGAACGGCGTCCCCTTCTTCCAGGCCGCCGAGCTCGAGCAGACCATCCGCTTCTTCTCCGCCCTCTTCGCGGACGCCACGTGCTTCCTCGCGGCCGTGCCCACCTATACCGGCGGCTTCATGGCGCTGGGCTGGGGAAGCGACGATCCCGGCCTTCGCAAGGTGGAGCCTGCGGTGATCGCGCGCCGGTTTGCCGATGCCGGGATCGAGACCCGCTATTACACGCCGGAGCTGCACCACGCCGCATTCGCCTTGCCAAAGTTCATTGGCGATATCGTTGCGCGGGGACGCCGCCGCTGAGCAAGGCTCAAACGGCCGATCAGCACATAATAAGCCACCTGGCTCGAGGGTAGGCCACCGTATCCGGCTGCAACCATGCAACAGTGCCGGTCAAAGTTTCCTTTGCCATAAAAACAAAAGCGGTGCGGTCACCCTTCCGCATCCTTGAGCTGTATAAAGGAACTGTTTTCAATTTTCCTATTGGATGTCATCCTGTGTGGATAGGCCTTGCTATAGGATCGATTTGGTGGGGCGTCCAAAATTCATCAGCAAGGCGGCGCAACTGCCGAACGGTGGGACTTGCGGTCTCATTCCGGGGGGCGTCGCCGGGGCAAGATGGGGTAGCCATGAATCGCATATCGCTCAGTGGCGCGACGCTTTCAATTATGATTTTGGGCATGGCGGCACTTCCTCCTCAGGCGGAAGCCCGGCAGCTCAATGATGGATATGTCACATTAAGCCAGCTGTTTCAGGGCGGCGTCACCCGGCCGGAAGCGCGGCAGCGTGTGGCCAGCCGTTCGACCAGCACCACCCGACGGATCGTCGCCTACAGGACCAACAAGAAGCCCGGATCGATCGTGATCGATACGAGCGAGCGGGCGCTCTACTACGTGATGCCGGGCGGCAAAGCCATGCGCTATGCGGTCGGGGTCGGGCGCGAGGGCTTCCAGTGGTCCGGCGTGCACAGGGTCTCGCGCAAAGCGGAATGGCCGCGCTGGACTCCGCCCCCGGAGATGCGCAAGCGCCAGCCCGGCCTGCCGGTGACCATGGCCGGCGGCCCAGGCAACCCGCTCGGCGCGCGGGCGATCTATATCGGATCGACCCTCTACCGCATCCACGGCACCAATGATCCGCGCAGCATCGGGCGGGCCATGTCCTCGGGCTGCATCCGCCTGATGAACAACGACGTCATCGACCTGTATGACCGGGTCAGGGTCGGTGCCCGGGTCTATGTCTATCATTGACGGCGATCCGTTGACCTGAATGGACTGGTTCGCGCCGGTCGATCTCTACTGCGAGCGGCTCGCGCCCGGGTTATGGGCCGAGCCGCTCAACGTGCTCTCGAACCTCGCCTTCTTCATTGCCGCAGTCCTGGCCGCTCGCCACGCCTGGCAAGGCGTGAACGCGCGCAATGACGGCTTTCTCTGGCTGCTCATTATCCTGGTGGCGGTGATCGGCGCGGGCTCGACTGCCTTCCATCTCGTCGGCACCCGCTGGGCGATGCTGGCCGACGTGGTGCCGATCACGCTGTTCATCTACATGTTCTTCCTGTTCGCGATGCGACGGTTCCTGGGGCTCGACTGGCCGGCCGCATTGCTCACCACGGCCCTGTTCTTCGGCGCATCGTGGATTTTCGGCGAAAGCCTGCCGCGCGGTTTCATGAACGGCTCCGGCAGCTATCTGCCGGCGTTCTTCGCCATGGCCGGCGTCGGCGCTCTGCTGATCCACCGTGACCATCCAGCCGGTCACTGGTTCGCCGGGGCAGGGGGCGTGTTCCTGATCTCGCTCACCTTCCGTACTATCGACCAGGCGATCTGCCCGATCCTGCCGATCGGCGTGCATTATATGTGGCACATCCTCAACAGCCTCGTGCTGTACCTGCTCCTGGAGGCCGGGGTGCGGTGGGGTAGGGCGAAAGCCTCGGCCAGTTAAGCAAAAAGGCCCGAGCAGTGCCCGGGCCTTTCCCATCATCTCGTCCCGATCAACTGCAGCCGCTGGTCGAGCCGCAGGTGTCGCATTTGAGGCAGGTGCCATTGCGCACCATGGTGAAGTTGCCGCATTCGCCGCAGGCCTCGCCCTCATAGCCCTTCATGCGCGCTTCCGCCCGCCGCGAGAGATCATCCACGATTGGCTGCGCCGCGCTGTCGGCAAAGCCGTGCAAGGTGGCTTCCGTGCGGGCCTCGTAAGCGAGCGTGCCGATCGCTGATGGACCGCTTGCATAAGCCTGCTCCAGCTGGTGCTGCAGAGCTGTCGCCGATGCGGAGGAAGCCATCGCGTTCTTGGCCATCACCACCACGTTGCCGGAGACCTTCTGCCGGATATAGCCGGTCGACAGATATTTGGCGGCGGGCAGGGCGGCCGGCACACGCGGTCCGTGCAGCTCATCCTCCCCATCGGGCGCCTTGCCTTCGACGTCGCCCTTGCCCAAGGCATCGAAGCCGATGTCGGCCGGATCCACATGGGCGAGATCGTTGCGGCCGAGATAGGATACCGCAAGCTCGCGGAACACATAGTCGAGGATGGAGGTGGCGTTCTTGATCGCCTCATTGCCCTGCACCAGGCCGGCCGGCTCGAAGCGGGTGAAGGTGAAGGCCTCCACATATTCCTCCAGCGGCACGCCGTATTGCAGGCCCAGGGACACGGCGATGGCGAAGTTGTTCATCATCGCCCGAAAGGCCGCGCCCTCCTTGTGCATGTCGATGAAGATCTCACCCAGCCGGCCGTCTTCGTATTCGCCGGTGCGCAGATACACCTTGTGGCCGCCCACCAGCGCCTTCTGGGTGTAACCCTTGCGGCGATGCGGCAGCTTCTGCCGCTTCTGCACCTCGATGACTTTCTCGACGATGCGCTCGACCACCCGTTCCACCCGCTGTGCCTGCGGCTGCTCCAGGAAGTCGTCCAGCTCGTCCTCGTCATCGGCGATCAGCTGCGAGGAGAGCGGCTGCGACAGCTTGGAGCCGTCGCGGTAAAGCGCATTGGCCTTCAGGGCCAGCCGCCAGGAGAGCATGTAAGCCTCCTTGGCGTCCTCGACGGTTGCCTCGTGCGGCATGTTGATGGTCTTGGAAATGGCGCCGGAGATGAAGGGCTGGGCGGCCGCCATCATGCGGATGTGGCTCTCGACCGAGAGGCAGCGCTTGCCGATGCGGCCGCAAGGGTTGGCGCAATCGAACACCGGCAGGTGCTCGGGCAGAAGATGCGGGGCGCCCTCGAGGGTCATGGCCCCGCAGCAGAAAGTGTTGGCCGACTCGATCTCCTTCCTGGAGAAGCCGAGCGCTGCGAGCATGTCGAAATTCATGTCGGCGAGCTGCTCGTCCGAGAGGTTCAGCACCTCGCGGCAGAACGCCTCGCCCAGGCTCCACTTGTTGAAGGCGAACTTGATGTCGAAGGCGGTGGTGAGACTCTGCTCGATCTTCTCGATCACCGCGTCGGTGAAGCCCTTGGCCTTGAGCGTCTCGTGATTGATGCCGGGCGCGCCCTTGAGCGTGCCGTGCCCCACTGCGTAGTCGACCATGTCCTTGATCTGCTCGGGCCTGTAGCCCAGGGAGCGCAGCGCCTCCGGCACCGCCTGGTTGATGATCTTGAAATAGCCGCCGCCAGCCAGCTTCTTGAACTTCACCAGGGCAAAATCGGGCTCGATGCCGGTGGTGTCGCAGTCCATCACGAGGCCGATGGTGCCGGTCGGCGCGATCACCGTGGCCTGGGCGTTGCGATAGCCAAAGCGCTCGCCCAGCTCGACCGCCCGGTCCCAGGCCGCCTTGGCATGAGCGATCAATGCCGTGTCGCGGCAGGATTCCTGGTCGAGCGGCACCGGCGCGATGCTCAAGGCCTCATAGCCCTGGTGCCGGCCGTAAGCGGCAGTGCGGTGATTGCGCATCACCCGGAGCATGGCGTCCCGGTTCTTGGCAAAGCCGGGGAACGCGCCGAGCTCGGCGGCCATTTCGGCCGACGTGGCGTAGGCAACTCCCGTCATGACGGCGCTGATCGCCCCGCACAGTGCGCGCGCCTCATCAGAATCATAGGCGATGCCCGAGGTCATGAGCAGCCCGCCGATATTGGCGAAGCCTAAGCCCAGGGTGCGGTACTCGTAGGAGAGCCTGGCGATCTCCCGCGACGGGAACTGGGCCATAAGCACCGAGATCTCCAGAACGATGGTCCAGAGCCGGGTGGCATGCTCGAACAGCTCCACCTCGAACGCGCCCGTCTCGCGGTTGCGGAACTGCAGCAGGTTGAGCGACGCCAGATTGCACGCCGTATCGTCGAGGAACATGTATTCCGAGCACGGGTTGGACGCGCGGATGGGGCCGCTCTCTGGGCAGGTGTGCCAGTCGTTGATGGTGGTGTGGAACTGGATGCCGGGATCGGCGCAGGCCCAGGCCGCGTAGGCGATCTTGTCCCAGAGATGGCGGGCCTTGACCGTCTTGGCGACGCCCTGCTTCGTGCGCCAGTAGAGCGGCCAGTCTCCACCCTTCAGGACGGCATCGAGAAACTCATCCGTCACCCGTACCGAGTTGTTCGAGTTCTGGCCGGAAACCGTGCGATAGGCCTCCGAATCCCAGTCGGTGTCATAGGTGTCGAAATCGACCTTGTCCTCGCCCTGGCGCGCTCTCTCGATGACCCGACGGACATAAGCTTCCGGCACGTGGGCCCGCCGCGCCGCCTTGACCGCGCGCTTCAGCGCCGGGTTCTTGGCGACATCGAAGCAGTCATCGCCGGAGCCCTCGCAGTTGAGGCAGGCCTTGAGCACCGCCGTGAGGTGCTGCTTGACCGTGCGCGAGCCCGCAACCAGCGCGGCGACCTTCTGCTCCTCCTTCACCTTCCAGTCGATATAGTCCTCGATGTCGGGGTGATCGATGTCGACCACCACCATCTTCGCGGCGCGCCGGGTGGTGCCGCCTGACTTGATCGCCCCCGCGGCCCGGTCGCCGATCTTGAGGAAGCTCATCAGGCCCGATGACTTGCCGCCGCCGGACAAGGGCTCGTTCTCGCCGCGGATGCGCGAGAAATTGGAGCCGGTGCCGGAGCCATATTTGAACAGGCGCGCCTCGCGCACCCACAGGTCCATGATGCCGCCTTCATTCACCAGGTCGTCCTCGACCGACTGGATGAAGCAGGCATGGGGCTGCGGGTGCTCATAGGCCGATTTCGACTTCGTGAGCTTGCCGGTGGCCGGGTCCACGTAGAAGTGGCCCTGCGACGGGCCGTCGATCCCATAGGCCCAGTGCAGGCCCGTATTGAACCATTGCGGGCTGTTGGGCGCGCATTTCTGGGTGACGAGCATGAAGCACAGCTCGTCATAGAAGGCGCGCGCATCCTCCTCCCCGTCGAAATAGCCGCCCTTCCAGCCCCAATAGGTCCAGGTGCCGGCCAACCGGTGGCAGACCTGCTTGACGGAGGTTTCGGTCGTATAGCGCTCCTTCTCCGGCAGCGCGGCGAGCGCCGCTTCATCCGGAACCGAGCGCCACAGCCATGACGGGACGGTCTCTTCCTCCACACGCTTCAGGCGCGCAGGCACACCGGCCTTGCGGAAGTATTTCTGGGCGAGAATGTCGCAGGCCACCTGGCTCCAGAACGCGGGAACCTCGATGTTCTCGAGCTTGAACACGGTCGATCCGTCGGGATTGCGGATCTCGCTCGTGGCGCGCCGGAACGTCAGTCCGTCAAAAGGCGTCGTTCCGGCGACAGTGTATCGGCGCTCGATGCGCATCGGTCAGCTCCCCAATGGTACAAAGACAATCACGGATCGAGGAGCGCCTCCTGTTCGACTGTGTTATCCCGGCGGAGGGGGCCAGGGTTAACCGAAGCAGTAGGCGTGATTCAGGACAAAAAACATGCGTCGCAGCCCAAACTCCGGCTGCCGACAACCTGCCGAATCTGCCCCGAAAAGCTCCTGCGTGCCCCTCCGCCGCACATGCCGCAACGGGCAAAGGCGACTCTCTCGAAGTCTCCCGATGATGCCAATGCGCAGATCAGGCGTCAACTGAACATAACTGCAAAAAGACAACAGATTGTGTGCAGGTAGCCTGTCCACACCATATCTGGCACCATTAACGGTTTGTTAACAGCTTTTCCTCCAGGTTGTCGGCAGGGCGATTCTGCGGCGAAGCGCATGCCCGGCAAGGCTCCGGCGCCCCCACGGCCAGGTCGCAGTGGACGGATCACGCCTGTTGCGTCATAAGACGGTCCTGACATGGACGCGGCACGGCCCGTGGCACAGCTCGAGACGCTACGGCCAACGCCGCTCGCGGGGACCCCGGAGCCAGACGCATCATGGGCGTTAAGTCATTTCTGCTGCAATTCTTCACCTGGTGGCACAGCCAGACCTTGGGCACGAGGCTGCTGATCGCGCGCCAGGGGGAATTCGTGGGCGAGGACCAGTTCGGCAACAAATACTACCGGCAGCGCAACGGCGAGCGCCGGTGGGTGGTCTATAGCGGTGTGGTCGAAGCCTCCATGGTGCCCCCGGGCTGGCATGGCTGGCTTGCCCATCGGGTGGACATACCCCCGAGCCAGGAGAATTATCAGCCGCACCCCTGGGAGAAGCCTTATATGCCCAATATGACAGGGGTAGCGCCGCGCTATCTGCCCCATGGCAGCCTCGCGAATCCCGAACCTCGCGTGGTGGCACGGCCAGACTATGAGCCATGGACGCCGGAGTGACGGTAAGGCGGGGTGATCGCCGCTGCCGCCCGGACCTTTCGCGCTCATGAGCTTACGTCGATAAGCGTCGTGCAGGGCCTAAAGTAAGGATCGAGGTTTTCCCCCATGAAGCAGAACGTCGTGGAAACCGTTACCGGCGCGATCGTCATCGCGGTCGCGGCTGCTTTCCTTTTCTTCGTCTATACGACGACTGGCGTCGGCGGGATATCCGGCGCCTATCACGTGAAGGCCTCATTCAACAACCTCGGCGGCGTCAGCACCGGATCGGACGTCCGCATTTCCGGGGTCAAGGTGGGCAGCGTCACCAGCCAGGCTCTCGACGACGTCTATGAAGCGGTTCTTACGCTCGCCATCGACAACGGCGTGAAGATCCCCGAGGACTCGACCGCCAAGATCACCTCGGAAGGGCTGCTGGGCGCGAGCTACGTGGCCATCGAGCCGGGGGGCTCGGAGGCGGCGATGAAGGAGGGAGACCAGTTCCAGTACACCCAGTCGGCGCTCGATCTGTGGAGCATCGTGAGCTCCTTCGCCAGTTCCGGCAGCGGGTCGAAGTCCAGCGCGCCCGCAAGCGGTGCGACACCGGAGCCGGCACCGCAACCCGCCCCGGGGGCTGGCGCAGGGGAAGGCACGCAATCCGGGGCGGAGCAATGACGGCAGAAGCCCCGGCCCGCACCCAGACATGGGCGCCCGACACCTATGCGGCTCACGGCCGCTTCGTGGCCGACCTCGCCGGGGCGGTACTCGAATGGCTTGCAGCGCAGCCGGGCGAGCGCATTCTCGATCTCGGCTGCGGCGACGGGGTGCTGACAGCGGCCTTGAAAGCCGCTGGCGCCGACGTGGTGGGCGTGGACTCGAGTCCCGAGATGGTGGCGGCTGCCCGCGCCCGCGGGGTCGACGCGCGGGTCATGGACGGCGAGGGGCTGACCTTCGTCAGCGCGTTCGACGCGGTGTTCTCGAACGCCGCCCTGCACTGGATGACCCGGCCCGAAAGGGTTCTCGATGGAATAGCGCGGGCGCTGAAGCCCGGCGGACGCTTTGTCGCCGAATTTGGGGGCCATACCAATGTGGCTGCGATCATCACCGCCATGCGGGCCGTTGCCCGCCGGCGCGGCGGGGACGAGACGCTAGCCGGTCCTTGGTTCTTTCCCACCCCGGAGGAATATGGCGCGATGCTCGACGCGCACGGCTTCGACGTCAAGCGGATCGGGTTGTTCGCGCGGCCCACGCCGCTCAAGACCGGCATGGCCAGCTGGCTCGTGGTGTTCCGCAAGCCGTTCTTCGAGCAGTTCGGATCAGAGGCCGAGTCGGTTGTCGCGGAAGTGGAGGACCTGCTGGCGCCCACACTGCGTGATCGCGCAGGCAATTGGACCGCCGACTACATGCGCATCAGAGTCGAGGCCAAGCTTCGGTGATGCCTAGCCTGCGCTTCAGCTCAACCCGTGTCTTGGCTGCCGTTTTCGGCCTCGGCGCCGTGCTTGGCTCATCTCCGGCGGCACGTGCGGAGGCGATCGCCAATCCGGTCGCCGTGTTTTCGGGGCTTGATAAGATCACCGCGACCATTACCTCCTTCCATGTGCCCATCAACAGCACCAAGCGCTTCGGCCAGATCGAGGTCACGCCGCGGGTCTGCTATTCCAGGCCTCCCACCGAGGAGCCCAAGACCTCCACTTTCGTCGAGATCGATGAGCTGGAGGAGGATGGCTCCAAGAAGCGGATCTTCTCGGGCTGGATGTTCGCGGAAAGCCCCGGGCTCAACGCCTTGGAGCATCCGGTGTTCGATGTCTGGCTCACCGGGTGCACCGACCCCAGCAAGGCGCCGGAGGCGGCGCCGGACGGCGGCACGACCACGCCCGAGATGGCGCCGGACGAAATTCCCAAGGATACTGATTAGGGCGAATCAGCATCGAGCAAGGATCAGGACACCGTCAGGCATGTCTGAAATTGATGACCTGTTCGGGCGGCTCGACGCCCATCTCCAGGAAAATCGCGCCCGCAAGCGGGCGGAGAAGCCGATCAGCCCCAAGGTGACACTGGTGCCGGTGCCGCCGCCCTCGTCTGGAGCGCCGGCCAAAGGCACGGCCGCGGCCAAAGCGGCTGGTGCGGCCAAGGCTGCCCCGTCGAGCGTTCCGGCCGTCGAGCCTACCTATACGGCTGCCGATATCGAGGTGCTCGAAGGCCTGGAGCCGGTGCGGCGCCGGCCCGGCATGTATATCGGCGGCACCGACGAGAAGGCGCTGCATCACCTCTTCGCCGAGGTGATCGACAACGCCATGGACGAGGCGATCGCCGGGCACGCCACCTTCATCGAGGTGGATTACGACGCGGACGGCTTCCTCACCGTCAACGACAACGGCCGCGGCATCCCGGTCGACCCCCATCCCAAGTTCCCGGACAAGTCGGCGCTGGAGATCATTCTCACCACCCTTCATGCGGGCGGCAAGTTCGACAGCAAGGTCTATGCGACCTCCGGTGGCCTGCACGGGGTGGGCGTCTCCGTGGTGAATGCGCTGTCGGACCGGCTCGAGGTCGAGGTGGCGCGTGGCCAGATGCTGTATCGGCAGGCCTATGCCCGCGGCACGCCCTTGGGTCCGCTGGAGCAGGTGGGCCGAACCGCCAACCGCCGGGGCACCCGCGTGCGCTTCCACCCGGACCCGGAGATCTTCGGCAGGGACGTCCGCTTCAAGCCCGCTCGCCTGTTCCGCATGGCCCGCGCGAAGGCCTATCTGTTCGGCGGGGTCGAGGTGCGCTGGTCCTGCGCGGATGTTCATATCGGCCCCAATGACGAGACGCCGCAGAAGGCCGTGCTGCGCTTTCCCGGCGGCCTCAAGGATTTCCTGGAAGCGCAGCTCGAGGGCCGCGAAAGGGTGACCGACGAGATCTTCGCCGGCAAGGTGACGAAGCCCGAGGGCCATGGCTCGGTGGAATGGGCCATCGGCTGGTTCGCCGGCGACGGCTTCGTCAGCTCCTATTGCAACACGGTGCCTACCAGCGAGGGCGGCACCCACGAGAACGGCATGAAGTCGGCGCTCACCCGGTCGCTCAAGGCCTATGCCGAGCTCACCGGCAACCGGCGCGCCAAGGACATCATGTCGGAAGACGTGCTGGCCTCTGCCGGCGTGCTCCTGTCGGTGTTCATTCGCGAGCCGGAGTTCCAGGGACAGACGAAGGAGAAGCTCGCCTCCATCGAGGCCGGCCGCATCGTCGACCAGACGCTGAAGGATCATTTCGATCACTGGCTGACCGGCCATCCCGCCCAGGCCAACCGGCTGCTCGACTGGGTGGTGGACCGCGCCGAGGAGCGCATGCGCCGCCGCCAGGAGCGCGAGGTGCAGCGCAAGACGGCGGTGCGCAAGCTACGCCTGCCCGGCAAGCTCGCCGATTGCCAGCAGAATGCCGCGCAGGGCGCGGAGCTGTTCATCGTCGAAGGGGATTCGGCCGGCGGCTCCGCCAAACAGGCCCGCGACCGGCGCACTCAGGCCGTGCTGCCCTTGCGGGGCAAGATCCTGAACGTTGCCTCCGCCACCCGCGACAAGCTCGCGCAAAATCAGCAGCTCTCGGACTTGGTGCAGGCGCTGGGCTGCGGCACCGGCAGCCGCTACCGGGATGATGACCTGCGCTACGACAAGGTCATCATCATGACCGACGCGGACGTGGATGGCGCGCATATCGCCTCGCTGCTCATCACCTTCTTCTATCGCGAAATGCCGCGGCTGATCGAGAACGGCCACCTCTATCTCGCGGTGCCGCCGCTCTATCGCATCGCACAGGGCGCCAAGACCATTTACGCCCGCGACGATGCGCATAAGGACGCGCTCATCGCCACCGAGTTCAAGGGCCGCGGCAAAGTCGAGGTCTCGCGCTTCAAGGGCCTGGGCGAGATGATGCCGGCCCAGCTCAAGGAAACCACCATGGATCCCAAGAACCGCACCCTGCTCCAGGTGCGGCTGGTGGAGGACGAGGAAGGCGAGACCCGGCAGATCGTCGAGCAGCTCATGGGCAACAAGCCGGAGGAGCGCTTCCGCTTCATCACCGAGCACGCGGAATTCGTGGACGAGGAGGAGTTGGACGTCTGAGCGCCGGAAGACGGAGGAGGGCCGCGAGCAAGGCCCTCCCGATGCCGCGCCTCAAGCGAACCGCTGTTGACGTGAGCGGCGGAGCAGCCAGTCCAGTCCCGCGATCACCACCAGCGACAGCCCGACCAGCGGAAACAGCAGGCCGCCGAGCGCCAGAAGCGCCAGCAGCCCGCGCAGCACCCGCGGGTCCGCCGGCATTGGCGGAACACCGAGGCGTCCGCTCGGCCGCCGCTTCCACCACATGACGGCGGCGGAGAGGGAAAGCGCGATCATGGCCAGGCAGGCGGCGAGCAGGACCATCTGATTGGCCAGTCCGAATTCCTGGCCCATATGGACATTGATCCCCCACTCCAGCGCCTTGCCGAGCGGGCCGTAATCCGCATAGCTCATATCGAGCAGCGGCTTGCCCGTATATTGATCGAGATGCACCACCCGCTGCCGGCTGAGATCGTCGGGATAGACTGAGGCCGTATAGACCCCGCTCGGCGTGGTCGGCAGGCTTACTGCATAGCCGGGATGAAGGCCGAGCCGCTCGAAAACGGCCACCGCCGCATCAAGGCCGATAGGGGCGGCTGACGCGCCCTCGGGGGCCGACACCGGCATTCGGGCCTGCTCGAGCGACCAGCTCGTGGACCCATGCTCATGCAGGTGCTCACCCGACATAGGCACGTCCACCCGCAGGCCGGCGGGATAGCCGAAATTGCTGCCATTGGCCCATTCGTTGACCTTGGCCCCCCATACGCCCGACCACGGCATGCCGGTCACCGCCAGGAACACAATGAAGCCGCCGACGAACAAGCCGACAACCGCATGGACATCGCGCCAGAACAGGCGGTGCCGTGGCCGGCCCCGGATGGCGAGGCCACTCTGGTTTTGGCGTGGCCACCAGAGATAGAGACCGGTGCCAACCAGCAGGAGCGACCATCCCGCGGCAATCTCGATCAGCGCCCGGGCGACCGGGCCGAAATAGCGCAGGCTGTGCAGGTGGCGGATGGTCCACATGACCGTGCCGCGATCGGGCAGGCTGCCGAGTACCCTGCCGTCATAAGGATCGACATAGACGGCCAGCTTCTCGCCGCTGCTGGTCGAGACCGTAACCTCGGCCGAAGCGTCCCGTCTGGCTGGATCGGTGAACTTGGCCGCCTGCCCGGGATAGGCGGCCAGTGCCGCCTCGACCAGCATCGAGGGCGCCAAGGGCTGTTCCGCGTTGGGGCCGGGTTGCGGCACCGCCACCTGCTTCAACTCTGCATGCACGATGGCATCGATCTCGTCACGGAACAGATAGAGCGCACCGGTGACGGCGAGGGTGATGAGGAAGGGCAGCACTAGCAGGCCGCCGTAGAAATGCCAGCGCCAGACGGCGCGATAGAGGTCGGCCGCGCGCGACGCCGAGGCCGGGCGCAGCGCGTCATCCGCAGGATCGTGCGGCATGAGCTTTCTCCACAAGCATGATGAGGGACGCCCGGCCACGGCGCGGGCGGATGGATCACGTCAGGTGGAGAAACCTGGGCGGGCCGCGTGCATCCGGAGGTCCGCCGATCATGCCTGCGGGGCCTGGATCCGACCTCGGCCGCACGGCGCCTCGGTCGGGTTCCGGTGTAAGCTGTGCCAGGATCTGCAGGGATGGCGCCAATACCGGCTGGACGAAGCCGGCCAGCTTGCAATGAAGAATGCAGGTGGCGTCGGTAACCGGGCTCTGTTCGGCCGGTCCCTGCTGCGGCGCGCCCGCAGCGGCTACCGCGCAAATACCCCCGGCGTCCTGGCGCGCGTGGACCAACTGGCCGAGGCCCAAGGCCGCAACGATGCTCTGGACGAGCAGCAGGTAGGCGAGGGCGACCTTCAGCGGGCCACCCAACCCTCGACGGTTCAACATCCCCCGCAAGCGTTGCATGAGACGTTGATGGCGCAGTCCGCCCACGGTGTCACTGCGACAGCTTGCGCTGGGCGTGCAGCATAGCGACGGCTCAGCGCGGTCCCGAACGGTCGTTAGACGGACCGCGGGCGGTTGGCTTGGCCCTCTTCCGCCTCGATCTTGAGCTTCCGCGCGGCCTCCTCCAGCCGTCGCGGATCATCGCCCAGCGTGTCCACGAGTTGCCGCACCTGTTCCAGGGGCAGTCCGAATCGTTCCGCAAGGTCCCTGACCTCGTAGGGCTGGTGGTCCGTGACCCCGCTGAGATCGCGGGGGCCTCGCCTGGGCCTGTGGTCCTCCATGGGAACTCCTCAGGTTGACCTGTCGCGCAAATGGCGACGGGCTCCGGTCGTCAACGGCATGGGAGCATATGTGCAGCACTGATGGCGGCCGAACGCCCGTCATGCAGAGCAATGACGTCAGTCCATCTTGGTTCCGGAATACCCATCGGGTTGCGGCGGCGGTCCTGCTTGGTATGCTGTTGCGGACAGACGGAGGAGGAACAGGCGAGTCGTGGCCATCAGGCACACCATCGCTCCGGATGACGATGTGCGCGCATTGCTCGCGGAACTTGATGCGCATCTGCAGCGGTTCTATGCGCCGGACCAGCGACACGCCGTCTCCCTGGCCGAGCTCTTTCAGCCGAATATCGCCTTTTTTCTCGCCTATGCCGGAGGTGAGCCGGTCGCCTGCGGCGGCGTCGGCTTCTATGACGGCTATGCCGAACTCAAGCGCCTCTATTCGCGACCCTCGGCGCGGGGCCGCGGCTATGCCAGGTCCATCCTCACGCATCTCGAAGAGGAGGCGTGTGCGCGCGGCGAGAGGCTGCTGCGGCTGGAGACCGGCGTCCATCAGCCAGAAGCGATCCGCTTCTACGAGCGGGCCGGCTTCCGCCCGTGCCGCCCGTTCGGCCCCTATGCCGCCATGCCGGCGAAAGCCATCGCGCTGAGCCTGTTCTTCGAAAAGCCCCTTGCCGCCGGCGAGGCCTGAGCCTCGCCAGCCATGTCTTGGAGGCACGCCGCCTATTCGGCGGCCTGTTCGCGCATTGCGGAGCTGCCCCTCATGCCGCCCAGCACCTCCTCGGCCGTGGCCCTGTGGTTCTTCACCGAGCTGGTCCACTGGCCCCACACGGTCGGGTCGATCTTGTCGCCGTTGCGGCCCAGGTTCTGCAGCCGGCGCTGATCTTCGTCCGTCAGCACCTGCTTCGGCAGCGGCGGCAGGTGGCGCACGTCGTCCGCGCTCATGCCGATCATCTGGCCGACCCGGTTGCCGTAATCGTCGTGGATCAGCAGCAGGTGCCACAGCATGCGTTCCTGTACGTCGCGCTCGCACTGCTTGAGATTGGTGGCCATGTTCAGCACGAGATCATCCCGCTCCCAGTCCATCATCGTGCAATAGCGGCCACGCGCCTGCACGTAATCGTTGCGCCGCTCGATGACGCTGCGGGTGAGCCGCCCCCGGATCTCCGGCGGGTTGTTGGGCGCTTCACGCTGCGATTCCATGAGCCCGTTATGGAGCGAGGGCTCATAGTTCACATGGGGGTTCTGCCCGGGGGCGAGATCGCGGTGATAGGACATCTGGCCGCCCGACTGGTTGGTCGCCACGCGCGCGTTCTTGGCCTGATTCACCGGCAGTTGCAGGTAGTTCGGGCCCACCCGGTACCGCTGCGTGTCGGAATAGGAGAAGGTGCGGCCCACCAGCATCTTGTCGTCGGAGAAGTCGAGCCCGTCCACCAGCACGCCGGTGCCCATGGCGATCTGCTCGTTCTCGTTGAAGAAGTCCTCCACATTGCGGTTGAGCGTCATCACGCCCGCATGGCGCAGCGGGAAGTCCTTCTCCGGCCAGATCTTGGTGTCATCCAGCGGGTCCCAGTCGAGTTCGGGATGGTCATGGTCCTCCATGATCTGGATATAGAGATCCCACTGCGGATACTCGCCCCGCTCGATCGCCTCATAGAGGTCCTTGGAGGCCGAGCCCAGATCCTGAGCCTGCACCTTGGCGGCTTCCTCGGCGGTCAGGCTGGCGATGCCGCAGCGCGGATGCCAGTGATACTTGACCAGCACGGTGTCGCCTTGGGCATTCACCATCTTGTAGGTGTTGACCCCGAACCCCTCCATGTGCCGGTAGCTCGCCGGAATGCCGCGCGGGCTGAACAGGTGGGTCAGCATGTGCATGGATTCCGGCGTCTGGCTCATGAAGTCGAAGATCCGGTTCGGCTCCTGGCGGAAGGTGACCGGGTCGGGCTTGAGCGAGTGGATGACGTCTGGGAACTTAATGGCGTCGCGGATGAAGAACACCGCGAGATTGTTGCCGACCAGATCCCAATTGCCGTCCTCCGTATAGAACTTCACCGCAAAGCCCCGAGGATCGCGGGCGACTTCCGAGGAATCGCGGCCCCCGATCACCGTGGAGAAGCGGATGGCGAGCGGCGTTTTCTTGCCGGGTTCCTGGAACAGCTTGGCGCGGGTGTATTTGGAGGCCGGCTCATCGCCGATCTTGCCGGTCGCCTCGAACTCGCCATAGCAGACAAAGCCACGCGCATGCACCACCCGCTCTGGGATCCTTTCGCGGTCGAAATGGGTGATCTTCTCCAGGAAATGATAGTTCTCCAGCGTGGCCGGCCCGCGGCTTCCCACGGTCCGCTGCGACTGGTTGTCGGTGATCGGATGACCTTGCCGGTCGGTGAGCACGCGTTCGGCGCTCTCCGGAGGGCGCTTGCTGCCTGGTCCGGTCGGATTGGTGGCCATGGCTCTCTCCCATATCTGTGGCCCGCTGATCCAGCGATGATCTCACGAGGAAAGCCCGCCAAGGCGCAGGCGCGCGCCACCCTCCCCGGAAAACCGCTGGTCTTTCTAAAGCGCGGAATCGGGGAACGGGTTCCCGGGTGGCGAAATGGATCGGGGAGGGGTGACGGGGGTTCAACCGCTCCGCCGGGGTTGGTAGGCGGATACATCCCATGCGAAGCATGCGATGCAGCCGTTGAACGCCCGTCGCGCACTGAACCATCTTCTATGGGCTTGGGTTCCACGGTCGCCGAGCTTCTCGTCTAAAAGGCTGAGACCAGCCAATCCACCGCCGTCGCTCCCGCGACGAGAAGAAAGACGCACCATGCCAGAGCCGCTATGCTGAGGATGATCGCGACGAGAACGGCGACCCCGTCGCGCACGATCCAGCCGAAGGCCAGGGCGGCGAGCGCCAGGGCCGGAACGGTGTTTCCGAGGGGAAGCAGGATGGCAATGGCCAGCAGCAGAACGGGCACGGCCTGCACCGCGCGGGCAGCGCGGCCGGTGAGCCACGAGAGCCGCTGCTCGCGGAGGTAGCGCTCCGTCCGCGCCATGCAAGGCAGGCTGCGCGCGAGAATGGAACGCAACAGCCGTCTCGATACGGGCCGCTTGCGGATGAACGCGGGAAGGGAAAGGCTGCTCGCGCCGCGCAGGGCCTGCATGGCGAGAATGACGATGAGGCATCCCAGCGGAAACCCTATCGGCCCCGGCGCAGGGATGATCATGGGTAGCGCCAGCAGCAGCAAGGCGATGCCGAAGCCGTCGGGCCCGAGCCGATCGAGTATGGACCCCACCGTCACCGTCTCACCGCGAGGAACATGCAGGGCTTGCAGCAATCGACGGGAAATCGGACCTCGCCCTTTCCGCAGCCTCTGCGTTGATCGCGTCAACTCCATCCTGTGCACCTAAGCGTGCCAGCCCAACCCAGGCACGCGCCGGGCAAACCTATCGCATTGGATCGAACGGGGAAAACCAAATCGAGCCTCTAGCTCTCCCACCGGAGCTCGGCCGATCCGGACGGGCGCAACGGCCTGTCTTGGCGGCCCAGTGCGTTGCTAGGTTCCTGACCGACCGACAAGGCCAATCGGGCCGCCGTCGCGGCAGATAGCGGCCCGCCGAGGAGAAATCCCTGGATCTGGTCGCATCCCTGCCGCACGAGGAAATCCTTCTGCGCTTCGGTCTCGACGCCTTCGCCCGTGATATCGATCCGCAGCGCCCGTGCCATGCGGATGATCGCGAGCACGATCTCGCGCGAGTCCTCGGAAAATTCGATCTGCCGGATGAAGGACTGATCGATCTTGATCCGGTCGACCACGTAATTGCGCAGATAGTCGAGCGAGGAATAGCCGCTGCCGAAATCGTCGAGCGCGATCTTGACGCCGGCCTTGCGCAGCGCCTCGAGATTGGCCTGGGAATGCCCGCCCCGGTGGATCAGGATGTTCTCGGTGATCTCGAGCTCGAGCCGCTGCGGATCGAAGCCCGTCCTCCCGATCGTGCCGAGGCATTTTTCGGCAAAATCGGCCCGGCGCAGCTGAGCCGGCGAAACGTTCACGGCCATCTTGTGCACGCCCCAGGCCTTGCCTGCGGCGCAGGCCTCGCCAAGGGTCCACATGCCGATTTCGTGGATGAGACCGGTTTCTTCGGCAATCCCGATGAAGCTCGACGGTGGAAGCAGCCCGCGAACAGGATGCTGCCAGCGCAGGAGGGCCTCGAAGCCGGCCATCACCTGCGCGCTGGACGAGAAGAGCGGCTGATAAACGAGGCACAGCTCGCGCCGGTCGATGGCGTTGCGAAGTTCCCGTTCGGTCGCGTTGCGAATCTGGACAGCTTCATCCATGGTCGGCGTGAACAGCCGGTATGATCCGCGCTCTTCCGCCTTCGCGCGATAGAGGGCGATATCGGCTTTCCGGAACAGCTCGCTCGCTTCGATGCCCGCGGCAGGAGCCAGGGCCATGCCGATGCTGACCGTGATCGACATCTGCTGCCCGATTTCCGTGAACGGCTCGCCGAAGGCTTTGAGCACCTGGTTGCAGACCCGGCGGCCGTTCTCCGCGTCGGTGTCGACGCAGAGTATGGCGAACTCGTCCCCGCCAAGCCGCGCGACCGTGTCGCTCTCGCGGCAGACAGAGAGCAGCCGACGCGCCACTTCGCGGATCAGCTCGTCGCCGGCCGGATGGCCCCAGGTGTCGTTGACGTTCTTGAAGTTGTCGATGTCCAGATAGAGAAGCGCCAGAGTGGTCTGGCCGGCTCTGACCCCGGCGAGATCCCGCTCCAGGCACTGGCTGAACATCAGACGGTTCGGCAGGCCGGTCAGTCCGTCCGTGAAGGCAAGGTGCTGAGCATGCGCCCGGCTTGCCTCAATCTTGGCTGCGGCCTGGCTGAGCCGCCGTCCAAAGAACCAGCATAGCGCAATCACGACCAGCAAGGCACAGCCTGCGAGCGGGATCACGCGCGTGAGGATACGCTTGCCCGGCCGTTCCGGGCTCCAGACCACAAAGCCCAGCGCCTCGCCGGTGCTGGACATCAGGGGGTAGGCTGCCCCTTCACCGGGCGCGCTGGATGCCACGAACCTCGCATCCGAGATGAGGCGTGTGTCCGTCAGCTTCTGAAAGACGTTACCGTCGAGGAAGCGAATGCTCACATGCAGAAAAGGGGCAGACCGCTGCACGATGCTCCCGTCATTCTCAGGTATGATCGGCATGGCGCTGACGATGGCGGCGCGGCCGTCGATCAGGCCGACCTCGGTGGTTCCGAGCCCATCGCCATGCGCATCGACCTCCATGTCCGGCGGCAGCGCGCTGAGCCGCTCGCGGGCCTTGGCCGCGACGCTCCTGACCAGATCCGGCAATGGCGCGGAGGCTTCCGGCACTCTGCCCCCCTCATAGGCGAATGCCTTCTCGTTGGCCGAATTGAGGATATAGACCACGTCGTGGCCGAAATAGTCGTGCATCCAGCGGGCGAGATTGACGTAAACCCACTCGGGATCGAAGTTGAGTGCCGTCTTCTCGACGGCATCATTCCAGATGGTGACGCTGGCCTGATCGCGCGGGATCTGCGCGATGATGCTTTGGACCACACTATCGACGACGGCGATCTCACGACCAAGGGCGATCTGGTCGCTTTCCTCGGCGGACCAGAGGAGCAGGGCAGACAGCAGTACCGCGCCGACGCCGCTGATCACACAAAGGGCAACCGCGATATACGAAGACGTGGCTCGAGCCACCACTGATCCCAGTTGGAGCATGCTTCCCCCCGACGCAACCCGAACCAGAACGTGAGCCCTATGGGAAACTGGCGCGTCTGAGCTAGTAGGATAATTCGACTGGGTAAAGAAATTTGTCATCTATTTGTCTAAATTAGCCCCGCTAAGCGCATATTTGCCGCGCTGAGCACGGGCGCGGGCGCGACCGGCAGCCTGCCGGTCTATGCCCGGGGTTCCCGGGCCAGACCATCCCATCGCCTGGCGTCAACACGGACACGGTGGTCGCCGCGGTGACCCATTGAAGGCATGCGGGGGTGTTCCGGTAGGGGCCCAAGAAAATCAGCCCTTGCGCCTGAGGCTGCAAATCCGTAAGGAAACGCGCGTATTTTGCGGCCACGGGGCATAGCGCAGTCTGGTAGCGCACCTGGTTTGGGACCAGGGGGTCGCAGGTTCAAATCCTGCTGCCCCGACCATCGCGACGAGAAGGCCCAGGAGGGTTTCCGCTTCGCCGCGCCATGGTCGAACGGCCGCGCATGGTTGAACGGTGGCGGCAAGCCCAAGGTGGAGAGATGAAGGTTTGCATCTATAAGCCTGCCAAGACGGCCATGCAGTCGGGTCTGGCCAATACCAGCCGGTGGTTCCTGGAGTTCGACCAGCAGCAGCCGCGTACGATCGACCCGCTGATGGGCTGGACGAGCTCAGGCGACATGCGCCAGCAGCTGCGTCTCAGGTTCGATACCAAGGAGGAGGCGATCGCCTATGCCGAGCGCCATGGGCTCGAATACCGGGTGATCGAGAATCAGCGGGCGCCCATTCGGCCGAAGGCCTATTCCGACAATTTCAAATGGGGCCGGATCGGCAACTGGACCCACTGATCACGCTTTTGGAGCGCTACCTCCCGCGGCCCCGTAGCTCAGCTGGATAGAGCAGCAGCCTTCTAAGCTGAAGGTCGAAGGTTCGAATCCTTCCGGGGTCGCCAATCATGAAAACCTGAGCACAATCAGGTGCTTACGTGGCAGTGCTGCCGCGGGTGCCGAGCTACCGGCTCGGCCAGGCCCAGGAGACGGGCTTGAGGTCCTCGATCGCCGTTTCGCCGCAGGATTTGGCCAGCTCATAGGTCAGGGCGCCCGCGGCTTGAAGCTCCTCCACCAGGGCGCGCGCGTGCGTCACCACAACGATTTGGCACTTCGCCGATGCGTTCGCGATCAGCCGCGCCAATGGCCCGAGCAAGTCCGGGTGAAGGCTGGTTTCCGGCTCGTTCAGCACCATCAGGCCGGGGGGACGCGGGGTCAGCAGGGCTGCGAGCAGTAGCAGATAGCGCAGCGTGCCGTCGGACAGTTCGGCCGCATGAAGGCTGCGCAAGAGACCATGCTGGCTCATGAGCAGCTCGAGCTTGCCGCCTGTGTCGACAATGCGGACGGTGGCCTTGGGGAAGGCATCGTCGATGGCGCGGTTCAGGGCTTCCCGATCACCGATCTCTACAATGGTCTGCAGCGCCGCCGCGAGATCGGCTCCATCGGCGCTCAACACCGGCGTCCGCGTTCCCACGCGAGACATGCGGGCAGGGGCTTCGACATCGGTCCGGAAATGATCATAGAACCGCCAGCCCCGCATGCGCTCGCGCAGCACGAGGAGTTCGGCCAGCTCTCTGGGATCCGCCGCATGGGTCATCATGCTCTCATAGGGCGGGAGGTTGGTGACCACCGTCTGCCGTCGGCCAGCAAGATCCAATGCCGTGACCGCTGGTCCCGATCGCTGAGCGAACACATTGCGCCGGCTCAGCACCTCTCCCGCCCAGACGGCCTCGGCCTTGATCTCGGGATCCAGGCTGAACATCGAGCCCGATGAGATGACGGGCAGGCCAAGATCGATCGCGTAGCCGTAGTCCTCCGATGCAAAGCCGAGCTTGAGGCTGACCCGGTTCTTGCGCATGGTGCCTTGGATCTCGCGGGTGCCGTCCCTCATCTCGCGCGAGATCTGTTCGGGTCCGGCCCACAGAGTGGACTGCAGACCACCCTCGGCCGCCAAGGACGAGATCACGCGGCCTTGCGCCACCTCGGCCAGCAGCCGCAATGCGCGATAGAAGCTGGATTTGCCGGTTCCGTTGCGGCCGGTGATGACGGTCAGCCGCTCCAGCGGCAAGGTGAGATGCCGGATCGAGCGGTAGCCGGAAATGGCGAGGGTGTGGATCAGGATGCCTGCCGCCTTGCGCCTCGGTTTGAGACCACCTTTGCGCGACCGACAGACCCGGCGTCAAGTTCACACAGGCGGCCGTGCGGGGCGCGCAGATTATCATTTATTGATCATTTCGCATTGACATGCGATTCTGGGATGGTGAAAAGAAGGCCCCTCGTTGCCTCAGCTGGGCCATGGAAAGAACCGCTTATGAGCGTCCTGCAACTGGGCACTCTGGAAAAAGCCTACAAGATCCTCGATCTCTACAACGAGAACGCCGAAAGCTTCACCTTTTCCGAGATCGTGGAGAAGACGGGGCTGGAAAAGGGCTCGGTGCAGCGGCTGCTGTTCACCTTGCAGCATCTCGGGCTGTTGCGCCGTCACCAGCGCTACAAGCGCTACAGCCTCTCGCCGCGTTTCATTTCCTATGCCGTGTCGTTTCTGCAGACCGACCCGCTGATGGTGCAGGCCATCAGGCATCTGGAGCCGTTGGCGCGACAGACCACCCAATCCGTCGGCCTGGCCTTGCTCGACGGCATCCACGTGTTCTATGTGAGCCGCATACCGAACCTGGTCAGCCATGACTTCGCCTTGCTGCCGGTCCGGCGCTATGCCTATTGCACCGCGGCCGGCCGGGCCATCATGTCGCGCCTGTCGGATGAGGATATCGACCGCATGCTCAAGCACTCGCCCCTGCGCAAGCTGACATCGTCCACGATCATCGACCCCGTGCAGATCAAGCGTATCATCGCGCTGGCGCGGGAGGAGGGGGTGGCCTGGCAGGATGGCGAGGTGCTGGAGATGGAGCTTGCGGTCGCTGCGCCGATTCTGGGTGATGGCGGCGTGCCGGTCGCGGCTGTCACCATCTCCATCGACAAGGCAAGATATGATATGGACACGGCGCGCGAACGCTTCGTGCCCATGGTGCTGGACGCGGCGCACAGCATGTCCAATCCCAGTCTGTCGGCCAGCCGGTTTCCGCCATCCTGGGGCGGCTAGCCAGCGGGAGGATCCTTACCCGTGTTGCCCTTAGGATCGCGTCGATCTAAGCGGCGATGCTGATCTCCGCCAGGGAGCGGGCCAGCGCCCGGTCGAGTTTCTCCACCAGCTCGTCCAGCTGAGGCTCCGTAACGATGTAGGGTGGCGCCAGCAGCACGTGATCGCCGCGGCGACCGTCGATCGTGCCGCCCATGGGATAGCACATCAGGCCTTCGGCCATGGCGTTGGCCTTGATGCGCGCGTTAAGCTTGAGGGCGGGGTCGAAGGGCTGCTTGGTTTCGCGGTCTTCGACCAGCTCGAGCGCCAGGAACAGGCCGCGGCCGCGGATGTCGCCGACATGGGGCTGCTGGCCGAAGCGGTCGTGCAGGCGCGCCATGAGCTTCGGCCCGAGGTCACCCACCCGGGCCAACAGACCGTCTTCCGCGATCACCTTCTGCACCGCGAGCGCCCCGGCACAGGCCGCCGCATGGCCGAGATAGGTGTGGCCATGCTGGAAGCCACCCGACCCTGCGGCGAGCGTCGCATAAATGGCGCGCGATGCAATGAGAGCGCCGATCGGCTGATAGCCAGCGCCAAGGCCCTTCGCCACCACCGCAATATCCGGGCTGATCCCCTCCTGCTCGCAGGCGAACATGGTGCCGGTGCGGCCCATGCCGCACATCACCTCGTCCAGGATGAGAAGAATGCCGTGCCTGTCGCAGATCTCACGAATGCGCCGGAAGTAATTGGGTACCGCTGGTACCGCGCCGAGGGTCGCGCCCACCACCGTCTCGGCCACGAAGGCGATGATCGTCTCCGCCCCGTGCCGGTCGATCGTGGCCTGAAGCTCGGCCGCGAGCCGGGCGCCATAGGCTTCGTCATCCTCGTCCGCCGCCTTGTCGCGATAGGCATAGCAGGGCGAGACATGCTCCACATCGATCAGCAGCGGGTCGTAGAGCGCGCGGCGCGCCAGGTTGCCACCCACCGCAAGCGCCCCCAGGGTATTGCCGTGAAAGCTCTGGCGGCGGGCGATGAACCGGCGGCGGTCGGGCTCGCCCTTCTCGACGAAATACTGGCGGGCGAGCTTCAGCGCCGCCTCCATCGCCTCCGAGCCGCCGGACACCAGAAACACGTGGTCGAGACCGGGCGGTGCCTGTTCGGCCAGCAAGGCCGCCAGTTCTTCTGCCGGCGCGGAGGTGAAGAAGGACGTGTGTGAATAGGGAATGGCGTCGAGCTGTGCTTTGATCGCCTCCGTCACCCGCCGCTCGCTGTGGCCGAGGCACGACACCGCCGCGCCGCCGGATGCGTCGAGATACCGTTTGCCGTCCGCATCGATGATGTAGGCGCCATCGCCCGCGACCGCGCGCGGATAAGTCGCCCCAAGCACCCGGTGGATAATGTGGCTCATCTCGTTGACCTCAGGGCTGCCAGGGAAAGCAGAGAAGCTTGCCGCCGCCGTTCAGCGACGTGCGACCCTTTCGCGGAGCCGCTCTTCCTGCTCGGCAAGCTCCGGCGTGAGCGCATCGCCGAAGTCGGCCGCTTCGACTACGGGCCGGATCTCGATCTCGCTCGGGCCGGGCATGGGATTGGGGCAGCGCTTCACCCACTCCACCGCCTCGGCCATGTCCTTGACCTGCCAGATCCAGAAGCCGGCAACGAGCTCCTTCGTTTGATCGAAGGGACCATCGATGACGGTGCGGTTGGGCCCGTCGAACATCACTCGCTTGCCCTTCGAGGAGGGGTGCAGGCCTTCGCCCGCGAGCATGATGCCGGCCTCGACCAGCTCTTGGTTGAACTTGCCCATGGCTTCAAGAAGCTCGGTCGAGGGCATCATCCCCGCCTCGCTATCCGCCGTCGCCTTCACCAGAACCATCACGCGCATCGGCATTCCTCCTTGTCTCGAGAGCGTGGAACGCGCCGTCGAAATAGACGAGCGGGCGGTCGGAGGGCCCAAGCTCGATACGCTCGACCACGCCCACCACCACCACATGAGAGAAGATCGGCACGCGCTTGGCAACCCGGCAATCGATGTGGCAGGTGGCCTCCGCCAGCCTGGGCGGGCTGTCGGCGTCATGGACCCACCGCACCAGGGCGGCGCGCGGCTCGGGGCCGATGCGGCCGGCGAAGGCATTGGCCTCATAGGCCTGCGCCTCGCCGAGCACATGCACGCTGAACGCTTTCTCCTTGGCGAGCACTTGCAGCAAGCGGGAGGTCGAGCGCACGGAAATGAGCAGGGAGGGCGGTTCCAGCGACAGGGAGGTGACCGATGTGGCCGTGATGCCGAAAATCTCGCCGCGGTGGCGAACGGTGACAGCGCATATCCCAGCTGCCAGGCGCCGCATGCTCAGCTTGAAAAGGTCGGCGAGGGCCGCCGTCCTGGGATCGATGACCGCCTCATCGTCCCCGAGCAGCCATGGGCCTTCCTCGAGGATCTCGCCAATGAGCGGCGGCTTAATGGTCACTCAGACGACCTCTTTCACCTGCGCAGCGGGCGACACCGCCTTTTGGATGAGCGGCATGACCTCCTTACCGAACCGCTCCATGGAACGCAACGCCGCCTTGGACTCGATGCCGGCCGGCCACATGAAGCAGCTGAGATGGGTGATCCCATTGGCATTGATCTCCTTGACCAGCCGTTCGGCGACCACTTCGGGACTGCCGATCGGCAGCCCCGCCTGGATCGCTTCCAGGCTCGGCTCGCCCTCGACGGGCCGGTCCTCGATGATATGCCCGTTCAGCACCTGGGCCCCAACCCGCATATGCCCGGCACAGCGGCCAGCATAGCGGATGCCCGCCGCCACGCGCTCGAGCTCGGCGCGATCGTCGCTGACGAACACGTAGCGCTGGGCGGCAAAGCGCCGGCCTTTCAGGCTGTAGCCGGCGTCGGCATATTTCTGGGCTACGAAATCGTGCATGGCAGTCAGCGCCTTTGTATCGCCCCAGCCGACGGTGATGAATGGCACCGCGTCGGTTGCGACTGCGTGCCGGATGATCTCCGGGGACCATGACACGAAGTAGGTATCGAGTCGCCGCGGCTCGTAAAGCACTATTGCCTGCGGGACGGCCGGTAGCTGGTAAAAGCGCCCGGAATATTCGAACCGGTTCTCGTGCACGGCCTGGTCGATGATCTGCCAGATCTCCAGCATGCGCTCCTGCCGCTCGGCGAGATCGGCCCCAAAGGCCTCGAACTCAAAGCGCTGATAGCCCGAGCCGATGCCCAGCACCACGCGTCCCTCGCTCAGCTGGTCGAGCAGGGCGATCTCCTCGGCGAGCCGGATGGGATTGTAGAGCGGGGCGACAATCACCGCTGGGCCGATCCGGATCCGCTTCGTCTCTCGCGCGGCGGCAGCGCCCATCATCAGCGGCGACGGGCACATGCTGTAGTTGGAGAAATGGTGCTCCGCGAACCAGGCCGTATCGAAGCCCAGCGCGTCAGCGAGCTTCGTGCACTCGAGGGTGCCTTTATAGACCTCGCGCTGGTCGATGTTGAACTGGTTCATCAGATTGAACAGGCCGAACTGCATCTGATGCTCCTATCATAATCAGGTATTAATTATCGGTATTCGATATTGAATGTCAATCTAGCGCGACTCAGATCCCGACGATCGTCTCCCCACCATTAGGGCTGATGGTTTGACCGGTAATAAAGTCGGATTGCGGCGAGGCAAGGAAAGCGACCGTATAGGAAAGCTCCCGCGGCTCAGCATAGCGGCCGAGCGGCACGCGCGAGAGCTTGGCCGCCATCTTCTTTTCCGCATCCGGCTGGGACAGCACCATCTCGGTGACGACCCCGCCCGGCGCCACCGCGTTTACGTGGATGTTCCAGGGCGCGAGCTCCTTGGCCCAGGCCTTGGTGAGGCCGAGCAGGGCGGCCTTGGCGGCGCAATAGGGCGAGGCATAATGATGCCCCACCATACCCCATATCGACGAGATGTTGATGATCTTGCCGCTGCGCTGCTGCTTCATGAACGGCACCACAGCCTTGCCGGCAAAGAAGCTGCCGCGCACGTGCACGGCAAAGGTGCGGTCGAAGAATTCTTCGGTCGTGTCCTCGATAACCGGCTCGCCGCCAATCCCGGCATTGTTGACCAGGATGTCGATCCGACCGAGCCGCTCGCCCATGGCGGTGATCTCGCGCATGAGCGTTCCCGTCTCGGCCACGTCGCAGGCGATAGAATAGGCCTGGCCGCCGCTTGCACGGACCAGCTCGACCGTCTCTTCAGCGGTGTCGCCCCGAATGTCCTGCGCCACCACGACGGCCCCGCGCTCCGACAGCAGCTGCGCGTGCGCTCGCCCCATGCCAGCGCCTGCACCGGTGATGATCGCAACCTTGCCGCTCAACTCGCCCATATCGAGACCTCCTTTGCCGCGTCAGGCGCGGGCTCGTGTCAGAAACCCACAATGGTCTTGCCGCCGTTCGGGCTCACCACCTGGCCGGTGATGAAGGACGCTTCGTCACTGGCGAGAAAGGCTAGCGTGGCCGAGATTTCCTCCGGCTGCGCCCAGCGCCCCAGTGGCACCTCCCGTTCCTCGGCGCGCACCCCTTCCTCGCCGAGATTGTCGAGCACCATCTGGCTCCACACGCCGCCGGGGGCTATCGCGTTGACCGTGATGTTCCAGGGGGCGAGTTCCTTGGCCCAAGCCTTGGTCAGGCCGAGGATGGCGCCTTTCGCTGCGATATAGTCGGAAGCCATGTGGTGGCCAGCCTGGGCCCAGCGCGACGACACATTGATGATGCGTCCCCAGCCGCGCTGCTTCATGCCCGGCACCACCGCGCGCCCGCAGAAGAACGAGCCCTTCACATGCACGTTGATCATGCGATCGAACGCCGCCTGGTCAATATCTTCGATGACCTTGTCGATACCGATACCGGCATTGTTGACCAGGATGTCGATGCCGCCCCGCTGGCTTGTCACCTCCGCGACCGTGCGATCGATGGCGGCCACATCGGCGATGTCGAAGGGGAAGGAGGTGGCCGCCCCGCCCGCATCCGTGATCATCGCCCTTGTCTCGCCCAAGCCTTTGGGGTCGATGTCCTGGATGACCACATGGGCGCCGAGCTTGGCGAAATGGTGGGCATGGGCGCGGCCCATGCCCGAGGCGGCGCCCGTGATCAGCACCGTTTTGCCGGCGAAGGACACCATTGGCTCAATCCTCTCCTATCAGCAGCGCATCCCGACGGCCCCAGCCGATCTGCACCCGATCGCCCGGCTGCATCAGCGCGATATCGGGCCTGGATGGGATGCGCGCGGTCATCACGTGCGCGGTATCGGCGAGCCTGATGCGGTAGCGCACGCTCCCTGTCGTGTAGACGGTGTCTTCCACTATGCCCTCGAAACTGTTGTCGAGGCCCGCAGCGGCGCTGCCCAGGGCTATACTCTCCGGCCGAATGCACAGCGCTTTGCCCGTGGCGGTACCGGGCACGGCGGTGGCTTGGACGGTGAGATCCCCCTTGATCTCGGCCGCGATCTGGCCATCCGCCACCTTGCGCAAGGCAGTAACCGGCAAGAGGGTCGCCTCGCCCAGGAAACTCGCCACGAAAATGGTCTTAGGTTCCTCGTAGAGCTCGCGCGGCGAGCCGATCTGCTCCAGCGTGCCGCTGCGCATGATGGCGATGCGGTCGGCCATGTAGGCGGCCTCGTGCTGGTCATGGGTGACATAGATCACGGTCACCCCGAGGTTTTGCTGGAAGCGCTTGATCTCCTCCTGCATTTCTTCGCGCAGGTTCTTGTCCAGGGCGCCCAGCGGCTCGTCCATGAGCAGGAGCCTGGGGTTGTAAACGGCGGCACGGGCAAGGGCCACCCGCTGCTGCTGCCCGCCGGAGAGCTGGGCCGGCTTGCGGTCGCCCAGGCCCTCCAGCCGTACCATGCTCAGCGCGCGCGCCACCTTCTCCGCGATGTCAGCTTTAGGACAGTGCCGCATGCGCAGGGGAAAGCCGATATTCTCGGCCACCGTCATATGCGGAAACAGCGAGTAGTTCTGGAATACCATGCCGAAATTGCGGTGATAGGGCGGGATCGACACCACATCGACACCGTCGACCAGAATCGAGCCCTCGGTCGGCGTGACGAAGCCGGCGGTGATGCCGAGCAGGGTGGACTTGCCTGAACCGCTCGGCCCGATGATCGCGAAGAATTCGCCCGCATCGATGGTGAGCGAGGTCGGCTGCAGCACGCACATGGCCCCGTAGGTCTTGGTGACCCCTTTGAACTCGACCACCGCGCCGGTGCGTTCGTTGCTCTCGGGAATGCGGCCCTCCCTCACGCTCACATGGGTGTTCATCGCGCCGGTGCTCCTGCCTTGCGCGGGCCGAAGCGGTTGACCAGCGCCGCGGCCACCAAGAGCGACAGGGTGATCACCAGCAGCACCACTGTTGCCGCCGCGATCACCGGTGTCATCTGGTAATTGAGGTGCTCCCATAGCAGCCGCGGCACGGTGCGTGTCGCAGGGCTGGTGAGGAAAATGGCCAGGATCAGCTCGTCGAAGGAGAAGGTGAAGGCGAAGATGAAGCCGAGCACCACGCCGGCGCGGATCATGGGGAAGGTGATGAAGCGGAACGTGGCCCACGGCTTGGCGCCGAGCGTCATGGCCGCAAGCTCATAGGTGGGAGCATAGCTCCGCAGGGACGCCGCGACGGTGATGAACACCAGCGGCATGCACACCACCGTATGCCCGAGCAGAATCGCCGGATAGCTGCCGATGATGCCGAGCCTGACCATGACCGGATAAAGGCCGATCGCCAGCACGATCTGCGGCAAGATGAGCGGCGCCAGCATCATGGACGAGAGCAGGCGCTTGCCCGGAAGCGAGCCGCGGACCAGGGCGAGGGCCGCGAGCGTGCCGAACACCGTAGCAAGGAATGCGGCGGGTATGCCGATCTTGATGCTGTTGAGGATGGCGATGCGGTAGTCCGGGCTATTGGCGAAGGCCTCATACCACTGCAGGGAAAAGCCGGGCGGCGGGAAGCTCAGGAACGTCGCGCTGCTGAACGACATCGGCACGATCACCAGCGTCGGCAGCACCAGAAAGATGAGCACGAGCCCCGCGAAGGCGGCGAGGCCTACGCCTGCAACCCGCCATGGCGCGGAGGCGGTCATGCGGGCTCTCCCGCGGGGCGGCCGCCAGCGGCGCTGCGCATCGTCCGTTCGTAGACGATGAACAGGAGGCAGGTCGCCAGCAGCAGGATGGTGGCGAGCGCCGAAGCCAGCGGCCAGTTCAGCAGCCGCGACGCCTGCTGCTCGATCAGCACGGCCACCATGGTGCGGTGGCCGCCGAGCAGGGCAGGGGTGATGTAGAAGCCGAGGGACGTGATGAACACCAGGATGCAGCCGGCGCTCACCCCCGGCAGCGACAGCGGCAGGTAGACGGACAGGAACTGCCGCAGCGGATTGGCACCCATGACCGAAGCCGCGCGGATGAGATTTTGATCGATTCCCCGCATGGTGCTGAGAATGGGCAGGATCATGAAGGGCAGCATGATGTGCACCATGGCAATCTGCATGCCCACCCCGTTGCTGACCAGGCGCAAGGGCCGCTCGATCAGGCCGAGATCCAGGAACAGGTCGTTCAACACGCCGCGCCGCTGCAGGATGACGATCCAGGCGTAGGTGCGGATCACGGTGCTGGTCCAGAACGGCACCAGGATCATGGCCAGACACAGATGCAGGAGATTGCCGCTGAGACGGCTGACCACGAAGGCGACGGGATAGCTCAGCACCAGGGCGCCCAATGTGACCAGTAGGGCGACCTGGAACGTGTACAGCAGCACCGACAGGCTGGTGCGGCTGGTGAGCACCTCCGCATATTGTGCCAGCCCCGGCGTGGGGCCGGCGAGGCTCTGCACGATCACCGTGCCGAGGGGGAGGATGAAGAGGGCGAACAAGAGGAGCAGCGGGGGCAGCAGCAACAGCGTGTTGCCGCGGCCCGGTGACCATGGCCGGCGGCCGGCGCGCCCCGGGGGTGCGAGCGGGGCCTCCGTCGTGGTCCGCTGCAGCATGCCGCGGCCTCAGCCCAGGAGCCAGGCGTTGAACCTGTCGAACACCTCCGGTCCCTTGTCCGCCCAGTAGTCGAAGTTCTGGAAAACGGCCGTCTTGCTGTTCTCCGGCGAGTTCGGCAAGGTCGCCAGGGTCTTGGCATCGAGCAGCTCGAAGGCCTTGGTGTTCACCGGCCCATACGGGATCGCCTTGGAGAAGGTCGCCTGGTTCTGGGCCTCCACCATGGTGGCAAGCAGCTCCATGGCCTCCTTCTTGTTCTTGGCACCCTTCGGAACGACCATGGCATCGGACACATAGAGCGCATGGTCGAAGGTGTAGTCTACCGGCGCGCCGTCATTCTTCGGTTTGTACACGCGTCCGTTCCAGACCGTGCCGACGTCCACCTCACCGCCGATGACCAGCTGCGCACCCTGGGCGCCGGATGTCCACCAGGTGAGATCCGGCTTGATCCGGTCCAGGGACTTGAAGGCGAGGTCAAGATCAATCGGATAGAGCTTGTCGCGCGGCTGGCCGCCGCCCATGGCGGCGACCTCCAGGGTCTGCGGGGCAAGCTTCCACAGGCTGCGCTGGCCTTCGACCTTCTCCGGATCGAAGAAAGCCGTCCAGTCCTTGGGTCGCGTCTCTGCGTTGAATGTGTTGGTGTTCCAGGCCATCACATAGGCGGCCACATCCACCAGCGTGTAGAATTCCTGCGCCGCTTCCGGCAGCAAGTTGGACTTGTCGACCACCCCGTAGTCGATCGGCTCCAGGAGTCCGAGCCGGGCGAGTGCTGCGGCCTCGGTGGCATCGATATTGAGGATGTCCACGTCTACCGCATTGTTCTCGACCATGGCCTTGACGCGGGCGGTGTCCATATATGGCGCGCCGAGGATCTGGATGCCGGTCTTCTTCTGGAACGGCTCGAAATAGGCAACCTTGAACGCTTCCTCGAGGGCGCCGCCGGAATTGGGCACGGTCATCGTCGCCGGCTTGGCGCGGACAATGGACGGGAAGCCCGTCACCAAGGCAGCCGCGCCGAGCCCGATGCCGCCAAGCACCTGCCGCCGTCCGACCTTGAGACCACTGCTATTGATGTGCTTATCGATATTGTTGACCATCGCGTACTCCCTCCTTTGGCGCTTGTTATGGTTCAGCCTTTCGCCGCGCCTGCCTCCTCACCAGGCAGAGCAGAAATCAGACCATCACGATGCCTCCGCTGGCAATGACGGTCTCGCCTGTCATGTAGCGGTTGCGGCCGCTGGCCAGGAAATAGACCACCTCGGCGATATCATCAGGCGTGGCCACGCGGCCGAGCGGCGTCGACCGGGCGAGGTCGTCATAGATGCCGAGCGCCCGCAGATTGGGCGTGTCGATCGGCCCCGGCGAGACCGCATTGACCAGAATGTTATGAGGCGCGAGTTCCTGCGCGAAGGACTTGGTGAAGCTGATCACCCCGGCCTTGGCGGCGGCGTAATGGGCGTTCTTGGCATAGGGGATGTAGGCGTCGATCGAGGCGACCGAGACGATCGCACCCGCGTTGCGCGGTTTCATATGATTGGCGGCGGCGGCCGTCATGTGGAACATCGCCCGCAGATTGACGTCGAACGTATGGTCCCATGCCTCGTCGTCGATCTCGAGAATGGGCCTGCGCGGATAGACGCCGGCATTGTTGATGAGGACGTCCACATGGCCGAGGGCGTCGGCGGCCTGGGCAAATGCCTTGTGCGCATTCTCGCGGCGCCTGATATCGGCAACAACGCCCTTCGCCTTGGCGGGTCCGCCCAAGCGTTCGACCGCGCTCTCCAGCCCGTTCGCGTCAACGTCGATGATTGCGACCGTTGCGCCCCGCGAGGCAAACAGGGTGCAGATGGCGAAGCCCAAGCCCTTCGCGCCGCCGGTCACCACCGCCTTCTTGCCCGAGAGTTCCTCCGCCGCCATAGGACCGCGCTCCAGCTGAGCCTGATGCCGAAAAGCGATTTTCAGTATTGTTATCCGATAATTCTCGCTTAGCAAGATGCTTCGAGGCGATCGGCTCGGCAAACGGCAGGCTCGCGCAGACGCTATTTTTAGGAAATGCAATCATAAGTTGCATTATCGATCGAGGTCTCCATCGGAAGGGCCGTTCGGAATGAACGATTTGAAACAGCAGCTGCTCGATTGGATCGAGCAGGATCGTGACGTGCTCATCTCGTTCCTGCGGGATTTCCTGCGGTGCAAAAGCGCGAATCCGCCGGGCGATACCACTGGTGCCGCGCGCTTCGTGCAGGCGTTTCTTGAAGCCAGGGGCTTGCCATTCAAGGTGGTTACCGCCCACCCCAAGATGCCGAACATCCTGGCGACCGCCGCCTTTCCGGAAGCCGGGCGCCATCTCGTGCTCAACGGCCATATGGATGTGTTCCCCGTGGGAACCAAGCGCCAGTGGAATCATGATCCCTGGGGCGGGGAACTGGCGGACGGCCGAATTTATGGCCGCGGCGCGGTCGACATGAAGTGCGGCACCACCGCCGCCATCTTTGCCTATACCTATCTCAACCGGCTGAAGGAGCACTTGCGCGGCAGACTTACCCTCGCCGTGGTGTCCGATGAAAAGATCATGGGCGAGCGGGGCGCGGCCTATCTCATGAAGCATCATCCGGATGAGGTGCAGGGAGACTGTTGCCTGATCGGTGAGCCGAGCGGCCTGATGACGATGGCCTTCGGCGAAAAGGGGAGGCTATGGTTGAAGGTGAAGGTCGCCGCGCCCGGCGGTGACGGCGGCTATGTCCACGCGAGCAGGAGCGCGATCGCGATTGGCTTGGCCATTGCCGCGGAATCAATGCAGCTCGCGCGGCTCGCGGTGCCAGAACCAGCATGGCTGAAATCCATGCTGCACGACGCGATGGAGACGGTCGACCGGGCCTATGGCAGTGGCGCGTTCCAGACGAGCCGCAGCGTGACAGTGAATATCGGCAAGGTGAGAGGCGGCCTCGCGGTCGGCATGCTCGCCTCGAGCTGCGAAGTCGAGCTCGACCTGCGGATACCCATTGGCCTCTCGTCGGAAGATGTGCGGTCGAAGTTGGCCGCAATCATCGGGCGCTATCCCGAAGCCTCCTGTCAGCTCCTCGGACGTGACGAGGCAAGCTGGTGCCAGCCCGATGCGGAGATGTACGATTATGTTCGGGAGAACGCCGAGCGGATCACCGGCATCCGCCCGGCAAAGGTCGTATCACCGGGCAGGACCGACGCGAGGCTGTGGCGCATGCGCAATGTGCCAGCCGTCGTCTACGGTCCATCACCCATCTCCATGGGCAAGCCGGATGAGCATGTGACGGTGAACGAGTTCATGACGGTGGTGAAGGTCCACGCGCTCTCCGCTTACGACTATCTCGCCCAAGCAGGCCAGGCGGCATGTTGACCACGCCGCCGGGGGTTGTGTCATGAACGCCCTTACGCGCCCGTCCAGACCGCATCGTGATAGGCGGAGTGAGCGTGGTCGCCTGCGCTGCCGTGATCGCCGTGGCCATGCAATCCATCTTGTTGGCTTCCGGCGTCGGCTTTGAACAGATCTGGATATTTCTCCTGGTATTCCTTGAGATACTTCTCACCCTTGCTGAGGAGAATACCTCTTTCGAACTCCTTCACGCGCTCGGCGGCCTGCTGCTGATCGCGCAGCTCGAGATCGTGCTTCTGCTGATGGTAAAGGATCTTGTCGATCACAGCCTTGTGCTCGATCAGCGCCTGCTGGTCCTCCTTGGCCTTGACTGCCCGATCATCCGCATCTTTGAGCTGTCTTTCGTACATGGCCTTTTGGTCCCTCATCTGCGGAATCATCAGCGCCAGCTGCGGCAGCGCAAACAAGGTGCCGGCGCCCAGGGTTCCTCCAATGCCCAGGAGGAGCTTGGCTGGAGTGAGATGCTCTTTCAGGGTGGCCCAGGTTCCGCTGGAGGAAGCCGGATTCCCAAAGCCGAAGGCACCCCCTCCGGTCAAGACCTCCCCTGAGGTAGACCGGCCAAGAACAGGATCGACATACGTGGTAAAGTTGGACTTCGTTCCGGCTATGAAGCCGCCTTCGGGTCCGAGGACCGCCCGTTCAACCAACGGCAATTCCATCATTTCAGGCATCTAAATCTCCTTGACTGAAATCAAGACGAACAAAAAACGGAGACACAAAAACAAACCCAAACTTTACGTACGCATTAAGCAACACTGAACCAACTTGCATCAATGTGCGACGGTTGATCAGAGGCCTGATGTGCGTGGTTTGCGTCGTCGGCTTGCCCGGAGGGAGTGCTATGCCCGCCGGATCGATCGGTGGTGTAGCCAAGCCCGTCCAGATATTTCGGGTCGATGAGATGCGCGTGCGCCAGCCGAATAAGGTCTTGATCGCTTTGCGGCGAATGGTCGAGATAGAGCTTTGTTGCGGTCTCCACCTGTTTGGCCACGGCCGCCTCTTCCAGCGCATGCTTGTCCGCCTCATTTTTGGCCGTTGTCGTCGCCATGGCAGATTTCGCCTCGATCACGGCCGCTGCCACCGATCCTGCAACCGTGAATATGCCCGGCAGCACGCCGAACATCATGATGGGCCCCAGCATGCCCATATCGGACGAGGCGTTCTGTTCGGGGACGATTCCCCGCTCTCCCGAGGCTTTCACAGATCCAGCTCTCAAATCGACCCCCCCGTTACGGACGAACGGGGACAGCAAGTTTTTGCAACCTTAGATAGTAAAAAGGACGTAAATATGTCAAGGTTTGCTTGTCCAAGCGTGATGCTTTGCCGTACGGCGGCGAGGGCGGCATTTTTCTATGCTTGATGAAGTAGAATACTGGGAAAGGTTGAGTTCGCCCGGTGAAGATCGCGACATTTAACGTGAACGGGATCAATGGACGCCTGCCGGTCCTGCTGCGCTGGCTCGGCGAAGCTGTGCCCGACGTGGTCTGCCTGCAGGAGCTGAAGGCGGCTCACGAGAAATTTCCGGCGACCGCGCTCGAGCAGGCCGGCTATGGCGCGGTCTGGCAAGGCCAGAAGAGCTGGAACGGGGTCGCCATATTGGCGCGCGGGCGGGAACCGGTCCTCACCCGACGCGCGCTGCCGGGTGGCGATGACGACCACCACAGCCGCTACATCGAGGCTGCGGTGAACGGCGTGCTCATCGGCTGTGCTTATGTGCCCAACGGCAACCCGGCGCCTGGGCCGAAATTCGATTACAAGCTGCGCTGGCTCGACCGGTTGATCGCTTATGCGGCGGAACTGCTGGCGACCGGCGCCCCGGTGATCCTCGCCGGAGACTTCAATGTCATGCCCACGGAGATCGACGTCTACAAGCCGGAGCGCTGGGTGGACGACGCGCTGTTCCGGCCCGAAGTGCGCGCGGCCTTTCACGAGCTGTTGGCCCAGGGCTGGACGGATGCGCTCCGCAAGCTTCATCCGAACGAGCGGATCTATACATTCTGGGATTATTTTCGCAATGCCTGGGGGCGGAATGCCGGGCTGCGCCTGGACCACCTCCTGCTCAGCCCATCCATCGCCGACCGCCTGCGCATGGCGGGGGTGGACCGGGAGGTGCGCGGATGGGAACACGCCAGCGACCATGCCCCGGCCTGGATCACCCTGGCCGAGCAGGGCAGGGATGCCGGCCAGGTCGGGAAGATCAGCACAGGCCGGCCACGGCCGCGGCTCACGCGCCTTCGTAGGCAGCCTTGAGCTTGGCGATCTCGATCTTCGTCATCGGCATCATGGCCTGCATCACCCGGTCGGCCCGGACGGGATCGGGATCTTGCAACATTTCGATGACCCCGGTGTAGTTGACTTGCCAGACCAGACCGAAGCGGTCCGTGATCCAGCCGCATTGCTGAGGCGCGCCGCCTGGAAGCAACTTGTCCCAGAAATGGTCGATCTCCGCTTGGGTGTCGCAATGGATGAAGAACGAGACGGCCGGGCTGAATGTGAAGCTCGGTCCGCCATTGATGGCCGCAAAGGTCTGGCCCGCGAGCTCAAAGCCAATCGACATCACATCACCTTTCGGTCCCGGCGCGGCGTCCCCATACCTGGTGATGCCGGTGATGCGCGAGTTCTCGAACAGCGCGATGTAGAAGTTGACAGCCGCCTCGGCGTTGTTGTCGAACCAGAGCACCGGGGTAATCTTCTGCCTGATCATGTGCGTTCCTCCTGGCGGTGGGGGCGTATGGTCGCGAAACATCTCTGGCCATCTAAGTTGATTTCAACGTACCAACTAGTAGGTATGATTGTCAAGGTCCTGCCGTGAGCCGAGCAAAGCCATGGCCGCAGGTGGTGGGCCAAGTTACGCCAGCTGCGCTCCCCGGCGCCAACATGCGTCGGCTGAACGCCGAGTTCAGGCTCGTCAAGCCTAAAGCATTTTCGAGCGAAGTGGAGACCGGTTCGCGTGAAGAAAATGCGACCAAGTAACAGCTTAGAGCGGATCCCCGATTCGAAGAAAAGCGGAAGCGCTCTAGTGACGGGTCAGCGGCTCCGCTTGCGCGAAATGGGCGGCGGACACAGTGATCAGTCCGTCATCCGCCATGCGGCGCAGCACCCAATCGCGCCGCTCCTTGGCGCGTGCGCGGTTATCAGCGACATCCAACCGGTAATGGTTCGGTGCCTTGGGCAGGGCGGCGAGATAGGCAGCCTCGGCGATGCTGAGCTCGTCCGGCCGCTTGCCGAAATACTGCTGCGCGGCCGCGGCTATGCCAAAGGCGTGTCCGCCGAAATAGATCTGGTTCAAGTAAAGCTCCAGGATACGGTCCTTGCTGAGCGCGCGCTCGAGCCGAGATGCCAGGATGAGCTCCTTGATCTTGCGGTCGAGCGACGGCGCCTCGCCAGTGAGCACGAGATTTTTCGCCAGCTGCTGGGTGATGGTGGACCCTCCCGAGGGCTTGCGGCCGGAACCGACGCCCGCGAGATTCTGCATCGCTGCCCGCATGATCGCCGGCAGGCTATAACCTGCATGCGCATAGTAGTCCTGATCTTCTGCCGCGAGAAACGCCTTCACCACGTGGGGCGGGATTTGCGACAGGGGCACGAACCGCCGATACTCGACGAGCCGGCCGTCGGCATCGTAACGGGCGAGCTCGGGCGGCGTGTAGTGCGTGATCTCGGCCATGCTGGGCAGCTCCCGCCCATAGCTCCAGAACACACCTCCGATACCGGCCGTCGCGACGGCCAGGACGATTACCGCCGCGGCGAAGGCGCGGCGCGCCGCCTGACGCGCGCCGGTGGCGATTGCATAGGGGGCAGACAACAGGTCCCGAGGCAAGGACCAACGCTCCGAAAGCTTTGCGATCATATCGGCGGAGAGATGCCGCTTGCGGCTCAGAACTTCCGACGCGCGCGAGCGCGAGCCCAGCACTTCGGCCAGATCCGCCTGGGTACGCCCCTGCGCCCGCATGGCGAAGGACAGGAACTCCACCGGATCCGGCGGCGCGACCGGATGGGTCTTCCGCTCGTACTCGGCAACCAGGATGCACAGCACCTCCAGTCGGTCCGCTTCCGTACTGCCCGGCTCAGCCGCGAACAATTCGTCGATTTCAGCGAGGGCGGCGCGGTAGTCCGCCTCGCTCCTGATCGGCCTGACCGCTTTGTCGAGATTTTGTTCCATCTGATCCCGCCTTGGCGGTTTCCGTGGCAGATGCGATACGCACCACCCCCAACTCGTAATTGACCCACAGGGTGACGCGGCAGCCTACATCCGCAAGCTCAAGCACCACCCGCCCATCGGCGCCGGCTTGCGCGACGGCGCCGCATTCCCGTTCGACATCGGTACGATCGGTCCAGGCTGCCTCCCGGAGCAAGCCGTTCAGCGCGCGCAAGGCGGCCTCGGCCTCCGGGTGACGGCTGCCAAAATCCACCAGCACGGACGTGCCGACCACGATCATGAATGCCTGCGCATTATGTTCCCAATTTTGGGAACATGCAAGAGGCCCGTGTTCCCATTTCGGGGAGCATCAATAGGCCCATCCTCCATGAAAGGCGATCGCATATTTGCCATGCTCATGCTCGGGTCTGTCGGCGCGAGCCAGCAGGAACATCGGCCGCCGCCATTCGTCCTTCAGGGCCGGGTCGCGCGCGAGGTCTCGCGCGCGTGTTTCCGCCGCGGGCACCGGCTCTTCGATCCGGCGCAGGATGAAGCCGCATTCGAGCAGCGGATTGAGATAACCGGCTATGGTCCTGTGATATTTGGCCACATTCTCCGCGAGCCAGCTGGTCCGCCGCAGACCTTCATGCTGGTAGTCGTCCACCGGCCAGTGGAGGCGCTCGCCATCGGCACCGTAGTGCCAGTCCTGCGCCGCCCGCGCGGTGAAGATCGGATGTTCCACCGAGAAGACGAAAGCTCCGCCCGGGGTGAGCCAGCGGTAGACCTTCACGCAAACCGATCGGACGTCCGCCACGTAGTGCAGGGCAAGCGAGCTGAGCACCACATCGAAAGAACCGTCGGGGAAGGCCAAATCCTCTATGGCCGCGTTCTCGTAGCGAACGGCAGGGTCGGTTCCGAGCACCCGGGCCTGGGCCAGCATCCTCTCCGACAGATCGACCCCGACCACCGACCGTGCCCCCTCCGCGCGGGCATAGCGGCAGTGCCAGCCGAAGCCGCAGCCGAGATCGAGAACCCGCTTGTCCCGAAACGGCGGCAGCATGGTGCGGAAGGCCGGCCATTCTCCAGCCGCTTCCAGCCCCTCCCGAGATCGCTGCATGTCGCGATAGGCGGCGAAGAATGCGGGATCATCGTATTTGTTCTGCTTCATGGCCTGGGGCTTCCGGTCGGGCGAAATGTCGCCATAGCAGGTGCCCGTGGCTTTTGGAACCGTGCCCCTATGCTCGGGTTCCCCCTTCAAAGGCAAATGGAGGACATGACATGGCCAATGCCGGAAAACACATGGGCGGCGGCGATCGCGGCCAGAAGGGGCCGCGCCGTGCAGGCCTCGGCGCAGGGCGCCCGCGCGATACCCTCGATGAGGCGGATCTCGCCGACGACATCATGGGCAGGAATGAGCTGCAGGGCACCGATCAGAGCCGGTTTCCCAACGAGCGCCAGCGGCAGGCGGGAGAGCACGGCGAGCCGTATGACGTGATGGAAGGCTTGCACCGGACCGAGCAACGGGCCGACGCGCGCGAGCGGGCCTCCGAGCAGCGTCGCGAGGAACAGTCGAGAGGAGACCGCTAATGGCAGGATCCAAGACTCATGAGCAGCAGCTGCGGACCTTCGAGCGCAAGCCCGACATTCCGCGGCCTGGCGAGCCCGGGACGGACCCCAATGACGTGGAGATCCGTACGCCGGATAGAGAGGCCCGTCAAAGCGAGATGCCGGTCAGCCGTGGCGGCATGAATCAGGAAAGCCGCAACCACAACAAGCACAATCATCCGACCCAAAGCGGGCATCGGCCGCAACCGGCAACAACCGAAAAGAGCTGATCCAGCCGACAGGCCGCGAAGCGAAACGCGCGCGGCCTGTTTCGCTTGCTCGGATCCCCGCGCCGCCCACTATTTTGCCCCCACACATCCGGAACGATCGAGGGCGAAGGCCATTGCCTGAAATAGACCGCCCGTGTGCAATCGGCTCCCAGCCGCCGGGTGGCATCTCTCATCATGAGGAGGATGCGCATGAATATCGCAAGCGTGATGACACGTGACGTCCGTGTCGTTTCCCCAGGCGCGCCGCTGAGCGAAGCCGCGCGCATGATGGATCAGCTCAACGTCGGTGTGCTGCCGGTCTGCGATGGCAATCGTCTGGTCGGCATGATCACCGACCGTGACATTGCCGTACGGGCGACAGCGGCGGGCCAGCCGCCCAGCGAGACCAGGGTCTCGGATGCCATGACCGACGAGGTGGTGTGGTGCTACGACGACGATGACGTCGACGACGTGCTCGACAAGATGGCCGACGTCCAGATCAGGCGTGTGCCCGTCATCGACCATGACCAGCGGCTGGTCGGTATCGTGTCGTTGGGCGACCTCGCCACGAAGAGCGAGAGCGAGGATGTCGAGCAGACCCTGGAAGAGATCTCCTCACCCTCCGAGCCAGACCGATAAGGAGGTAACCTCATGAGTGCAACCGGCCTTGAAGTTTTCGACAGGTCGCTCCAGGCCACCCATATCTGGCTTGGCGAGATCGGCGAAGTGATCGGTCCCGACAAGCAGCGCTGCTATCATGCGCTGCGCGCTGTGCTGCAGACCCTGAGGGACCGGCTGACCACCGACCAGGCGGCCCATCTCGGCGCGCAGCTGCCTCTCCTGGTGCGCGGCATCTATTACGAGGGCTACCGGCCTTCAATCCAACCCCTGACGGTGCGCTCTCTCGACGAGTTCATCGCGCTTGTGCAGAAGCGGATCGGCGACATGCCGCCCATGGACGCGGTGGACTGCACCCGCGCGGTCTTCCAGGTGCTCGACCGGCATATCGCGCCCGGCGAGATGGATGACGTGAAGCAGGCTTTGCCTCAGGAGATCCGCCGGCTGTTCGGCGCCGGCGCCGATGGGCAAGGGACTATGCAAGGAAGTCCGGCCGCGCGCCGCGAGCAGGCGGAACGCGGGGCAGGCGCGCAACAACGTGGCTGATGGCCATGAAGCAACCTGCAGGGCGGCGAAGCTCTGCAGGTTGCCCGAGATAAACCGCTCAATCGCGCCGGACAAACTTGTTGAACCGGCTGTCGTCCTCGTCCTGGTACAGCAGAGCCAGCTTTTTCTCCTCGAACTTCTCGAAGAACTCCTCCCAGGAAATCTCTTCAAGCTGCTCGTCCGGCTCGCCGAAATCCAGCCTGAGGATGCCCGCATCGTCACCATTGCCAGTCCGGCTCACGTGGGCAGGGCGTCCGCCGTGCGCTTCCGCCCATTTGCGGATTTCATCGTGATTGGTGGTTTTCTTCGCTTCTGCCATGGCATGTGCTCCTTGCTCGCTTGCAAGCACGCTTGCAAGGTGAATGGGAAACGCCTTCGATGGGTTCCGGCCAAGGGTAGCCTGAGCTGCTGCTAGATTGCGCTGCGCGCCAGACTCTCCTTGGCGGCGGCCGGCTTGAGCTTCTGGGGTACGACACGGCGATTGGCAATCTGCGAGAACCAGCCAATGGTCTTGAGCAGGCCCTCTGCGAGGGGAACCCGCGGTTGCCATTTCAGGATCTCTCTTGCCCGGCTGATGTCGGGCTTGCGCCGCTGCGGATCGTCGGCTGGCAGGGGCTTGTACAGGATCTTCGAGGTGGTCGGCACCAGCACCAGCACCAGCTCGGCGAGTTCGTTTATGGTGAATTCCTGCGGGTTGCCAAGATTGATCGGCAGGCCACGATTGGGGCTCATCTCCATCATCGCCACCAGCCCGCGCACCATGTCGGAGACATAGCAGAACGAGCGGGTCTGATTGCCGCTGCCATAGACGGTGAGCGGCTCGCCCTTGAGCGCCTGCATCACGAGGTTTGAGATGATGCGGCCGTCATCCGGCTGCATGCGAGGGCCATAGGTGTTGAAGATGCGGGCGACCCGGGCATCGACCCGGCCGGCGCGAAAAAAATCGAAGCAGAGCGCTTCGGCGGCACGCTTGCCCTCATCATAGCAGGCGCGTGGGCCCGTGCAGTTCACGTGGCCCCAGTAGGTCTCCAGCTGCGGGTGCTGTTCGGGATCGCCGTAGACTTCGCTGGTCGAAGCCTGCACGAACGTGGCGCCATGCTGCTCTGCCAGCAACAGAAGGTTGCGAGTGCCGAGCACGTTGCTCATCATCGTATGCACGGGATCCGCCTGGTAATGTACAGGCGACGCCGGGCAGGCCAGATTGTAGATGCAGTCGATCGGCTCATCTATTTCGATCGTCTCGCAGATATCCTGCTCTATCAACTTAAATTTGGCATGATCCTTCCAGCGATCGATATTGTTTTTCGAGCCAGTCAGGTAATTGTCGATGCATATTACTTTGTATCCCTGCGCAAGAAAAAATTCGCACAGATGTGATCCAATAAAACCGGCCCCGCCTGTAACAACAATCGTCTTTTTTGTATTACTCTTGGTGCCGATACTCATGTTGCGAGCCCTTTCGTCAAGCAAAATGGCCGATCCACAGGGCGGTCATGCGCCCGCCTGTTGTACAAAACGGCTCTGCCGCCAACAGGTTCCAAGGCAAAATAGAAGCTCCTTCGCGCGTGCTTCCCCTGTATGGGCGCTCAACACGCACGCACGTGCGGCTTGACCGATGGAGCCTCGCTTTGCTTCGGTCATCTTGGACAGTACCGTCACCACGTCTTCGCTCGATCGGGCAATGAGGATCGCTTCGCCGTCAGGGAAGATCCGGTCGAGGCCATCCCAGTCATCGCTGATCACCGGGGTGCCGCAGGCAGCCGCTTCGAACAGGCGCACACTGGGGGACCAGCCGGCCGCGACCATGTCGGCACGGGTAATGTTCAGGGTGAAACGCTGTCTGGAATAGAAGGAGGGGTGGTCGGCCGGGCCCAGGTGTTCGATGCGCTCCACATTGGCCGGCCATTGAATATCGGCAGGATATTGCGGCCCTGCGACCGCGAAGCGCATTTCCGGCAGCTGCCGGGCCGGTTCGAGCAACAGCCGCTCGAGTGCCGGCTGGCGGTCGGGGCTATAGGTGCCGAGATAGCCCAGGTCCCATTGGATGGGCTCACCCGTGGGGCAGTACCGCTCCGGATCGGCCGAGCAGTAGAGGGCGGCGGCGAAGCGCGCCCCGAACTCCTGCTCGATCACATTGAGCACCGGCCCGCCGGAAAACGAGAAATAGACATCGAACAGCGGCACCTGGCGCCGGGCGATATATTCCTCGTCGCCGCGCCGGAGCTTGGCCAGGGTCACCGGTGTGTCGATATCATAGAAGCAGAAGGCGTTCGTGCCGCGGCTGCGCGCCACCAGGCGGGACACCTCGTCGATGACCACCACGCCTTCCGGCACATAGGAGCCGACGATCACCGCGTCGGCGCGTTTGATCTGTCCGGCAAAGCGGGTGATGAGATCGTCGACGCTCGCATAATACTCAAGCGCGCAGAAGTCGGGGTCGGCGAGGTCGCGGTGGTTCGCATACCAGGGCATGTCCCGTTCGAGGAACAGCACCCGGTGGCCGAGCTGGTTCAAGGCGCGCAAGAGCCCGCGATAGGTGGTGGCATGCCCGTTTCCCCAGGAAGAGGAGAGGGAGAGGCCGAGCACGACGATGTCGAGCGACGGCGGCATCATCGCGCCACCTCGCTCATTGCGCGCCCGGCATAGGCATGGAGAATGCGGTCGACCTCGGCCGCGCGGTGGGCATAGGTATGCTCCCGCAGCACCCGTTGGCGTGCCCGCTCGCCGATCTGGCGGCCCCGTTCGGGGGTAAGGGCGGCGAGCAGGTCAGCCACATCCTTGCCGTCGCGCGCGACCAGCACCTCCTCCCCCTCCTTCAGGAAGATGTCCAAGCCTACCCAGGCATCGGTGATCAGGCAGGCGGCAGCGCCTGCCGCCTCGAACACGCGGGTTGCCGGAGAAAAGCCGTTCTGCGCCATGCTCTCCCGGCTGATGTTCAGGACCGCCTTGGGCGTGACGTTGAAGGCATTGTGGTCGCGGGTCGAGACATGGCCGATATAGGTCACGTTCGGCGACATGGGCTTGTCGCCCCAGCCGGCACCGCCCAGGAGGAAGCGCTGGCCGGGCAGGCGCGCGGCGGGTTCAAGGAAGAAGGCCTCGACCCGCGCCTCCCGGTCGGGCAGCCGGTTGCCGAGAAACGCGAGGTCGCCATCGAAACGCTCATCCCGCGGCACGGGGTGGTGCGTCTCCGGATCGAGGGCATTGTAGATCGGCACGCATTCGGCAGCCCCGATGCTGCGATAGGCCCGCACCACCGGATCGCCACCGCCATAGGTCAGCACGAGGTCGATCCTGCCGAGGGACCGGCGGAGGGGATGGTCGGGATGGGCACGCAGCTCGGCAAGAGTCGCCGGCGCATCGACGTCCCAGAAAATCTTGATGGCCTCCGGCCGGGCGGCGGCGAGCACATGGGCGAGCAGCGCATCGTCCTCGAAGCCGACGCCGCTGGCCTTCACCACCACATCGGCCTCGCACGCCCTGGCGGCCACCGCCTTGAGCGCATCGAGCGTGCCGTCATAGACCACCACTTTGCACCAGTCGGGCGGATCTATGTCGCGATGCTTCTGCCGGTCATAGACATCCGGCTCATAGAAGGTGATGTCGAAGCCGCGCGCCGCGAGCGCCCGCAGCAGGCCGCGATAGTAGGTCGCGGCGCCGTTCCAGTAGGAAGACAGAAGGCTGGAGCCGTAGAATGCGATCTTCATTGCGCGGCCTTGGGTGTCGGGAGTTGACGGACGAGGCGATCGCTGCCGCAGCTTTCGAGAATGGCGAAGAGCTCGTCGACGCGGTGGCGACAGGTATGGCGCGCCTGAATGGTGGCAAGGCCGGATGCGGCGAGCTCTGCCGTCCGCTCCGGATCCGCCAGGAGCTCAGCCAACAATCTGGTCATTTCCTCGCCATCGCGCGCATAGAGGAAATCCTCGCCCGGGCGGAACAGGCCCTCGCAGTCGTTCCACGGCGCTGAGATGAGCGGGATGCCGCAGGCCAGCGCCTCGAAGACCCGGATCGTCGGAATGCCTGGCAGCGCCTCGACATAGGGGCGCCGCGGAATGTGAAGCGTGACCTTGTGCGCGGCAAACGCCCGCGGCACATCCGCATTGGCGATCCACCCCTGGTAGCGCAGGCCGGTGGTGGAGAGCATGGAGACCGCATCCTGAGGATAGCGCACGCCGTGGATCGTGCCGGAAACCTCGAGCTGCCGGGCAGGCTCGACCAGGAAGCGCGACAGCTCGGCCGTGCGCTCGCCATCGCCCCAGTTGCCGATCCAGATCAGGTCCCGCGTGCGCTTCACCTCGGGCATCGGCCGGAACAGCCGATCATCGGCCGCTTCGTGCCAGGTGAAGACCTGCCGGCCCCAGCCCGCCTTCACATAGCGCTCGCGCAGCGTCTCGCCGAAAGCGAGCACCGCGTCATAGTCCTGCAACATGAGGTTGGCGATCTGATCGTGGGCCGAGGCGGCCCGATGATGCGTATCGTGGAACAGCAGGGTGAAGCCGTGGCCGTCGCGGCGCATCCTGCCGAGGCGTGCCACCAGCTCCGGGTCGGTCCACTCATGCACGATCACCACGTCTGGCTGCATTTGAGCAAGGGCCGCCTCGTGGTCGAAGCCCGGCCCGTAGAGCGTCGTCTTGAGCTCGGGGAAATCGTGCTCGAAACGCGCCAGTGCCGACGGGCCCTGTTCGTTGAGCAGGTTCTCCCGGCTCCAGCCCTTTGCCGGCTCGAAGGCCACGGCCTCGATCCCGCGGGCGATCAGCTCGCGCATGAGGCCGCGCAGGAAGTGGGCATTGCCGTGGTTCCAGTCGGACACAAGGGAATGGGTATAGAGAGCGAAACGCATGGGCCTCCGCTTTGAGATGTCAGGGAAGGGCGGCCGCCATGGCTGTCAGCCGCTCGTAGAGCGCGCTGAAGGCGGCGCATTGGGTGGTGCTGGAATAGGCTTGCGCGCGGGCGAAGGCGCGCCGGCCGAGCTCGGCCCGCTGCGCCGGATGACGGGCAAGGCGGTTGACAGCTTCAGCGAAGGCCTTCGGCTCCCGGGGATCGGCGAACACGGCCGCGCCGTCCCAGAGCTCGCGATAGGTCGGGATATCGGCGAGAACGAGGGCTGCTTGCGCGCGCGCGCCCTCCAGCGCGACGAGGCCGAACGGTTCATAAATCGAAGGCGACACCACGATGGCGGCCTCGCCCATGAGCTGGCGGACCTTGCCATGGGCAATCTCGCCGAGCGCGCGGGCATGATGAAAGGCAAAGCCCCGGCCGTTGGGGCCTTGCGTCGCCCCGGCCGCCTTCACCGGCCACACGATGTGGCGCGCCGCCTCGTCCAGCACCGCGCCGTTCTTCCCATCGTCCCACCACCGGCCCGCGGCGAAGACGAAATCCTGCTTAGGTTCCGCGGAAATGGCCCCCTCCAAGCCATTGTGAATAACGGTCAGGCCTTGAATGGGTCCGTAGCAGGCCTTCAACATGGCCGCATGGCTGCGGCTCGGCGCCACCACGGCGTGAGCGCTGGCGAAGCCGGCCCGGTTGAGGTCTGCCTGCCAGGTCCAGTGCTCCGGCACGGGTCCATTCCGGACAGCGCGGAACCAGCTCACGACGCAGGAATGGGACACCACCAGCACCGGCGCCGAGACCGTCAAGCCGCTCGCTTGCGATGGCAGGTTGAGGTGCAGAAGATCTGCTTCAACGTCATCGGCAAGCTTGGCGATCAACTCGGGAACTTTCCGCAAGGCGGACGCTTCTTCCGCCATCCAGTCCAGCGGCGCATCGAGCCAGGCCAGCTGCCCGATGCGGTCGGCCTCCGCCCGTTGCGCCGGGGAAGGCTGCGGCCCGAAACCGGCAAAGACCACTTCGATGCCACGCCGGCCCAAGGCCATGGCGAGTTCCATAGCGTACCGCCAGACGCCGCCGACCGCATCGATGGTCATCAGAACACGCGTGGGGTGGTGTCTCGGCCTCTGCAACATGTCTCCTCGCGCGATAGCGCTGCGGTTGCATTGATGGCACCGGCTGGCCGGGCGGGCTGATATCTGCACGGCGAGCCGGATGGGGTTAAGCCGTCACTCTCGCGAGAGGGGGTGCCTCTTCGTTCCGGAAGATCCGGTTGGCCCTGAGCCAGCTGGCGAGGTCGGCGAGACCCTCGCGCCAGCTGCGGCGCGCACTCCAGCCGACCGTGTCTTCCAGCTTGCCGGTATTGGCCACGAAGTAGAGCTGGTCGCCCTTGCGCCAGTCGCTGTAGGTGACAGGCACGTCCCGTCCGATGATGCGGCCAATCTCGCGGATCACGCTGCGCAGGCTCACCGCATTGCGTGGGCCGCCGCCCAGGTTGAACACGTGCCCGCTCACCGCATCGATGGAGGAAAGCACCGCGCGGTAGGCTGCTACCGCATCGTCCACATGGAGGATGTCGCGCACCTGCTTGCCATCGCCATAGATGACGATCGGCTCGCCCTGCAGCGCGCGGATGAGGAAATGGGCGACCCAGCCCTGGTCCTCGGTGCCGAACTGGCGCGGACCATAGATGCAGCTCATGCGCAGCACGGCGGTGGGAATGCCATAGGACTTGGCATAGTCCAGCACATACTGGTCGGCGACGCCCTTGGAACAGCCATAGGGCGTGCAGAAATCCAGGCTGCGCGCCTCGCTGATGCCGCGCGCCCGCACCATCTCGTCAGCGGGCACGTACCGGTCGTCGAGCTCGGCGAGGGCAATATTGTCCAGGCTGCCATAGACCTTGTTGGTGCTGGCGAAGATCACGGGTGTCCGCCGGCCTTGCCGACGAACCGCCTCCAGCACGTTCATGGTGCCGCGGGCGTTGATCTCGAAATCGTCCAGCGGGTCGGCGAGGCTGGTGGTCACCGCCGTCTGGGCCGCCAAGTGGAACACCGCCCCGGCATCGCGCAGCGCCGGCTCGAGCGCCAGCGGATCGCGAATGTCGGCCAGGACAGGATGCACCCGGCTGCCATGCTCGTCCATCAGCCAGTCGAGATTCCGATCAACCCCCGGCCGGCTGAGATTGTCGATGACGATGACCTCGTCGCCCCGGGCGAGGAAGCTTCGGGCAAGGTTGCTGCCGATGAAGCCGCTGCCGCCCAGCACAGCCACCGGTCTCGTCCGCCCAAGCATGGCCGGCGCGGGCAGCCGCGCAATCTGCCGAGCCCTGGCGACACCACCGTCCATCAGCAGCCGCGCCAGAAGCTTCGGCCGACCATCTGCCATGGTGGCGCCCAGGTGAGAGAGCTGGGGATCCAAGCCGTCCTGCACCGGCTCATCGCGCCAGCGCGACCAATAGATGCGATCCGCCGGGGCATCCAGCGCCGCAAGAAAGCGCCGCACCTGCTCGGCCTCGTCGTTGCGCCAGGTGGGGTGGCCCACCTCGGTGATCCATGTTTCGGCATCCCGATTGTAGCGACCGACAAGCGCCCGGACGCGGCCGAGCGGCTCGGTCCAATCGGCGATACCGCTGCGCCAGGTCGCGGGGAAAGCTCGCAGGCCGACGGCGGAGACATGCTCAAGCAAACCCCTCTGGCCCATGAGGTCCAGCCAGCGAAGATCGGACAGGAACAGGCCGCCGAGAACCAGCCGATGGCCGCGCTGCCGTGCGCGCCTGGCGGCGGTGCCGACCACATGCTCCGGCCCGTCCCAAGGCAGTTCGATGGCCTGGAAATGGTGGCCGTAGCGGATCAGCAGATGATCGAGGGCATCGGCGGCCTCGTCCGGCCATGGCGGGCTCAAGCAGGGCAGAAGGTCGAACTGAGCCGCGAGCTTCGGGATCAGCCAGTCGAACCAGGCCTTGCCGCCTTCTTCATGGTACTCGGCCCATGACAAGCCGGTGCGGATATGGCTGGCACCGGAGCGCGCGATTTCCGCTATGGCTCGCTCGGCCTGATCATAGTCGCCGGGCCGGAACCGCTCGACGACGCCGAAGCGTCGCGCGTCCTGCGCGGGCGCGTCCGGTTCCGCCGTCATGATACAAGGCCCCGCTCTTCCAACTGGCGGCGCATCTCGGCACCGCGATCCACGGCGGAGGTGCTCCTAACCCAATCGGCGAGCTCCGCCAGGGAATGTTCGAGCCTGTGCTGCGGCTCGAAACCCAACAGGTCGCGCGCCTTGGCGATGTCGGCAAAGCAGTTCCTGATGTCGCCGGACCGCGCCTTGTGCAGGATGTCTGGCGCAATGGCCGGCTTGCCCATGGCCTTGGCAAGGCGCGTCGCGACCTCGGTGATCGAATAGGCCTTCCCGCTGCCGATATTGATGACGTGGCCGGACGCGCGTGGCTGCTCGAGCGCAAGGCGGAAGGCACGCGCCACATCGCGTACATGCACGAAATCGCGCTGCTGGTTGCCGTCCTCGAAGATCATCGGCGGCTGGTCGTTGGCCAGCCGCGCGGCGAAATTGGCGAGCACGCCCGTGTAGGGGTTCGACAGGGCCTGTCCCGGGCCGAAGACGTTGAATAGGCGCAGCGCGACCGCTTCGACGCCATAGGCCTCACCGAAGATCAGTACCTGGCGTTCCTGCGCGTATTTGGTGAGCGCATAGATCGAGGCGAGATCGACCGGCTTTTCCTCATCGGTCGGCACCGGCCGCAAGGGGCTGCCATCCGCATCTACCGGGTCCCACAGCAGCGCTTTTACCCGCGACGGCTGGCGGCGTGCGTTACCCACGCGGCTGCCGTCTGGCCTGACATAGAGCCCCTCGCCATAGACGCTCATGGATGACGCGACCACGACGCGTTTGATCGGCCGCTGGATCATCTGCTCGAGCAGCACGGCAGTGCCCAGGTCATTGGCGCCCACATAGCGGGCGATCTCATACATGGATTGCCCGACGCCCACCTCCGCCGCGAGATGGAGCACGCCGTCGACCCCGTCGAGCGCGCGCGCGACCGTGTCCGCATCGCGCATGTCGCCGCGGATGAACTCAACCTCGTCGGAGATGGGCGCGCCGCCGTCCTCGGCAGCGCCATGCACCTGCTCGACGAGGGAGTCCAGCACGCGCACGTGATAGCCATGCTCCTGAAGCTCGCGGCTTACATGGCGGCCGATAAAGCCGCAGCCGCCGGTGACGAGAACCTTGTCCAAATCCTTCCCCATTTGATGGTGAGCTGAGCGTTTGTTGCCGGTGGTGGAACGTTGAAGTTCCAGAATGGTTCCGCGACACTATGGAGCAGCCCGGACTGCGCGAGAACCAAAGGCGAGGCGGAGCGTTTAGGCTTCGGTTCCGGAGGTCCCCTCGATGGCGCAGGCCAAGGCGGCGAACGGATCGGCCGATCAGCCGAAGCGGATCGCGCCGATCCTGGAGCGCAACATCCAGACGATCCTTGCTCGCCGCGAGCAGGAGATGGCGCGCTTGCCGCTGCAGGAGCGCGTCGCGGATGCGATCACCGCCTTCACCGGCAGCATGCGCTCGGTCTACCTCCACGTCCTGGTCTTCGGCTTCTGGATCACGGCCAATCTCGGCTGGATCCCACCGGTCGCGCCCTGGGATCCCAGTCTTGTCATTCTTGCCATGGTCGCCTCCGTCGAGGCGATCTTCCTTTCAACCTTCGTGCTGATCAGCCAAAATCGCATGGCCGCCACGGCGGACAAGCGCGCCGATCTCAACCTGCAGATCTCTCTGTTGAGCGAGCACGAGATCACCAGGCTGGTCGAGATCACATCGGCCATCGCCGCCAAGCTCGATGTTCACAGCGAAGCCGACGAGGAACTCGCCGAGCTTAAGCAGGACGTGAAGCCGGAAACGGTGCTCGACGAGCTCGACGACCGCGATGGCTCATGATTTGCGCAACTGATTGTTCATGACCTTTGCCGAGTTCCCAAAACAGCCTCTAGCCAGGAACCTGCCGATGAAGCCATTTTCCGCGAAAACCATGCAGGCCGCGGTCGTTACCGGTCCGGGCCAGATCCGTATCGATACCTTGCCGATCCCTGAGCCGAAACCGGGCGAGGTGCGCATCAAGCTGGAAGGCTCCGGGGTGTGCGCCTCCAATCTCGGTCCTTGGGCGGGGCCCGAATGGATGCGGTTTCCAACCGAGCCGGGAGCGCTGGGCCACGAGGGCTGGGGCATCGTCGATGCGGTGGGCGAAGGCGTGGAAGGGATCAAGCGCGGCGACCGGGTGGCCGCTCTCTCGCACCATGCCTATGGCACGTATGATCTCGCTGCAGCCGACGCGGTGGTGCCTCTGCCCGAGGCGCTCGCCGGACAGCCCTTCCCGGGCGAGCCGCTCGGCTGTGCGATGAACATCTTCCGTCGCAGCGAAGTCGCGGCGGGGCAGACCGTGTGCATCATCGGCATTGGATTTCTCGGCGCGCTGCTCACCCGGCTCGCCTATGCCGCCGGCGCCGAGGTCATTGCCATCTCGCGCCGGCCGTTCGCGCTGGATCTGGCCCGCCGCATGGGCGCGGCCGAGGTGATCCCCATGGACGATCACCATGCGATCATCGATCGCGTTAAAGCGCTCACCGGCCGGCGCTTCTGCGACCGGGTGATCGAGGCCGTAGGCAAGCCGTGGCCGCTCGATCTGGCCGGCGAGCTCACGCGCGAGCGCGGGCGGCTCGTCATTGCCGGCTACCACCAGGACGGGCCGCGGCAGGTGAACATGCAGCTGTGGAACTGGCGCGGACTCGACGTCATCAACGCGCACGAGCGCGACCCCGCGGAATATGTCCGCGGCATGCGCGAGGCGGTGGATGCAGTCTCCTCGGGCCTGCTGGAACCGCAGCCGCTCTATACCCATCGCTTTGCCCTCGAACGGCTGGACGAGGCGCTGAACGCCACGCGCGACCGGCCGGATGGCTTTCTCAAGGCACTGGTGATGTACTGATGGACAAGCCCGTTCTGGACACGCCCAAGGAATCGTGCGCCAAGCGGCCTCGCCTCGGCTTTCTCGGCATCGGCTGGATCGGCCGCCACCGCATGGAAGCCATCGCGGAAGCCGGCATCGCCGAGATCGTCGGTATTGCGGATCCTTCGGCCGAGATGCTCGAGGCGGCGCAGGCGCTGGCGACGGATGCCGTCATGGCGGCCGACCTCGACAGTCTGCTCGATCTCGAGCTCGACGGGGTCGTCATCGCGACACCCAGCGCGCTCCATGCCGAGCAGTCGATCGCGGCGCTGGAGCGCGGCACCGCGGTGTTCTGTCAGAAGCCGCTCGGCCGTACCGCTCGGGAGGTGGAAATGGTGCTCGCGGCGGCGCGGCGGGCCGACCGCCTGCTGGCGGTCGATTTCTCCTACCGCTTTACCGAGGGCATGCGCCGCGTCCGGGATCTGGTCCAATCGGGCGAGCTGGGCGAGATCTACGCGGTCGAACTGGTGTTTCACAACGCCTATGGTCCGGACAAGAGCTGGTTCTATGATCCAGCCCTATCCGGCGGCGGCTGCGTCATGGACCTGGGTGTCCATCTGGTCGACCTCGCCCTATGGACGCTCGATTTCCCCGGAGTGGCGGAGGTGAACGGCCATCTTCTGGCCGGCGGCAAGCCGCTGCCACCGCAACCTCGCACAGTGGAGGATTACGCGGATGCCACGTTGCGCCTGGAGACGGGCACGGTGGTGCGCCTGGCCTGTTCCTGGCGGCTGCAGGCCGGCATGGATGCGCTGATTTCCGCAGCCTTCTACGGCACTCGGGGCGGCGTCGCGCTGCGCAACGTGAATGGCTCGTTCTATGATTTCACGGCCGAGCGCTATCGCGGCACTGCGCGAGAGGTGCTGACCTCGCCGCCGGATGCCTGGGGCGGCCGGGCCGGGGTGGCCTGGGTAAAGCAGCTTGCCGCGTGCCGTCGTTACGATCCCGCCGCCGAACGTCTGCTCGACATCGCCAGGGTGCTCGACCGGATTTACGGCCGCTGACGCAAGTCCTGAGAGGAACGGTCCCGCGGCCCACGCCGTTCTGCCTGCACCGATCGGCCTACGCCCGCTCTTGTCCGGAGAATGTCAGTGGCCGCCAGCCCCGATACAGCAACCGCGGCGAAGCACGCGATACCCCGCGCGCCAGAATTCGACGGCACTCTGGCCTTGCTCCGCGATGGCTATGACTATATCGCGCGACGCCGCCATAGACTGGGCAGCAATGTCTTCCGCACGCGCCTGATGCTGCGCGACGTCCTTTGCATGGGCGGCGCCGAGGCCGCCCGCTTCTTCTATGACGGCGACCGGTTCACGCGCACGGGTGCGGCCATGCCGGGCCGTGTGGTGAAGCTGCTCCAGGACAAGGGCAGCGTGCAAATGCTGGATGATGCCGCCCACCGCCAGCGAAAAGCCATGTTCATGGGGCTGATGACCGAGCCGTCCATCGCGCGGCTGACGGAGCTCTTCAGCCGGCACTGGCAGCTTGTCGCGGCGCAATGGCCGCAGCGCCAGCCGGTCAGGCTGTTCGACGAGGTGAACGGGATCATTGCCCGGGCCGTATGCGAATGGACCGGCGCGCCGCTCGCCAGCATCGATGCGGGCGCCCTGACCCGCAGCCTTTCCGACATGATCGAGATGGTGTCGGTGCTCGGTCCGGCTTACTGGCAGGCGCGCTGGCGCCGCCGCCAGACCGAGCGCTGGGCCGGGTCGCTCATCGAGGACGCACGGGCGGGGCGTCTCAACATCTCACCCGAAGCCCCGCTGATGCGCATCGCTCAGCACCGGGACCTCGATGGCCAGCCGCTTTCGGTGGAAGCTGCGGCAGTCGAGCTGATCAACCTCTTGCGTCCTACCGTGGCCGTGGGTCATTTCATCGTGTTTGCGGCCCATGCGCTCCACAGCCTCCCGGACCTGGCAAAGGGCCTCGATCCACACGCGGACAGGGACCTTGAAGCCTTTGCCCAGGAGGTGCGGCGGTATTATCCGTTCTTCCCCTTCATTGGCGGCATTGCCCGTGAGATGCTTGCCTTTGAGGCTTTCGCAATCCCGCCCGGCCAGTGGGTGCTGCTCGACCTCCACGGCACCAACCACGACCCGCAGATCTGGCCCGAGCCGAACGCCTTTCGCCCCGAGCGGTTCTCGGCCTGGGACAACGATCTCTATACGCTGGTGCCGCAGGGGGCCGGCAATGTGTTCACCGGTCATCGCTGCCCCGGCGAGCGCATCACCCTCGAGCTGACCAAGAAGGCGACAAGCCTGCTGCTCTGCATGCATTACCGGGTGCCCGAGCAGGATCTTTCGATCAAGCTCAACCGCATGCCGACCCTGCCCGAGAGCGGCTTTGCGATCGATCACGTCAGGCTGTGATCAGCGGTCCTGCTGATAACCCTGATTGGTGGTGTTTTCCTTCACATTGCCGGTCTGGCCCTGCTTGTCCGGATTTTCCGGAACTTTCGAGCCGTTCTGCTGGCCGAGCCTGGCGTTCTCGTCCCGCGGGCCCTTGTCGGTGCGGTTAGCGGGCGGAACGGGCGGGGCTTTGCTGCTCATGGGATCTCCTTTGCTCCAACGAGAAGCACGACGGCTTCCGCGTCACGACTTCTTGGAGGCGTGTTCCGGCTTGCCCTTGCGCTTGGTGGATGCCATGTCGTGCAGCTCCTTCTCGCTCATCGACTCAACCATCGACTTCGAAGCGCCCTTGAGCTCGCTCTTCTTCTTCTCGCCACGTTTGGCAGCCAGAGCAGCGCCGGCTGCCATCTGCTGCGCTTTCGATTTTGCTGGCATGGGATCACCTCATCATTGCGATGGCCCGTGAAATGCCGTGATTGAGATCCAACGGCCCAGCGCGGGAGAACGTTCCCCCTTGTTGGGTGGGAGCATCGCCGCCGGGCCGAGGGAACGTTCTCATGCCCGCGCCGGTTTCGCGCTTGGCTCGTGCGGCTCGGTTCGGCTTGGCCCGCCAAGGAGAAGGCAACGGGAATGAAAGTGCTGGTTACGGGGGCATCGGGGCTGATCGGTGGATCCATTGTGGCTCGCCTTGCCGCCGATGGCCATGAAATCGTTGCGGCCGTGCGCGATGCCGGCGCGCCGCTGCCGCTTGCGGTGTCCGCGGTGGTGGTCCTCGACATGGCGCAAGCCGGTGCCGATGATTGGGCAGGGCACCTCGCCGGCATCGAGGCGGTGGTGAACTGCGTGGGCGTGTTGCAGGACAGCCCGCGGGAGGATGTGGCGGTCCATGCGCGCGGAGCGGCCGCGCTGTTCGAGGCTTGCGCCCGCCTCGGCATCCGCCGGGTGATCCATTTCTCGGCGATCGGCGTCGACCGCGGGGCGGTGTCCCGCTTTTCGGAGAGCAAATACGAAGGCGACCAGGCGTTGATGGCCTTGGACCTCGACTGGGTGATCCTGCGGCCATCGGTGGTGCTCGGCCGCCCGGTCTTCGGCGCCAGCGCATTGTTCCGCGGTCTCGCTGCCCTGCCTCGTCTGCCGCTCATGGGCGACACCGGCGAACTCCAGGTGGTGCAGCTCAATGATGTGACGGACACAGTCGCCCTGTTCCTCACCCCCGGCGCGCCGAGCCGAGTGGCTCTCGAGCTTGCCGGGCCCGAGCGGCTGAGCATGGCGGATATCGTCGCGCTGTATCGGCGCTGGCTCGGCTGGCCGCCGGCGCGCAGCATCAGGCTGCCCGGGCCCGTGGAGAGCCTGCTCTACAAGTTGGGCGACATGGTCGGGCAGCTCGGCTGGCGGCCGCCCATGCGCACCACCGTCCGCAAGGAGATCCTGCGCGGCGCTGTAGGGTCCCCGGCGCAATGGACCGAGATTACCGGCATCGCCCCGCAGAGCCTGAGTACCGCTCTCACGCGGATGCCGGCTACCGTGCAGGAGCGATGGTTCGCCAAGCTCTACTTCCTCAAGGCGCTCACCTTCATCGTGCTGTCGATGTTCTGGCTCGGTACCGGGATCATTTCGCTGACCGTGGGCTACGAAATCGGCGAGGATCTCATGCACAGGACGGGGGCAGGGGCCCTGGCCGGCCCCTCGGTGATCGCCGGCGCGCTGGCCGACATCGTGGTGGGCTTAATGCTCGTCTATCGGCCCTATGCCCGCGCAGGCCTTTACGGCGCCATCTTCCTCTCGCTGTTTTACGCGACCGCTGGCACGATCCTGCTGCCGGAGCTGTGGGCCGAGCCATTGGGTCCCCTCTTGAAGATCTGGCCCATCCTGGTGCTGCATTTTATCGCCCTGGCGACCCTGGATGAACGGTGATGGCCTATTTCCTGCTGAAATACCTGCATGTGATCGGCGCAGCGGTACTGTTGGGCACGGGCGCCGGCATCGCCTTCTTCATGCTGTTGGCGCACCGCACGGGCGATGCGGCGCTGATCGCTGGCGTGGCGCGCATCGTGGTGGTGGCCGATTTCCTGTTCACCGCCACGGCCGTGGTGGCCCAGCCCGTCACCGGGGTTCTGCTGGCCCAGATCACCGGCTATGCGCTCACCGAAGGATGGATCGTGCTCTCCATCATTCTCTATATCGTCACCGGCCTGTTCTGGCTGCCGGTCGTGTGGATGCAGATGGAGATGCGCAACCTTGCCGCTGCGGCCGCCGCCAGTCGGACGCCGCTGCCCGACCGCTATTACCGGCTGTTCCGAACCTGGTTCATTTTCGGTTTTCCCGCGTTCTTCGCGGTGCTTGCGATTTTCTGGCTGATGATCACCCGCCCGGCAATCGGCTGGTGAAGACTGTGCAGCCATGGAGGAGCCTTGCCGCGCCTGCTGACCTACAATGTCCGCCGCTGCCTCGGCCTCGACGGGGAGTTATCGCCGACGCGGATCGCCGAGGTGATCGCAGCGGCGGAGCCGGATATCGTGTGCCTGCAGGAGCTGGACGTAAACCGAAGGCGTACGGGCTTTATCGACCAGGCCCAGGCGATCGCCGACGCGCTGAGCATGCAGATGCTGTTCCATGCCACCCTGAGGGTAATGGAGGAGCAGTATGGCAACGCGATTCTGACGCCCGAGCCGGCGGTGCTGGTCAAGGCGGAGGCGTTGCCCGCCCATGGCCGCTTCTGGGGCGAGCCGCGCGGCGCCATGTGGGCCACCTTGCGCATCGGGGGCAAGAGCCTGCAGCTGATCAACACCCATCTCGGGCTTCGCCGCAGGGAGAGGTTCAAGCAAATCGAGGCTCTCTTGGGCCCAGAATGGCTGGGCCATACTGCCTGCACCGGGCCGGTCTGCCTGGTCGGTGACTTCAACACCACGTCGCGCTCGCCGCTCTACAGACGCATCGTGAGCGAGCTGCGCGACGTCCAGTATACGTTGGCCGGTCCCCGCCACCGAACCTATCCCAGCGCCTTTCCCGTGCGCAGGATCGATCACGTGTTTATCCGCGGCCCCGTCACCGTGACCCGCGTCGGCACGGTGATGACGCCGCTGGCGCGCATTGCCTCTGACCATCTGCCGCTTGCGGTCGATTTCACGCTGGGCGCAACGCCCGGGGATCAGGCCTAACCGATATGGATCGCAGCGGCGCCGGGCGCGTTTTCCCCGCATGCCTCGGTGTTTCGAATCCAGGTCAACGCGATGAATTATCCCTATAGGCCGACCGCGGCGGCCGAGGTCCCTTCTGCGACGCAGCAGGACGATCCTTCAGACAAGCGAAAGCGCAAGGCCACTTGGGCGACCTGGATCGGCATCGGCATCACCATCTTGGCGGTCGGCCTTCTGTACAGGACGTTGAGCCAATACAGCCTCGCGGAGATCCTCGCATCGATCCGCTCGGTCCCGCCCTATCGTCTGGCGCTCGCGGGCCTGTTCGCGGCGGCGAGCTACCTGTGCCTAACCGGCTTCGATTATCTCGCCCTGCGCTATGTCGAGCGGCCGTTGCCCTATCGGCAGGCGGCGATCGCCTCGTTCACCAGCCTGGCTCTCGGCCATTCCATCGGCTTTGCCGGCCTGAGCAGCGGCGCGATCCGCTATCGCTTCTATTCCCGCTGGGGGCTCGGCGCCGGCGACGTGGCCAAGCTGATGCTGTTTTGCGGCATGACCGTGGCCCTCGGCCTAACCATCCTCGGTGGCGTGGCGCTGATACTGGACACGGAGCTCGCCGTGAAAATGACCGGTCTGTCCACGAATGTGGTCATGGCCTTCGGCCTCGGCATGCTGGCCGTTGCCGGCCTGTATGTCCTGCTGTCGGCCAAGCTCCGCAAGCCGCTCACCATCCGCGGCTGGACCTTGCACATGCCGCCGATGCGGCTCGCCCTGGGACAAATCATCATTGGGCCGCTGAACTTCGCGCTGGTGGCCGCCTGCCTGCACCAAGTGCTCGCGGCGGCGGCGGACGTCGGCTACTTCCAGACCGCCTCCGCCTATGTTCTGGCCAATAGCGCCACCATGATCAGCCATGTGCCCGGCGGCCTCGGCGTCATCGAAAGCGTGGTTCTTTATGTGGTGCCGGGCAAGAACCTGATCGGGCCGCTGCTGCTGTTCCGCTGCGTCTACTTCCTCGGGCCGCTGATGCTCGGGCTTGCATCATTCGGCATAAGCGAGCTGGTCTTGCGCAGAAAGCAATGAAGGCCGTCAGCGGCGACGGCGGCGCCGGCCGATCCGCGGCTTGAAGAAGCGGAGGAGGCGGTATGGCCGCTTGGGGTCCAGCAGCGCCGTGCCGAACAGTTCGCCTTTCGGTCCCTGGTCCGACATGGCGGGGAAGGGCCTCAAGCCCCGGTTATCGCCCGAGAACCGTTTCACGGCAGCAATCAAGCCTTCCCGCTTGATCGCGGCGGTCACTTCTTCCTCGGTCTTGCCGAGATGCTCGGCGAGCAGCTGGTCGCGAATGCGCCGGATGCTTGCGGCAACATCCGGCGTGGCCGCCTCAATCCCCAAGTCGCATTCGCTGTCCAGTCCGGCGGAACGGTTGTTCAGATTGGACGAGCCGACGCGCAGGAAGCGGTCGTCGACGATGATCAGCTTGGAATGGACGTGCAGCAGCTGCTCGCCGCCGTCACTCGGCACGACGGGATAGCAGGCGTAAAACCGGCCGTGGCGATCGGCCTTGGCCAGGGTGCGCAGCAGCCGGTCCCGGTTGTTGGCCATGATGAAACGCTCGATCACCCCGCTCGACTCGTAAGTGATCACCGCGACGATCTCGGGGCCGTCGGGCCGTTCGAGCTGCTCGCAGAGCATGCGCCCCACCGAGCGCGCAGTGAGGTATTGCGCCTCGATGTAGATGGAGCGCCGCGCCGCGCGCAGGGCATCGAGCGTGAGCCGCTCGGCCTCCTCGATGCTCGGCTGATCGCCCATAACTGGCATGGTGCGGGCGATCGCGACGGGCACATGGCGGAAATCCACAGCGAGATTGGTCGGCCATAAGTCCACGCCGTCTGCGGAAGGGCAGGGTGCGAGCGCCTCGCCGGTGGCCGCCTGCCAACGTTCCCGCGCGAGCGTGCACAGCTTTCGGGCGGCGTCTCCATCGACCAGCATCTGAATGTCGTGCACCGGGCGATAGGTCCTGCCGTCCGGCGTCAACCGGAAGGGGCTGCCGGCGCTGTGGGTGCAGTCGTCCCACCGCTGAACCGTCAAGTCCATCCCGCCTACAAAGGCCAACTGATCATCGATGCAGACGATCTTCTGATGATGGGCTGCATAGACGGGATGATGCGTATCGAGTTTGACGTGGATACGGGGATGTTCCTGCCAGGCCGCGCCGAAAACCAGCGAGGTCGGCTCTCCCGGCGCGTGCAGCACCGCCATGCTCCACACCAGGATGCGAACCTCGAGCGTGGGGCTTTCTTCCACCAGCTTGCGCAGCAGCCAGCCGAGCGGCGGCGATGTTTCAGGATCTTGGTCGGCGCGTAGGCGAATGCGCCCGTCGAAGTCCCAGCCAAGGATCGTGATCGCATGTCGGGCGGCGCGCAATGCTGCCTCGAGCTGCCCGAAATAGGCCGCGCCGTCGACGAGGACCGTTGCACGATCAGCCTGGGCCACACACCAGCAGTTCTGGCCGGGCTTGATGATCCTGTCGAGGGAGGCGCGCCCCCGCGTGGGCCCCTCGACCGGCCTCGCGTGCTCGCCAACCGCTTCGCCGCTTGAACGCTGCATCTTCAGCAAGGCTGATTTCCGTCTTTGCACGTAAATTCCGTCATCGAGCCTTCACCCCCGGCCATGCCGGCGGTGCTGCGCGAATAAGGCGCGGCTGGGGAATTCGGTTCCCTTGGCTTGCCAACTTCTCGGTCCAGACGAAGGCGTTCTGCAACCGGGTGCCTGCCCCTGTCAGATGCGCTGCGGCAGGGGCAGCAGCGAAAGCGCCCCGGCACGCACCATGGCCCGGTATTTTTCTTCGATAACCGGCACTGCATCGAAGGGCGCATTGGTCATGGACAAGTTGGCAATCACCATGTCCACGGTCGGCTCCTTAGGCATGATGCAGAGATCAAGCGCGTCGAGCCGCAGGAGAATGCATCGGGCGATATCGGCCGGATTGATGCCACGGCCGCCGTTTTCCGCAATCTTCTGCTCGAATTCCGCGGCGATCTCCTGTGCGATCTCCATCACCAGCCGTTCTGTGTTCATTGTGTCCTCCGGTAGCCGTGGACGTTGCGGTCCACGCCCGAGCGTGCCGCCCTATGCCACCGCCTCAATCGCGCTAGCGTCTTTAGCCCACGCAGAGAGAGTTCGTTCGGCAGGACAATGCAACGGCACGGTCATACGTTCCTTGCCGTGTGCCGGCCGCGGCATTGCACAGCGGGTACAAGGCGGGCCGCCGTCCGACACGATGATGGCCAAAGCTGTGCGGGGGCGATGCAATTTCTCTGTGCACGAACATAGCCGATGGAACCGGCAGACGATGGTCCGCGTTGAGGATCGATGCGGTGCGAGATCGCGCTGCGGGGAGAAGAGAGTGGATGAAACGCACCGATCGTTTCGAAGCGTCACTTGCCGAGGGGGACCGCTATCGGCTGCTCGTGGACGCAATCACCGATTACGCCATCTTCATG